>CALGGJ010000117.1 GCA_937915745.1 uncultured Prevotellaceae bacterium | reverse complement strand
TTCTCTTTAACTACCCTTTAACTCCCCTTCAGAGCCTAATATCAGATACACTCCTGCGCTCCGCTCCGTCGGTATGACAGGCGGAGGGTTGCCGGATGGACAGCAGGTTTTTTTATAACAGAACGACGTTAGCATCTTTTTCACGGCCTATCAGCCACGACTGCGTCGTGACAATCCGTATTTTTTGAGCAGTCGTGACAATCCTTGTGTTTTTGGGAACCCCATTACTCCTTCAATGCCGCAAAAAACCAGCTCGAAAATAAACTTATAATCATCTAAACGCTAATGACCGATTTGGGATAAAAGACAAAAAAGCGAAATGCAAGAACCCTTGACTGATTCTTGCATTTCGCTTTATATGTTATAGCATTTTATCCAGCTTACAAGAAACTATTTTGTGAATTCCTTGTAGATAGCATCGGCTACCTGCTGCATCTCTTCTGCCGAAAGCTGCAACTTAGGATTGTTGAAGTTCATGTCGCGCTCGGTCTGCATCGGAATGAGATGGATATGTGCGTGAGGCACTTCGAGCCCAAGCACTGCCTCACCAACTTTCACGCATGGAAATGCAGCCTTGATGGCTTGAGCCACATGCTTGGCAAACTGCTGGAAACGACCTATCTCGTCATCGTCCATATCAAAAATATAATCAACCTCACGACGTGGGATACATAGTGTATGCCCTTTCACCAGTGGGTTGATGTCGAGAAAGGCGTAGAACTCGGAGGTCTCCGCGCATTTGTAGCTTGGTATCTCACCTTGAGCTATACGTGTGAATATGGTTGCCATATCTGTTATTTATGGATTAAAAGTATTTGATTATATCCTTTTTTAAACTGATATATTTGTAATCTCAAGTTCGATGACACCCTGAGGTATCTTGATTGTTGCTATATCGCCCACTTTCTTTCCCAACAGGCCTTGGGCAATGGGTGTGGCTACAGATATCTTCCCCTCGCGCAGGTTGGCTTCACTCTCGCTCACAATGGCGTAGGTCATGACCATACCGGTCTTGACATTCTTCATCTCCACACGCGAGAGTATCTGCACGGTGTCGGTCTGCACTTTGGTTGTGTCTATAATTTTTGCATCGGCCAGGATGGCTTTCAGTTCGGCTATCTTGGTCTCTAGCTTGCCTTGTGCTTCTTTGGCTGCATCGTATTCTGCGTTCTCGCTCAGGTCGCCTTTCTCGCGGGCTTCTTGTATTTGTCGGATGACCTCGGGACGTTCTACTTCTTCGAGTTGTTTTATTTCGGCTCTGATCTTCTCATAGCCTTCGCGTGACATGTATGCCATGGTTTCGTTGAATTATTAATGTTGTTATCAGTTAATATTAGTGTAGAAAAGAATAAGAATTCCAATATCTCATACTCTTTTGTGTCGAAATACCGGAACTCTCTAAGTCTTGTTTCGGGTGCAAATTTACGTCTTTTATTTGATATGACCAAGCAAATGGTCAAAAAAATTTGTTTTTAGAGTGATTGCAGCATACGTTTGAGTACTACTTGTGCCGAAATTTCACGGTTTGCAGCTTCGGGAATTACGATGCTTGTAGGCGATTCGATTACCGAATCTGTAACAATCATATTGCGCCGCACTGGCAGGCAGTGCATAAAAAACGCATTGTTGGTCACTGCCATGTGACGGTCGTCAACAGTCCATGAGCGGTCGGTATTTAGCACCCGTCCATAATCTGCAGGACATGTCACTCCGGGACAGCTCCAGTTTTTTGCATAGATGAAGTCGGCTCCCTCGAAAGCACGCATCTGGTCGTACTCCACCTTTGCGTCGCCGACAAACCGTGGGTCGAGTTCATATCCTTCGGGATGTGTCACAACGAAATCGACATCAGCGGCTCGCATCCACTGTGCAAATGAGTTTGGCACAGCTTGTGGCAGTGCTTTGGGATGTGGGGCCCATGTTAGTACAACCTTCGGATGCTCAGTGCGCTTGTACTGTTCGATGGTTATAAGGTCGGCAAAGCTTTGCAGTGGGTGTACGGTGGCACTTTCCATGAAAAAGACGGGCTTGCCGCTGTATTTGATGAACTGGTTGAGTATGCGCTCCTCGTAATCGTCTGCACGGTCCTGAAATGTGGCAAAACTGCGTACACCGATGATGTCGCAGTAGCATCCCATCACGGGTATGGCCTCGAGCAGGTGTTCGCTCTTGTCGCCATCCATCACCACTCCACGCTCGGTCTCAAGTTTCCATGCACCCTGGTTCACATCGAGTACGATGACATTCATACCGAGGTTCATTGCCGCCTTCTGGGTGCTGAGACGTGTGCGCAGGCTGTTGTTGAAGAATATGAGTAGGCAGGTCTTGTTTTTACCCAAAGCCGAATATTTGTAACGGTCTTGTTTTATCTCGAATGCTTCGTCGAGGGCAGTGCGAAGGTCGCCTATATCTGATACGTTTTGAAAAATTCTCATTATCGTGGTTGTAGAATAAAAATATTAAAGGTCAGTCAAGAATTGGATATCGGACATCTGCTGTTCAGTCGAACAGTGTAGCCTTGGGTCCTGGGCTTGTATAGTTTTGTGCATACTCCTTGGATATCGAGTTGTTGAGACTCTGACATACATGTGCAGAAAAGTCGATGGCGGGCTTCATGATACGGTCCCACTGCTCTTCGGTTAGTGTCCTTACATTGTCTTTCGTTATACCTTCACGTATGAGTCCGAATACAATACCGGCATTGAAGTTGTCGCCTGCCCCTATGGTACTCACCGTAGGCACTTGTTTCACAGCATAATCTTTTGTCACCTCAGGGGATATGAGGCGTACATTGCTTCCGCCATCAGTGCAAATCATGTTCTTACAATAGAATTCGATTTCTTTATGAAAGACGCGGTCGGGGTCGTTGTCGCCGAACATGTTGTCAATATCTTCGGTCGAGCCTCTGACTATATCGGCAAATTCCAGATTCTCCAGGATATCGGGATACAGCCTCATTGCCTCGGCTTTATGGCTGTTGCGGAAATTGAAGTCGTAATATATGATTGCTTCACGCTCTTTTGCATAATGCAGGAATTCGAGTACCTTACTTCGCAATACCGGGTTGAGTACAAAATACGAACCCATTATCACAATGTCATTGCGCTCGATACGTGGCCAGATGACGTCGAGCCTTGCCTTAGGATAGTCTTTGTAAAATTCGTAGTCGGCATCGTTTTGGTCGTTGAGCCATGCCAGCGAAATAGGGGTACGACCATCGAAATAGACGCATACGTTTTCGTTGTTCACACCATTGTCGGCAAGAAAGTCGAGTATGGTACGCCCCACACGGTCGTTGCCTGTCTCGCTTATGAAGGTGACGTTTAGCCCGAGTCGTCCCAACGATATTACAGAGTTGAATACCGAACCTCCGGGCACAGCTGCCGTAGGCTGTCCGTTTTTGAAGATGATGTCCATTATGGTTTCACCTATTCCTATAATCTTACACATAATGTGGTTTTAATTGTTTATTTCGTTTGTCAACTCCTCGAAAGTCGATACATTCGTCATGAATTTGTCGAGTGGTTTGTTTACAACACCTGTTTGCTTCATACCGTCGAGCATTGCGAAGAGGCTGTCCCAAAATCCGTTGACATTCCAGAATATGACTTGCTTGACGCTTATGCCTATCGAAGCCTCGCCGATAACCGAAAATGCCTCGTCGAGTGTGCCCACACTTCCTGGCATTGCAACAAACACATCACTCAGTTTCATCATCCATGCCTTGCGGTCGGTGAGGTTTTCTGTAGGAATCTTTATGCCCACTTGCTCGCTCACCATATCACGGTCGATGAGTATCTTTGGCACCACACCAATAACATTCAGGCTACCGGTCTCACGCACTCCACGCGCCACGGCTTCCATCAGTCCGCAGCGGCTACCGCCATACACGAGCGTGTGTCCGTTTGCTCCTATCCATTGTCCCAGGCGCCTTGCCTCATTATAATATTCTTCCGGCAACTTGTCTGACGAAGAACAGAATACTCCTATTTTCATTTTTCTATACTGGGAAGACTTAACTCCACGGGGCAGTGATCAGAACCCATCACTTGGGTGTGTATTTTTGCATCCGTCAGATGTTCTCTCAACCGGTCGGAACACAAAAAGTAATCGATTCGCCACCCTGCGTTATGTTCTCGTGCGTTGGCACGGTACGACCACCACGAATAGATACCTCTTTGGTCGGGATAAAAATATCGGAATGTATCGGTAAACCCATTGGCGAGCAACGTCGTGAACTTTGCACGTTCCTCGTCGGTAAATCCTGCATTATGCCGGTTTGACTGGGGGTTCTTCAGGTCAATCTCCTGATGTGCCACGTTCATGTCGCCACACACTATCAGGGGCTTCACCTCGTCCAGTCGTTTGAGATATGCCATAAAGTCGTCTTCCCATACCATTCGGTAGTCAAGCCTTTTTAGGCCGTCTTGCGAATTTGGTGTATAAACGGTCACGAGGAAGAATGTTTCATATTCCAACGTGATGACACGACCTTCGTGGTCATGCTGTTCCACGTCTATTCCGTAAGTCACCTTTTGGGGTGTGAGTCGTGTGTAGATGGCAGTTCCCGAGTATCCCTTTTTCTCGGCGAAGTTCCAAAACGACTGATATCCTGCGAATTGGAGGTCGAGTTGCCCTGCCTGCATTTTGGTTTCCTGCAGGCAGACACAATCGGCATCGAATGCTGTGAATGTGTCGGCAAAACCCTTACCGACACATGCTCGCAGTCCGTTTACGTTCCATGAGATAAGTTTCATTACCCGTTTTCCTTATTTTGCATACTTACTGAAATCCACGAGCCGCATGTCGCCTTCGCGCAGGAATGTGTCGTGGAATGCGTGCGTTGCAGCCATGTTGTGGCAGGAGTGTCCCACGGTCGAAATCTTGAGGTAGTCCCACAGCAGTTGTTTGTAGTCGGGGTGTGCACAGTTTTCGATGATGGCTTTAGCTCGCTCCATAGGTCCTTTGCCCCTCAGGTCGGCCACTCCCTGTTCGGTAACTATGATGTTGACGTCGTGTTCGGTGTGGTCTATGTGTGAGCAGAATGGCACGATGCTTGAAATCATGCCGCCCTTGGCTACCGACGGACATGTGAAGATGCTTATGAACGCATTGCGTTCGAAGTCGCCCGAACCGCCGATTCCGTTCATCATCTTTGTCCCGCATATCTGTGTAGAGTTGGCATGTCCGTAGATGTCAACTTCGATTGCAGTGTTGATTGCTATAAGTCCAAGCCGGCGTATCACTTCTGCATTATTTGAAATCTCCGATTGTCGCAGCACGAGTTTGTCGCGGAAGAAGTCGATATTGTCGTATATACTCAGCAGTTTGTCGTTGGTTACAGTGAGCGAGCAAGTCGATGCACATTTCACCTTACCCTCGAACATAAGGTCAACTACTGCATTCTGCAACACCTCGGTATATATCTCCATAGCGGGCATCTCGGGGTTGCTGCCCAGTGCGAAGAGTATAGCGTTGGCCGTGGTTCCCACTCCACTTTGGAATGGCAGGAATCCCGGTGGTATGATTCCGCGTTTCTTTTCTCCCATGAGGAAGTGCTCTACGTTTTCGCCTATCTTGGTTGTGACGGGGTCGGCATCTTTGAAACTACGTGCTTCATCGGGTAGGTTGCATTCTACAACTCCAATGATTTTCTTCGGGTCGATTTGCAGGTAAGTTGTTCCGATGCGGTCGGTCACATGTTCGATTGGAATAGGTTTGCGTTGCGGTGGGTCGAGCGGTTCATATACATCGTGTATGCCTATTGATTTTGGCGAATGGAACGCATTGAGTTCGAGTATCACCCCTTTCTTGGCCAGTCGTGCAATTGTGGGTGATATACCACCGGCAGCCGTAAGATATACTTTTCCGTCGGGTTCGATGGCACATACCTCTATAATTGCCCAATCCACTTCTCCAAGGAATCCGTAGCGCAGGTCTTGTGCCATCATTCCGAGGTGCATGTCGCTGTATGCCAGTTCGCCTGCATTGACGTGTTTACGGAAGTCGGGGTTGGTGGTGTATGGTGCCCGGAAACGTATTGCATGTTCATTAGACAATACACCATCGCACGACTGTCCTGTCGAGGCTCCTGTCAATATTCCTACCTTGAATGGGCGTCCTGCTTCATGCTCGACATGTGCCCGCTTTGCCAACTCTGCGGTCACGGCTTTTGCCGTACCTGCAGGTGTAAAACCACTGAGACCTATATTGTCTCCATTCTGAATCAATGCCGCAGCTTCGGCGGCTGTAATGCGTGTAAATGACATTTTTTATTTATCTTTTATTAACTTTCCGTTTGCTAAGACACAATCTTTGTGAACTTTCAGTTTGCAAAGATACATTTTTTTTGCCACATCCCGACGATGTTTCCTGAAAAAACACAGTCGGCTCCGTGCCTTCGGTTGCTTGGATACTCCCAATTGTCAATATATTGCACCATTCTGTCTCAGACTATGAGCAGTGCATCGCCATATCCACCAAACTTGTAATCCAGTGCTATTGCTTGCTTGTATGCTTCCATGACATATTCGTACGATCCGAATGCGCATTGCATCATCATCATAAGTGACAGTGGCAGCTGGAAATTTGACACGAACGCCTCAGCCACACCAAACTCGTATGGTGGGAAGATGAATTTGTTGGTCCATCCGTCATACTCTTTAATGAAGCCTCCAGGACCCATTGCTGTCTCGAGTGCACGCATGGTTGTCGTACCTACGGCACACACTTTGTGGCCTCCTTCTTTTGAGTGGTTTACTATCTCGCACGCTTCTGGTCCGATGTGCATTTCTTCACCGTCGGTCTTATGTTTTGTAAGGTCTTCTACGTCGATGGTGCGGAAGTTGCCCAGCCCTATGTGTAGTGTTATGAATGCCTGTCCGATGCCTTTTATCTCCATGCGTTTCAGCAGTTCGCGCGAGAAGTGCAGCCCTGACGCAGGTGCGGTCACTGCTCCCTCGTGCCGTGCGTAGATGGTTTGGAAGTTCTCCATGTCTTCGGGCGTGGCTTTGCGCTGTTTTCTTATCTCGTCGGTTATAGGAGCCTCACCCAATGCGAAGAGCGACTCTTTGAATTCCTCGTGAGGACCGTCGTATAGGAATCTGAGTGTACGTCCGCGCGATGTGGTGTTGTCTATCACTTCGGCCACCATCGAGTTGTCTTCGCCAAAATAGAGCTTGTTGCCTATACGTATTTTCCTTGCCGGGTCAACCAGCACATCCCACAGGCGCATACGCTCGTTGAGTTCGCGCAGCAGGAACACTTCGATAGTTGCTCCGGTCTTTTCTTTGTTGCCGTATAGCCGGGCGGGAAAGACCTGGGTGTCGTTGAACACAAACGAGTCGCCATCGTCAAAGTATTCTATGATGTCCTTAAACAGGCGATGTTCTATTTCTCCTGTGTTGCGGTGCAGCACCATGAGTTTTGCTTCGTCGCGATGGTAAGGTGGCTGAAGACCTATGTTCTCATCGGGCAGTTTGAATTTGAATTGTGATAGTTTCATTTCACTGTTTCGTTTTTTTATTATAGTCATTGTTCTTCCTTGACTTCGGTGGGCTGAATGTCATTGTCGGTGGGCATATCCTCATCGCCGGAGTACTGAAGATGTGTGTCGAGCCAGTCATCAAACGTGTGTATGTCGAGGCAGTCGGCCAAGGTGTAGTTTCCCACACGTGTGCGGCACAGGTCGGTGAGATATGCTCCCGAGTGCAGTGCCTGGCCTATGTCGCGTGCCATTGCACGTATGTATGTTCCTTTGCTGCACACCACCCGTATTGTGATTTGACTGTTGTCGAGGTCACACCCCGTCAGTTCTATCTCGTCGATGGTGAGTGGTTTGGCTTTCAGTTCTATGTCGTGGCCTTTGCGTGCAAATTCGTAGGCGCGCTTGCCTTCAATCTTCACTGCCGAATAGATTGGCGGCACCTGCATTATGGTGCCTTGAAATTGTTGCAGCACCTGTTCCACCATTTCTCTTGTGATGTGTCCGGTGGGGTATGTGGCGTCTTCCTCTGTCTCGCGGTCGAACGATGGTGTCGTGGCTCCCAGTTTCAGTGTTGCAACATATTCCTTGGTGTGTGCTTGCAGTTCTTCTATCTTTTTGGTGGCCTTGCCTGTGCATACGATGAGCACTCCTGTGGCCAGTGGGTCGAGGGTGCCGGCATGTCCCACTTTCAGGCGTCCGCTTCCTATGCGGTGTTTCAGTTTGCCTCTTACTTTATGCACGAGGTCGAACGAAGTCCATCGGTAGGGCTTGTTGAAACAGAATATTTCGCCTGCCTGTGGGTTCATAGCAGTTGCCAGATGATGGTTGCCAATCCTACTACGGCACAATATATGGCGAAATAGATGAGTTTGCCGCGTCGCACGATGCCTATCATCCATTTGCAGGCAAAGCATCCTGTGATGAATGCAGCCGCAAATCCCACGATGAGTGCCAGTGGTGTGATGCCCGACATGGCGGCGTCGATACCTTCTTCAATCATCTTCTTGCTGTCGAGCAGTGCCTCTCCCAGTATTGGCGGAATGACCATGAGGAACGAGAATTGTGCCAGCGACTCTTTTTTGTTGCCGAGTATGAGTCCGGTACCGATTGTGCTGCCCGAGCGCGAGAGTCCTGGCAGCACGGCACATGCCTGGGCTATACCTATGATGAAGGCGTCGAGCATCGATATGTGTTCTTTTTCGCGTGGTTTGGCAAAGTATGAGAACGACAGGAGTGCTGCTGTCACCAGCAGGCAGATGCCTACAACCATGAGGTTGTCGAACACTCCTTCGATGGCATCTTTGAAGAACAGGCCCACGATGCCTACCGGTATCATCGATACGATGATGCACAGGAGGTAGTTTTGCTCGGCATTGAGGCTGCGTATGCCATATCGGCTTGGAACGATGTCGCGCCCGTGCTTGCAGGCTCCGATGAGCAACCACAATATTTCTTTCCATAGTATGACGAGTGTGCTCATCACCGTTGCCACGTGCACCGATATAGTGAATGGCATTATCTGGTCGGGGTCTTCAACACCGAGCAGTTTGCCTGCTATGGCGAGGTGACCGCTGCTGCTGACCGGCAGATATTCTGTCAGTCCCTGGAATATGCCCATAAGCATGGCTTGCAACCAATCCATAGTCTTTTACTGTCTTTTGGGTTTAATCAATATTGCTGCAATCACTACGATAAACCCAAACAGGCTGGTTATCGGAGCCACCTTGATGCGCAGGTCGCTGAATATCTCAGGATTGAACGTGTCTTCGGTTGTTCCGCTGCCGGCCATCAGTATGAATCCCACGACTACGATGGCTATACCTATGCCCAACATTATGTAATTGAGTGGGCCGAATGCTAAGTTCTTGTTTTTTTCCATTATGATGTTTTTGCTGTTGTTGCAGGTTTATATGTGATACAAGTCGTTACTGCTCATTTTCAGGTATTTAGACAACGATACGTATGTGCATACAAACGTGATTAGGAGTCCGAACACTAATACTGACACACCTACGATGGTGAGCACTTGCATGTCAATTACTGTATTGATTTCGGGTTCGTAGGTTTTGGCCCAATACACTCCGCCCAAGATTACTGCATCGGCTATGATGGCCGACATCACTCCCAGCAGCAGGCCCTGATTGAGGAACGGGCGGCGTATGAAACTCCACGATGCCCCGACCAGTTTCATGGTATTGATGATGAACCGTCGCGAGAATATGGTGAGTCTCACCGTGTTGTTTATCAGTGCAAACGATATGTAGGTGAACAGTGCTGCCATGATGAGCAGTATCACACTGAACTTGCGTATGTTTTTGTTTACTGAGTTCATCAATTCCTTCTGGTAGATGACGTCCATCACCTTATTGGTCGATTTCAGTTGCCGGGTTATCTTTGCCAGACTCTCGTTGTTGGCGTATTCCGACTTTACCTTTATCTCAAACGATGCGGTGAAGGGGTTGTAGCCCAGGAACTCCGACGGGTCTGTCCCCATGCTCATGCACTGGTCGTGCAGGGCACGTTCCTTCGATACATACTTCAGCGACTTCACATACTGCTGTGATTGCAGCAGTTGGTTCAACGACTGTGTCTCGCCCGGAGTGATGTCGTCGCTCAGCAGCACACTCACGTTGATGTTTTCCCTCACATAGCTCGACAGGTTGCGTGCCGTGAAGACGAACAGCACTATCGTACCGAGCAGGACCAACACCAGTGTGGTGCTGATGAGCGATGTCACGAATTGTGTGCTGAAGAGTCTTGTCTGTTTGTTTCGTTTCATACGTATTTTGTTTTGCCTGTTTGTCCTTCACTGTCGTTGGCATAGTCCTTGCGCCTTTCCGCCCAACAGTGTGGCCGATGTAGCCGATTCGATCTCCACCATCACGCGGTCGCCTATATGGAAGTCGCCGCGGTCGAACACCACCACCTTGTATTGCTCGGTACGGCCATACAGCTGTTGGTGCGACCTCTTGCTCACACCCTCGACCAACACTTCCACTGTACGTCCTATATCGCGCCGGTAGCTCTCGGCCGACAGTTGGTTCTGAAGGGCTATGAGTTCGTTCAGCCGGCGTATCTTCACGTCTTCGGGCACATCGTCTGTCAGGTGTCGCGAGGCGTATGTGCCTGGGCGCTCCGAGTATTTGAACATGAACGCACTGTCAAAACCCACCCGGCGCATGAGGTCGAGTGTCTCTTCGTGGTCGGCTTCGGTCTCTGAGTGGTAACCGCAGAAGAGGTCGGTGGTCAACCCACAGTCGGGCACTATGTCTCTGATGGCTGCCACACGGTCGAGATACCACTCTCGGGTGTATTTGCGGTTCATGAGTTTCAGTATCCGGTTGCTTCCGCTTTGCACGGGCAGGTGTATGTGTCGGCATATATTGGGTATGTCGGCAATTGCGTGCAGTGTTGCATCGCTCATGTCTTTCGGATGTGAAGTGGTGAAGCGTATGCGCATGCCGGAGGCGGTGGAAGCAACCTCACGCAGCAATTCGGGGAAGCCGGTATCGCCGTACTTATATGAATTTACGTTCTGTCCCAGCAGCGTAACCTCCTTGAACCCTTTGTCTCTCAGGTCGCCCACCTCGGCCAGGATGCTGTTCACCTTGCGGCTGCGCTCGCGGCCTCGGGTGTAGGGCACGATACAGTAATGGCAGAAGTTGTTGCATCCGCGCATTATGCTCACAAAACCCGATATCCGGCCCGTGCATACACGCTCGGGCAGTATGTCGCCGTAGGTCTCGGTGGTCGATAGTTCTACGTTTATGGCTTTCTCGCCTGCCTCGGCCGCTGCAAACAACTCGGGTAGTTGCATATAAGAATCGGGGCCGGCAACCAGGTCGGTATGGTGTTTTTCGATGAGTTCCTCTTTCACTCGTTCGGCCATACAGCCTACAACGCCCACAATCATACCGTGCCCATATTTCGACTTGTGGCTGGACTGCATGGCATGGAGTGCATCGAGACGGTTCAGTATCTTCTGTTCTGCATTGTCGCGTACCGAACATGTGTTGAGCAACACGGCGTCGGCTCCTTCAATGGTTTCTGCCCATTCGTATCCTCCCATCTTCATGACCGAAGCTATCACCTCGCTGTCGGCCACATTCATCTGACATCCGTAAGTCTCTATATATAGTTTTTTCATCTACTAAAGCGCATACTTATCCAATTTCGCTGCAAAGATACGAATTATTTGCGACTAATCTGATACATTTGATGAGGAAATGTATTTCTTTTCGCAGTTTATTGCACAAGAGACCTGAACTATGTTATCTGCATGACACACCGACAGGACTTTTCTGTGAACAACGATGTACCTGCTCGTCCACACACTCACGACGTATCCCGCAGCCTGTAGGATGCACGTGTGGCAACGAGGCACCGAATTCCGATGGGCGTGAGTCCGCACTCGCAGGGCCGAGACTGCGCACTCGCAGGGCCGAGACCGCGCACTCGCGAGGCCGAGACTGCGCACTCGCAGACGGAGAAGCTGACACATGCAACCCTGCTGCCAATCGATGCCGACACATTTTGGAGTGCATGATGTAGGCCTGCATCGCCCGATTTTTGCATGTATGAGTGGTATAAAACCTGCTTTACTGCAAAAAATCATTAAATACGATGGCAATATGGGTAAAAATATGTAACTTTGCCACATGGTTCGGACTCTCGCGAGCCTGTACCAACGATTCAAGAATCACTAAAAGGAACAAGTATGTCAACACTTCAGACTCTCTTTGCAGAAAAGCTTCTCGAGGTAAGAGCTATAAAACTACAACCTGCAGAACCCTTCACATGGGCATCGGGATGGAAATCTCCCATTTACTGCGATAACCGCAAAATCCTGTCGTTTCCCCTGATGCGCAGTTTTGTAAAGACCGAACTCACACGACTGGTGCTGGAAGAATTTCCTGATGCCACGGCAGTGGCTGGAGTAGCGACCGGAGCCATCGCACAAGGCGCCCTCGTGGCCGACCAACTTTGTATGCCTTTTGCATATGTGCGCTCCAAACCCAAGGACCACGGCATGGGTAACCTCATCGAGGGCACACTGCCTGCGGGTGCAAAAGTGGTGGTGGTAGAAGACCTCATCTCCACCGGTGGCAGCAGCCTGCGTGCTGTCGGGGCACTACGCAGTGCAGGATACGATGTAGTAGGTATGGTAGCAAGCTTCACCTACGGATTTCCGGTGGCCGTGCAGGCATTCGAGGAAGCAGGAGTGAAACTCGCAACACTCACCAACTACGATGCAGTATTGCAAATGGCTGTACAGACCAAATACATCACTGCCGACCAATTACCAACACTGAATGCCTGGCGGGCAAATCCCGCCGAGTGGGGTGTCTGACGATTAATGATTAAACCTTTAAACCACATAGTAATATGAAGCGCACACTGACCTTGCTGGTGACCATCCTCACATTTGGCACACTGGCTAAAGCCGACACATCGGTACCGCAAAAACTCGTGGTTGGCATCACCGATGGCAGCAAACTTGTTTTCGAACTATCCGACAGGCCAAAACTACTGTGGGAGGCAGATTCGGTATTCATCAGCAGTACACAGGGAAGTCATGGATTCGCACGCAAACAACTGCTCAGACTCACATTTGACGGCAGCGAGACAAACACTGCCAGAGGCGACGTAAATGCCGACGGGCAAATCGATACGCAAGACGTGCTGGCAGTCTATGAACAGATGCAGAGCAGCAACAGTCAGCAAGCCGACAGACTCGACGTGAACAGCGACGGAACAGTAGATACGCAGGATGTGCTGCACATCTACGAATCGATGAAGACTGCCCAAGCACCATCAAGGGCAGGCAATACTCCCGACCAGATGGTAGTGGTCACCACACGAGGCAACATCACGGCTTACACCATAACGGGTGCAACGGCCCTGAACTACAGCGCTACTACCGACACCATCGTGATAGGCAACGGAGTGGAACTGGCCGAGTACGAATACGGCGAGATAAAACAGATATACTTCGACGACAAGGCATCAGTGGCCGCCGACCCATACATCGCACCAACGACCGACGACTACATCAACCCTAACCTCGTCGATCCTGAAAAGACAACGTATGAAGTAGTAATGCTCGACACCACACTCTGCCGCGCACGCATCAAGTTTGAAGGCAACGTGCCTCAGATGTATGTCGGACAAATCTACATAGCACGCACCGACACGGTACAGCTGGGCATGTACCTGCTCACATCCGACATCATCGACGAACATCAGGCTGACATACGCTACCGCCCTGCACAACTGCAAGAGATGGTATATAACTGCGAAATCACATTAAGCTCCTACGATGGCGACAGCTATTTCGAAAACAGAGAGGTGTATGTGAAATGCAGGGAGCAGAGCAATCGCCGGCGGGCCGGATGGAAGGCCGACCAGGCAGAGAAACTGCCACCGGTGAAACTGGTGAAAGACATCATCGACATCTTCGACATGGCCGAGTTTAAGGTGGGTACCGACTATTCTGCCGAGTTTGGAGCGGAACTAAAAGTGCTCCTCACCGAAGCAGGACAGAATGCCAACTGCGAACGCGAGATAGCCTCGAAACTGGATTATGTAGGACTGGTGTACCGTGGCCGACTCACCGTCACCAACAAAGTGAAAGTGAAACTGGAGGCTGACCATAAGGCACCTACCTTCGACAGGCAGATATCGCCCGACCTCTTCAAAAACACGCAATATTTCCAGGTGGGACCGGTGCCTGTACTGCTTTCGTACGATGCTTCGATATGGGCAAAGCTCACAGCCGAACTGAAGGCGCAGCTGATGTTTGCACAAAACATAACAAACGGAATTGAAGTGGTGGTGGGCGTTGAGTATGACGCAAAGACCGACAAACTAAGCCCGATAAACGAGATAAACTTCATACACGAAGCCAATAAACCCGATATCGACGTGACGGCGGGAACGGTGAAGTTCAGGATTTCGCCATACATACGCATCAACCTATACCTATACCTCGTCTTCGGATTCCACGTTGACCTCATGCCGTTCCTCGAAGGGAAGTTCGACGGCATGATACTGCACGACCAGCGATTCTGGCAATATAAGTTCGACGGAGGATTCAACTTCCGTGCAGGATTCTTCGTCGAAGGACCGCGCTTCAACTTCTTCAAGCGCAAGGATAGCAAGACACCTATCGACCAGATATCCTACACATCGCCCGACCTCATAAGGAAGAAAATAGCCCAATATCCCGACAAACTTGTGGACCTCGACTCCATAAAACGCGAATATGCAGCCTACGACACCAAGACCACGTTCCGGTTCAAGACCTACGGAACATTCATGACCAACGCACAGTCGGTGCAAGACTGGGAACCCGACGAACAAGGGTCGGTACAGCAATCGTGCTGGAGCGACTTCCCTGCCGAGGAGTGGGAGAACGTCAACCCCGACGACCTGGATGTCGATATACTGGGTAGCGACGACGAAGGTGACGACGACGGCGACTACAACGTGATATATGCCAAGATACGCGACCGCCTGCCGGCCAACATGCAACGGCTCTTGCCAAAACTGCCAAGAATGCCGAGGGTGAAACTCAGAAAGAAAACTGAATCCAACAGCGGACTGCACCAGATAGGTGAAGCATGGGCCACACAGAGTAACGACGACGGCATAGCATACACCGAATTCACGTCGCCTGTGCCGCTCGGATACCGCACCGTGCTGCGCACCAGCCTGCTCGACGGAGAGGGAAACTCACTGCTCGACATGGACCGCGAGATGCCGTGGGAGATTCGCAACTACGATGCTACTATCTCGGGCACAATGGGTTTCTATGGTACAATAGAATACCGAAACGGCGGACAGCACATACACGAGATAGACCATGCCGGCGGAGGAACGATAGAATACACATGGGACGGCACCAACACACGCATGCAGATGTCGTTGGAAGGTATGAGCATCGATTATGTCTATCAAAACGAATTCATATGCCCTATTGCCGGAATCATGGGCTACAAGGTGAACCACAACCCTGGAGTCTTCATCAGCGACATACAGCAATACGACATTATGCGATGGCTGAACAAAGAGCACGGAGTGGAATTTGCAGGCATCAGCTTCGGCGAGACATACTATCTGGGACACGAATGTAAGACCATAAGAGAGGTGACGCCAGATGCAAGCGGCACTATGGTGATGTACCAGAACCTTGTACTCCGTCTGCTATCGACCGAGGGCGACATGAATGTCACCAGCCTCAAGATATACGACGAAATAGAAAATCCGATAACAATAACAAGACATTGAGCGGAAAGACTGTTGCAATACTCACAATGACGGCACTTTCGCTGACAGCATGTCGCCCACAGGCGGGGCAGCAGGCCGACCGCGGAAGTGCTGCACGTGAAAACATTGCAAGCGTTGACAACGTGTTGAGCATATATCGGGAACTGGGTGTGAGGATATACACACCGCAGTTCAGCAGTATCGACCTACGGTGCGGCACCATGCCCGACACGTCGGAACGGAACGTGGTATTCTGTGCCGAAGCTGCATTTACTCATGACCTGCTCGACACTTTCAGCCACTCAAACATCGACGGCAACCACGTAAGCGGCGGCACATGGTATGAAGGTGCCACATGCATCGAGACCCCCGACCGCGTGGGCAACACAGGCGGGTTCGTATGGTACGGCGGACAATTTGAGTTTCTATCCGACTCAGCAACGGCCGAAGCAGCACTCCACCGGGCAGCCGAGGCGGGAGGCATGGGTTTCAGACAGGAATACATCATTCACGAAGGCAGATACCAATCCAACACGCGCACCGAAAACCCGAAGTTTAATCGTGTGGAGATGTACCGTGTGCTGGCACTCAAAGGCGAAACTCTTTGTATTGTAGAGAACATTGAGCCTATGCACTTCTCCGACTTTGTGCCATTGCTGCTGAAAGCACATGTGACCGAAGCTCTGTATCTGGACATGGGAGACGGGTGGAACCACTCGTGGTACCGCACAGCAGATGACCGTGTGTACGAAATACACCCCACTGACTTTAAGTCGCAGTACTGCACCAACTGGATTACTTTTTATAAATGAGCGCATCCGCTCATTGATAAACATAACTGCAAAGACATAACACACGCAACTGCAGACATAACAAACGCAACTGCAGATATAACAAACGCAACTGCAGACATAACACACGCAACTGCACTACAGACATAACAAACAAAGCAACAAGACATGAAATACGAAAGTAACGTAAAGAACATTGGCTATCCACAGGAGTCCGTCTATGCCCGACTGGCTGACCTCAACAACCTCGAGACAGTGCGTCAACGACTGAACGACCCCGACGTAATGCAGAGGATGGAAGAAGAAATACCGGCCGACAAACTGGAACACATGCGCCAACAACTCGAAACAATGCAGTTTGATGCCGACTCGGTGAGCATGAACGTGCCACCTATAGGAAGCGTGTCAATACGCATCGTAGAGCGAGAACCGGCGAAATGCATCAAATTCCAGTCGGTGAACTCGCCTATTGCATTCGTGTTATGGGTTCAGCTTCTGCCCATATCGGCCGATACCTGCAAAATGCGGCTCACTGTCGATGCCGACGTCAATCCATTTATGCGCATGATGGTGGAAAAACCGCTGAAAGACGGAATTGAGAAACTGGCTGATATGCTGGCATCGCTGCCTTACTGAACTCAGAGTATTCAGAGTACTCGGAGTTCACGGAGCATTCAGAGTATCCAAAACATTCAGCACAGTAATCACCAGAATGAATAAGCTTTGGACAAAAAATGAATAAGTTTTGGACAAAAAATGAATAAGCTTTGGACAAAAAATGAATAAGCTTTGGACAAAAAATACTGAAATGACCGATGAGATCGAGCATTTCACCATAGGACACGACCGCGAGATGGACCTCTATCTTGCCCCTTATGATGTGCTTGGCTCGATGGCACACATAACGATGTTGCAGTCTGTCGGACTTCTGACGAAAGACGAACTTGACCTTCTGCTTGCCGAGCTGAAGAAGATATATGCCACGGCAGTGAGTGGAGAGTTTAAGATAGAAGACGGTGTTGAGGACGTACACTCTCAGGTGGAACTGATGCTTACACGCCGACTGGGCGATGTAGGCAAGAAAATACACTCGGGACGTTCGCGCAACGACCAGGTGTTGGTTGACCTCAAACTCTTCATACGCGACCAACTGCATGAGATGGTGCAACTCACCGACACGCTTTTCCGGCATCTCATTGCCAGGAGCGAAGAGTGCCGCGACATTCTCATGCCCGGATATACCCACCTACAGATAGCCATGCCTTCGTCGTTCGGCCTTTGGTTTGGTGCATACGCAGAAAGCCTGACCGATGATATGCAATATCTTCTGGCTGCATGGCGCATCACCAACCGCAATCCGTTGGGTTCCGCAGCAGGCTATGGCAGTTCGTTCGCGCTCAACCGGCAAATGACTACCGACCTGTTGGGGTTCGACTCGATGGACTACAACGTGGTGTATGCTCAGATGGGTCGTGGCAAAGTTGAGCGCAACGTGGCCTTCTCGCTGGCCAGCGTGGCCGGCACACTGGCCAAGCTAGCGTTCGATGCCTGTATGTTCAACAGCCAGAACTTTGCGTTCGTCCGCCTGCCCGACAATTGCACCACGGGCTCGAGCATCATGCCACACAAGAAAAATCCCGATGTGTTTGAACTCATTCGAGCCAAATGCAATAAGATTCAGACTTTGCCACAGACTGTCATGATGATAATGAACAACCTGCCGTCGGGCTATTTCCGCGACCTGCAAATCATCAAGGAAGTATTTCTGCCGGCATTCGACGAGTTGAAAGACTGTCTGCGCATGACTACATATATCATCGAAAAGATGAAAGTGAACGAGCATATACTCGAAAACCATATATACGACAACATGTTCAGTGTTGAGGAAGTGAACCGTCTGGCAACTGCCGGTATGCCGTTCCGCGATGCCTACAAGAAGGTGGGACTGGATATAGAGGCAGGCCGCTTCATTCCCCACCGCGACATACATCACACCCACGAAGGCAGCATAGGCAACCTGTGCAACGACCGCATAGTGGAACTGATGGATAAGACACTCGGTGAGTTTAACTTCAAGCGTGTTGACAATGCAATACAGACACTCAGGCAATAGCGGTGTGCAGCTGCCCGTGCTAAGTCTTGGCCTATGGCACAATTTCGGTGGTATCGACAGCTATGATGTAGCCCGCGACATGGTGCATACGGCCTTCGACCGCGGCATTTGCCACTTCGACCTTGCAAACAATTATGGTCCGCCACCAGGAAGTGCTGAGACCAACTTCGGACGGATAATGCGTGAAGGCCTCTGCAGTCATCGCGACGAGATGTTTATCGCTTCGAAGGCCGGGCACGACATGTGGCCTGGTGTTTATGGTACCGGCTCGTCGCGCAAGAATCTCATTGCTTCGTGCGACCAAAGTCTGCGTCGTACAGGATTGGATTACTTCGATGTGTTTTACTCTCATCGGTACGACCCGTCAACACCTGTGGAGGAGACGATGCAGGCGCTCGCAGACATTGTGCGTCAGGGCAAAGCACTGTATGCCGGCATATCAAAATATCCTGCCGACAAGCAACAGGAGGCATACGATATCCTGCGCGAAGCACATGTGCCGTGTCTTTTGTCGCAGTACCGATGTTCGATGTTCGACCTGAAGGCACGGCGCGAGAATTTTGACGTAGCGGTAGCCGAGGGGTCGGGCATAGTGTGTTTCTCGCCTTTGGCCCAAGGACTGCTCACCGGAAAATATTCGGACGGAATCCCTGCCGACAGCCGTGCAGCCAGGGAGAGCGGATTTCTGAAAGTGTCGCAAGTGACCGCAGAGCGCATCGAAACGGCGAAAAAGCTCGATGAAATAGCGAAAAACCGACATCAGACTCTCGCTCAAATGGCATTAGCATGGGTGCTTGCCGACCGGCGTGTGACATCGGTCATCATCGGTACTTCGTCGGTGGCTCAGCTCCTGAGTAACATCGACACCCTGCAAAACCTCGATTTCTCTGATGACGAGCTTGCACTGATTGATGACATAATAAAAAGTCCCACGCTTTCGTTTTCATAAACATGTGACACGATTTGCACGGGCAAGTGAGATAAGTTGCATTGATAAGTCCTGTAAACAAAACCTGCGTTTGCCGCAAACATCATGAAAAGACCCTTTGTTTTGATAATGTCAATGGTACTGCTCGCCGCATGTACCGACGACACGACCAGCAGTTTCTCAACCAAATATCCTGTCAGGTTCTATTTCGAAGTGGCCGGCAGTACCGAACTATATAACGCAATGGGCAATCCGGGGCAGTTTGTGACGATACGCGGCATCAATGGCAAGGTGCGTATAGCCAACAGTCTTGGCAGCACCGACTATGCGTTGTCGCAGATTGGCGCACGCGAGTTTGAATACGGACTTGGAGGGCTCATCGTGGGTACTGCGTCCACACCCAACATGTCGGGCGGGTTCGACTATGTGGCTTACGACCTTGCATGTCCGCGGTGTGACCAACAGCGCTACAGGCTCGACGTGAAGGATAATGGTACGGCGCTATGCAGTCATTGTGGAAACTCATACGACCTCAACAACTACGGATGGATTATTACTGTGGGCAACGACTCTGAGCAGCAACGCGGGCTCTATCGATACCGCATTGTGTATAACGGCATGGCTATCAACGTGAATAACAGGTAATCTGAACAGATACGACCCCTCTGATATGTATGCGGTTTAACTGATGGGTGCAGGGGCATGGGCCGAAGAGTATATGATAACTGACGGTTTGATGTATGATGAAAGAAGATAAGACAGAAGGCGGCACACAGGCATCGCTCAAGCAGCGTACTGCCAGCGGTTTGCTTTGGGGCATGATGAACAGTGCCGTGACACAGGTGCTGAATGTTGTGTTCGGTGTGGTGCTCACTTTCTTTCTTCATCCCTCGGATTATGGCATGATAGCCGTGCTGTCCATCTATTCGGCCATAGCGGCATCGTTGCAGGACAGCGGTTTTGTGCAGGCCCTCACCAACAAACCGCGTGCCACACATCGCGACTACAACTCTGTCTTTTGGTTCAATGTAGTCGTCAGCGCCGCTATATACGTCATCCTATGGATATGTGCACCGCTCATTGCCGACTACAATCACGACCAGCGGCTGGTGTGGCTGTCGCGCTATGCGTTCCTGGGATTCTTCCTCGCCAGTTTTTCCATCACTCCACGCGCCATTCTGTTTAAGCAGATGAAGGTGCGCGAACAGACTATATGCAGTTTTGCTGCCATGATTTTGTCTGGATTGGTGGGCATCGTGATGGCCATGAGCGGCATGGCATTCTGGAGTATCGCAACACAAAGCATTGTGTTTGTGAGTGTGATTTCGGTCATGAGCTGGTATTTTGCCCGTTGGCGCCCGTCGTTCCACATCAGTGTCCAACCCGTTTGTCAGATGTTTGCATTCAGCTGCAAGCTACTCATCACCAACATATTCCTCAATATCAACAAATTCGCATTCGAGAGCATACTCGGACATTTCTATCCAAAGGTTGAACTGGGCTATTACTCACAGGCCAACAAGTGGAATCTGATGGGCAGCCAGACCATCAGCGGCATGGTACAGAGCGTGGCTCAACCCATGTTTGTGCAGGTGGGAGCCGACCTCGAACGTCAGCGCCGCGTGCTGACCAAGATGCTGCAGTTCACATCGTTTATTGCCTTTCCGGCTCTTTTCGGCCTCAGCCTTGTGTCCCACCAGGTGATAAGCATACTGCCCGAACGGTGGATGCCGGCAGCTCCGTACCTGCAGATGCTGTGTATCGGCGGGGCATTCCTACCGCTTGCAACACTCTATTCCAACTTCATCATCAGTCGCGGAAAATCGGCTGTATATATGTGGAACACAATTGCGCAGAGCCTGCTCATACTGTTGAGCATATTTGTTGTACGCAACTTCAACTTGTCGTTGTTCGGCCTATCGGGCATTTGGCTCATGATACTCTGTTGCATAGTCATCAACGTGACATGGATTGGCATATGGCACATATTTGTGTGGGCCGACATACGTCTCGGCATACTACATGTCGTGCGTGCAGTAGTGCCGTTCATGGCTGTTGCAGCCGTTGCGATGCTTATCACCCATTATGCCACTGCAGGCATCGACAGCCAGATGCTGCGACTCGTATGCCGAATACCTATGGCAGCGGCCATCTATTTGGGCATTCTGCGCCTGTCGGGAGCCGAGATACTGAGTGAGTGCATAGGATATCTGCGACATCGCAAGACCGAATGACAACAACCGCCACTGTAGTGCTATTCGGTTGCGTCAACACTGTAATTTTACCGCACGTACGTTCGGATTCTTAAAACTGTGGGGCAATTTATTAAAATCCTGGTCAGAGTTTATTAAAATTGTATTACGATTTATTAAAATTGCCCCACAGTTTTAAGAACAGCTCCGCACCCTCGCAGGTTTTCCTCTATACACAGAATAAAATCCGAGCATACCCTCCACTCTTTTATTTGCATCGCCCGCCAAGCTGTTTCCACCGTTCCGCACCCCACTGTCAATACCCGCTCACTGTCACGTTTGCTTACCGCGACAAGGCTACCGCCATGTGTCTTGCCATGTTATATGGCACATTCATCGCTTTTTCTGCGATTTATGATGTTTGTTTTGCAATAATTTAGTAACTTTGCAGTGAATAATGCGCTTCAAGGCACAGATTGGAAACAGAGCACAGATGATGACATTCAGATACGACATAGTGGTGATTGGCGGCGGTCATGCCGGATGTGAGGCTGCGTCGGCAGCAGCAAGGATGGGCGCACGCACATGTCTGGTGACGATGGACATGAACAAAATAGCCCAAATGTCGTGCAATCCCGCAGTAGGCGGCATAGCCAAGGGACAGATTGTGCGCGAAGTGGATGCCCTCGGAGGCATGATGGGCATAGTGACCGACCGCTGCTCGTTACAATTCCGTATGCTCAACCAGTCGAAAGGGCCGGCCGTGTGGAGTCCGCGGGCACAGTGCGACCGCGGGAAATACATCTGGGCATGGCGCGAGATACTGGAAAACACTCCCAACCTGAGCATCTGGCAGGACCAAGCGTCGGAACTGCTGGTAGATAACGGCGAGGTCAGGGGCGTGAGAACCATCTGGGGCGTCGAAATACAGGCACGCTGTGTGATACTGACGGCCGGAACATTCCTCGGCGGACTGATGCACATAGGACACACGCAGATACCCGGCGGACGCATAAGCGAGCCGGCTGTTGACGGACTCACGGCATCCATCACACGCCATGGCATACGTACCGGACGCATGAAGACCGGCACACCGGTCAGGATAGACCGTCGGAGTGTCGATTTCAGCCAGGCAGAACGGCAGGACGGCGATGTGGGATTCCACCATTTCTCATTCCTCGAAGTGCCACACACACTCAGACAACTGCCATGCTGGATGTTCAAGACAAACAAAGCAGTACACGACATACTGCGCTCTGGCCTGAAAGACTCGCCACTCTACAACGGACAAATCAAGAGCATAGGCCCACGATACTGCCCCAGCATCGAGACAAAACTCCACACTTTCCCCGAGAAAGACGAACACCAACTCTTTCTCGAGCCCGAAGGCGAGACAACCAACGAGATGTACCTCAACGGATTCTCCTCGTCGCTGCCCATCGACATACAAATCAACGCACTGAGACAGATACCGGCACTGCGCAACGCAGAAGTCTATCGACCGGGCTACGCAATAGAATACGACTACTTCGACCCTACACAACTGACACACACCCTGGAGTCGAAGATAGTGAAAAACCTCTTCATGGCCGGACAAGTGAACGGCACCACCGGATACGAAGAAGCGGCAGGCCAAGGCATCATGGCAGGCATCAATGCAGCCATCAACTGCAGCGGCGGACAACCATTCACACTGCAAAGAAACGAAGCATACATAGGTGTCCTCATCGACGACCTCGTGACCAAAGGAGTTGACGAACCCTACCGCATGTTTACATCCCGAGCCGAATACCGCATACTGCTGCGACAAGACGATGCCGATATGCGACTCACCGCCCACAGCCACAAACTGGGACTTGCATCAACCCAACGCTACGACAACATGCGGAAAAAAGCCGATGAAATCGACCGTTTCATCAACTTCGCACAAAACTACTCAATCAAGCCGGCACTCATCAACCAAGCCCTCGAACAGATTGGAACCACCCCGCTCGAACGCGGATGCAAACTCGTGGATTTGCTGGGACGACCAGGTGTGACAATCGAAAACCTCAAACCACACATACGCACACTGCGCCTCGAAACCGAGAAAATAACCGACCGTCACGACGAAACACTCGAAGCAGCCGAAATACGCATCAAGTATAAAGGATACATCGAACGCGAAAAACAAGTGGCCGACAAGATGCTGCGCCTCGAAAACATCAAAATACAAGGACACTTCGACTATCAAAACATGACACAAATAAGCATCGAAGCACGTCAGAAACTTGAAACAATCAACCCCGTGACACTGGCACAAGCCAGCCGGATACCAGGAGTATCGCCAAGCGACATCAACGTCATGCTGGTACTCATGGGAAGATAAGAACCCAGGCAATCGCCAAGTGTCAGACATCAACAAACACACGAACAACTATAAGTGAATATATGAACAACCCCTATCTCATGGAGCACTTGCGCTCCATCCCCGACTTCCCGCAGAAAGGAATACTCTTCCGCGACGTGACAACCCTCTTCAAAGACGCCAAGTGCCTCGAAATCATGGAAGAGGAAATGTATGAACTCTACAAAGACAAAGGCATCACGAAGGTAGTAGGCATCGAAAGCCGAGGCTTCGTGATGGGAGCCATCCTGGCCCGAAGACTAGGCGCAGGCATGGCACTCTGCCGCAAACCCGGCAAACTGCCGGCAGCCGTGGTGAGCCAGTCGTATAGCAAAGAATACGGCACCGACACCATAGAAATGCACCAAGACGCAATAACCCCTGACGATGTAGTGCTCATACACGACGACCTGCTCGCAACCGGAGGCACCATCAAAGCAGCATGGGACCTCGTACGCAAGTTCAACCCCAAAAAATGCTACATGAACTTCATCATAGAAATACGCGACGAAGGCCTGAAAGGACGCGAATTCCTCGGCAACGACATAGAAGTAACAACCCTGATATCAGTATAACCCAACGTCAGTGAACGGCCCTTTCCCCGCCCCCAAAAACCACCACCCAATGCCAGCCGACCGCCTCACACACCTCAAGACCATTGTCGCCACACTGCCAGAAAACCCTGGATGCTACCAGTACTTCGACCAGAGCGGCAACATAATCTATGTGGGCAAGGCAAAAAACCTGAAACGAAGGGTCAGCTCATACTTCATCAAGAAACAGACATCGAGGAAAACACAGATACTGGTAAGCAAAATATACGACATAAACTACGTGGTGGTACCGACCGACGAAGACGCCCTCCTGCTCGAAAACAACCTCATAAAACGCTACAAACCACGATACAACGTATTGTTGAAAGACGACAAGACCTACCCATCAGTATGCATCACCGACGAACCATTCCCACGAATATATAAGACCCGCAAGATCATACCCGGTGCAGGAACCTATTACGGCCCCTTCAGCCATGCAGGTACACTCAACAACATGCTCCAACTCATCAACCGCATCTACCCACTGCGGCGATGCAAACAACAAGTAACCACCGAAGGCATCAGTGCAGGCAAATACAAGACATGCCTCGAATACCACATAAAAAACTGCAAAGCACCATGCGTTGGCCTGCAGACCCGCGACAACTACATGGAGAGTGTGGCCGAGGTGAGCGAAATACTGAAAGGACACACCAGGCAGGTATGCGCAACACTCATGAGACAAATGCAGCAACTGGCCGCCGAAATGCGGTTTGAAGAGGCACAAGAACTGAAACGCAAATACGAACTGGCACTCGAATTCTGCGAAAAAAGCGAAGTGATTGCCTCATACAACCATGATATCGACGTATTCTCAATTGCCGACGACGAACATTCGGCATTTATCAACTACCTGCACGTGACCAACGGATGTATCAACCAAGCATTCACCTTCGAATATGCCAAGCGCATTGACGAAGAACCGGCCGACATGCTGGCACTGGGCATCGTTGAAATGAGGGAGAGATACAACAGCCACTCGCGCGAAATAATAGTGCCGTTCCCAATCGAAGTAGAACTCGAAGGCATCACAATCACCATACCACAACGTGGCGACAAACGTCACCTGCTCGACCTCTCGCTGGCAAACGTACGTCAATACAAGTTTGACAAAGCAAAGCAAGCAGAGAAACTCAACCCCGAACAACGCACCACCAACCTACTGCGCGAGCTGCAACAGAAACTGAAACTCAAACACCTGCCGATTTACATTGAATGTTTCGACAACTCAAACATACAAGGAAGCGATGCCGTAGCAGGATGCGTGGTCTTCAAGAAAGCCAAACCGTCGAAGGCCGACTACCGCAAATACAACATAAAAACCGTTGTAGGCCCCGACGACTACGCATCGATGGCCGAAGTGGTTTACCGCCGCTACCGCCGGCTCATGGATGAAGGCCGCGAGATGCCAACCCTGATAATTGCCGATGGAGGAAAAGGACAAATGGAAGTGATACGCCACACAGTACACGACCAACTGCAACTCGACATACCTGTGGCAGGCCTTGCCAAAGACGGACACCACCGCACATCTGAACTTCTGACATACATAGACGGCGAGATAATGACTGTCGGAGTGGATATCAAGAGTGCACTCTTCCAATTCCTGACACGCATCCAAGACGAGGTACACCGATACGCCATACAATTCCACCGCGACCGCCGCTCAAAACATCAGATTACATCAGCACTCGACAGCATAAAAGGTGTAGGCGACGCAACGAAGAAAACCCTGCTGAAACACTTCAAGAGCGTGAAACGCATACGTGAAGCAAGCATCGAAGAACTGGAAACAGTGGTGGGAAAAGCAAAAGCACAGGCAATACACAACGCCTTGAACCAATAAACATAAAGTCACAAAAAACACATAAGAGACGACATGAGGGCAGTACTACAACGTGTGAGCCAAGCATCGGTAGCAATCGACGGAGCAGAAAAGTCGCATATAGGAGCAGGATTGCTCATACTGCTCGGCTGCGAGAATGCCGACACCGGCGAAGATATAACATGGCTGAGCAAAAAGATAGTAAACCTGCGCATCTTCGACGACGAAGCAGGTGTGATGAACCGCTCCATACTCGACAGTGGAGGCGACATACTGGTGATAAGCCAGTTCACCCTGTGGGCTTCTTACAAGAAGGGTAACCGCCCCAGTTACCTGCGGGCCGGCAACCACGAGACAACCATTCCACTCTACAACACATTCTGCCAGCAGCTTTCCACCGACCTCGGCAAGACTGTAAAGACAGGAGAGTTCGGTGCCGATATGAAGGTAAGCCTTGTGAACGACGGACCGGTTACGATATGTATGGACACTAAAAATAAGGAATAAGCAATGAAGACAAGCGAATTTACAGAAAGCAAAGTGCAACAGGCATTCGGGAAGTATAACCTGGAGCTTGACGACGAACAGGTTAAGAGCGAAGTGGCTGCCTTGGTGGCCAACCACCTGGAGGAAAACGACACTGTGGCAGTTAAGAAGTTCTTGCTAAACAGTGTTGAACTGACAACCTTGAAAACCGACGACAGCGAAGACAGCGTGATGCGATTCGTAGATAAGGTAAATAAGTTTGACGATGTCTATCCCGAACTGGGACATGTGGCAACAGTGTGTGTATATCCGTGTTTCGCACAGATTTGCCACGATACCCTTGAAAACGAAGATGTTGAGATTGCATGTGTCAGTGCATGTTTCCCTTCTTCGCAGTCATTTATAGAAGTGAAGATAGCCGAGACGGCTATGGCCATACACGATGGAGCAACCGAAATAGACATAGTGCAGTCGGTTGGTAAATTCCTTGCAGGCGACTATGAGACGGTGGCCGACGAAATAGCAGAGCTGAAAGCTGTGTGTGGCGATCGCAAGCTAAAGGTGATACTCGAGACTGGATGCCTGAAGACTGCATCAAACATAAAGAAAGCCTCGATACTTGCCATGTATGCCGGAGCAGACTATATCAAGACATCGACCGGCAAACTCGAACCGGCTGCAACACCCGAAGCCGCCTACGTTATGTGTCAGGCCATCAAGGAATACTACGACGAGACAGGCATTCAGATTGGCTTCAAGCCTGCAGGAGGCATGAAAACGGTGAAGGATGCATTGACCTACTACACCATCGTGAAGGAAGTATTGGGCGAGAAGTGGCTCAACAATCGGATGCTGCGCCTCGGTACCAGCAGCCTTGCCAATAAACTGCTGAGCGACATCATAGGCGAAGATGTGAAATTCTTCTGATGAAATCACACTTTTCCTATAATAAAAACCATTGGTTCTCCCGATGAAACCGAGAGTTTACCATATTGAAAGTTCAATACGTGTACTGCTTTATTGTTAATGGAATATTATCTCTTTAAATACAACCCTCAACTGTTATGAACAAGAAAACAATCATCACCATTATGTTTGCTCTCTGTGCATTCACTTGTTATGCACAGGAAGCCGATACTCCGACTCCGCTGCGTTTTGGTTATCTCAGTTACACCGAAGCTCTAAAGTCGATGGCCGACTATGCTGTGGCCCAAAAGAGTCTTGAATCGTTGAAAGCGTCTTTTGATAAAGAGCTGAAATATTCTGAAAACGAGTTCAGCAAACAATACGGAGAGTATATCGACGGCATGAAGTCGTTTCCTGAAAACATACTGCTGAAACGTCAGAAGGCGTTGCAACAACTTATGGAACAAAGCCTGAGTTTCAGGGAAGAGTCAAGGCGACTGCTCTCCAAGGCAGAGGAAGAACTGATGCAACCGGTGTCGCAAAAGCTGAGAGAGGCCATAGCCAATGTTGCCAAGGAGCGTGGATTGGCGTTTGTACTCAATACCGACAACAATGCGGCGCCATACATAAGTACCGATTTGGGTGAGGATATCACTGCCGGCGTGATTGAAGCCGTGAAGTAAATGAGTTGCTCCCGCCCGCTTGGTGAGGTCGCTCTTATTTACCGGAAGATGACGGCTTGCATCTGCCGACAGACGGAATGTGTTTAATGGTACATGAATTATTTGGTTATTTCTATATGGCAAATGCTCTATGGGGTCGATAGGAATCTTTGATTCGGGATACGGGGGGCTGACTATCCTCGACGGAATTCGTCACCTGATGCCCGAATACGACTATATTTATTATGGCGATAATGCTCGTGCTCCGTACGGTACACGGTCGTTTGATGTTGTGTATGAGTACACGCTCGAGGCCGTGCAGAAGTTGTTTGCCATGGGTTGTCCGCTTGTGATACTGGGTTGTAACACCGCTTCGGCCAAGGCTTTGCGCACTATTCAGCAGCACGACTTGCCGCTGTTGGCTCCCGACCGCCGTGTGCTTGGTGTGATACGTCCCACGGCCGAGGCGGTGGGGGCTATCACTCACAGCCGCCACGTGGGCATCCTGGCCACTGAAGGCACGATACGCAGCGAGTCGTACACGCTTGAAATCCACAAACTGTTTCCCGACATAGAGGTCACAGGGCTTGCCTGCCCCATGTGGGTGCCGCTGGTGGAGAACGGAGAATACGCCAAGCCGGCAGCCGACTATTTCGTGCGCGAACGCATCGAGGAACTCCTGCATACCGACCCTCTCATCGACACCATTATCCTGGGTTGCACACACTATCCGCTGCTCATCAACAAGATACGCAAGTTCTGTCCGCCGACCATCGAAATCATGACCCAAGGTGGATATATAGCATCGAGTCTGAAGGACTACCTCGTGCGCCATCCCGATATGGACGCGCGCCTGAGTCGGGGCGGTACGGTGCAGTACTTCACCTCCGAGTCGCCCGAGCGCTTCGGTGAGAATGCGTCGATATTCTTAAGTACAAGTATTAAAGTGAAGGCCCTCTCCTCACCCCCCAGAAAAGGGGTAGTCAGGCCCGCACCGGAATGACATGTTAAATGGTAAATGTTGTAAATGATATTATGAAAGCAAGTAAATCTGTAATTATCCTGGTAGATGTGATTGTGCCTCTGTGCATCTTCTTCGTCAGTGAAATAGTGTGTACCATTGGCTATTTTGCATTTGGATTTTCCTTTGGTATTATAGATAGAGACAGTTGGGATCCGAATGCCTCCGACTATATGTCGGCAGTTGGTCAGTTCGTTTCGCCTGCCTTGGCCATAGCCTCGGTGCTTACCATCATTCTCGTCCTGGTGTGGAAGCGCATTCGGCATCAGGTGATAGTTGGCGAACTTGCCTCGCTTCACATCTCGTTTCCGAAGGTGTTGCTGCTCATCCTCGGTGTCTTTCTCGGCATTTATGCCACTGATATTATCAACGAGATGGTCGATTTGCCCAACATCTTTGAGGAGATGTTCAGCAGTATGTGCCTTACCGTGATGGGTTCCATATCTATCGGCATCCTTGGTCCTATAGCCGAGGAATATGTGTTCCGCAGTGCCATGCTGGGTGGAATGCTGAAAAACGGCGTGGGGCAATGGACGGCCATCCTCGTCTCGGCAGCGGTGTTTGGTGTGGTACATGGTAATCCTGCGCAGATTCCGTTTGCATTTATCGTGGGTATCCTGCTTGGCTTGCTCTATGTACGCACCGGCAACATCATCCCGTGCATCGTATGCCATGTCATCAACAACAGCTTCTCAGTTTTCCTGATGAGTCAGTTTGCCGACCAGCCCGACCTCAAAATTGCCGACCTCATGGGCAGCACCTGGCTGCCTGTAGTATTGGCTGTGGTTGCGGCAGCCGGGTGTTATGCTATCTTCAGGCCCTCCCTCGCTTCCACCGGTGGGGAGAGTGAAGGTTAATGGGGTTGGAGGTTTCTTATTCGCACATAGCAGCGCATATTCTGTCTTGAAACTCACGTGCTTCGGCAGCGCGTTTTTGTCCGTTACACATGATTGAGAATGCTATGAGGTGTCCGTTGCTTGCAGAGAGGTATCCGGTAAGAGTGCTCACTCCGGTCACGCTTCCGGTCTTTGCGTGCACGTTGTTTTGAGCCGGTGTGTTTTTCATACGGTTGGCCAGTGTGCCGTCAACTCCGGCTATTGGCATCGAGTGGTAGAGTGGTTCGAAGATTGACGGGTTATGATATGCATAACGCAGCATTGCGGCTTGCAGGCCAGGTGTGATGTAATTGTAGAGCGACAGTCCGCAACCGTCGGCCACTATGGCCCAGTTGGCCGACATGCCGGCACCGGTGATTACGCTCTCCACTTGTGAAGCACAGTCTTTCCATCCTGCCTCTCGTTTTTTTTCGGCTCCAAGCTGGAAGAACATCGACTCTGCCATGAGGTTGTCGCTGTCTTTCATCATTGGTGTAAGTATCTCTCTCAGTGTGTGTGTAATGGTGCATACGCGTGTGCCGTTTTGGTCGGCACGGTATGTAGCGGTGCCGATACCTCCAATGCTGATGCCTTCGGCCTTGAACTCAGCAGCCAGTGCAGTCATGAAATTTGTTGCAGGGTCATACCGGTTTATCTTGAAGTTTGAACATTCGTAGGCTTTGCCGCTGAGCGACAGTGGTGTGAGGAATGGCTGGTCATCGTCCCAGCACCATCCGTTGCCCAGGCACAGTGTGTCTTTCATCGATACGTCGGCCAGCAACCGCCCGTTTATACGGCTTATACCGGAGGCCTTCACCTGGGTTGCCATCTGCTTCAGGTGCTGGCTGGTGAGCATGGGGTCGAAATCGCCCACCACATACACGTCGCCCGTCAGCTGTCCGTCGGCCACTGTGCCTTTGGCATACAGTGTGGTGGCATATTGGTGGTCGGCACCCAGCAAGTCGAGGGCGGCGATGGCTGTCAGCACCTTTTGGGTCGATGCCGGTCGCATCATCTTGTGTTGGTTGTATGCGAAGATGAGCGAGTCGGTGGTGAGGTCGTATATGCTCATACCTGTGTTGTAGTAGTTGCGGTCGGCCTCCTGCGCCAGCAGTGTGAGGCTGTTGTACATGCGCTCGTCCCACGACGGGGTATATACCTCGACCATCTCGGCCGAGTCGGCCGGCTCCTGTGCCATCAGGTGCGGATGGGGCATCAGCCAGGCCAGGGCCGCCAGCAGAATGATACTATGTCTCTTCATTGTGTGATGTTGTGTCATGTTGTAGATTTCTTACATACTTAGTCAGTGTTTCCACAAAATCCTCTTCGTCCCGAGGCCTTATGCTCAGTTCGGTTCCATCGTTGCATACGACGACAAGGAAGGTCATGAGGGTCCGGTGTCCCAGCCTCAGCCGGCGTATCCGTTCCACACGGCAGATGCTGTCGAGGTTCACCGTGCGGTCGCGCCCAAAGCGTCCATAATGTACCACCAGTTGATGGCTGTCGATGCTGTATTCGGTGTGTATGGTTCGTTCCACCACCAGCACCACCAGCAGCAGCGATAAGGCAATGGCCAATCCGCCACCCGACCACATCATGTAAATGGTAAGTGCAATGAGGCATACCACAAACACAATATCGCCAATACCTATGCGCGAAGGGAATGTGCGTTTCATACGACTGATGGGGTAGAACAATTTGTGGTGCAAAGGTATGAAAAAAAAACGAGTGTGTGAGCATGCAACCACAAAAAACATAACGCCCTACCCTGAGATTAAGGCAGACGACACGACGAAACTGCCGCAAACGCCTGGAAATGCATGTCGGCACCCATTCCCGCAAGTGCGCACTCCCGACCTCACGAGTGCGCACTCCCGACCCCATAAGCGCGCACTCTCGGCCCTGCGAGTGCGCACTCGCAGAACCGCCGACATGCAACCGGAAACAACACTACACTCAAGCCCATAGATACAAGAAACAAACAAAGCCTGCACGAAACAACAAAAACTGATATTTTCATTTGGCTGTTCAGTGATTTTATCGTAACTTTGCACCATAATCCCAAATAGAAAACAATTAAAACACACTGATAGTATGAGAAGATTTCTTATCATCATTGGTTGCTGGGCAATGGCTTTGACAACCATCAACGCTCAGACACTGGAGCAACGCAAGATATGCGCACTGAAGTGGGTGCTGCAGCAGGCATTTTACAACAAACCTGAAGGACAGCAAATAGCACATATCGATGTGACCGAATACAGCACGGTGGCAGATTTCCAGAAAAACAAACTGGTGGGCGACGCCATTAAGAAACTTACCGACAAGGCCGACCACAACCGAGTGAGTAACATACTGAGTGCAACAGCCGACAGCAACATAGGTTCGTTCGTACCATCGGGAGCCAGCCGGGAGTATCAGGCCGATGTCAATAAAATGAAAGCCTTGACTCCACCTGCAGAAGAACAGGCTACCGAGACCGAAACCACCGAAGCCGAAGAAACCGACACACCCGAGCCACAGACACCACCTCAGCCCGAAGTACAACCAGTGACACCGGCACAGGAAACCACACCCGACACCGACAATACATCCGACGACACAATAGCAACCGCCACAAGCGGACTGTCGTTCATGGAAGTGACCCTCACATGCCTGGGCATATACCTGGTACTCACCGTCTGCCTGCTGCTCTTCCTCAAATCGCGCCGGAACACACAGAAACAGGAAGAAACAGTGAGCATGGAGCAATACCGATCTGAACGCCTGAGGCTGATGGAACGAATCAAAGCCCTCGAAATAGAAATAGAAAGCATAAAAAGCATAAAGCCCGTCATAACAACTGTTATACCGGAACCAACACCAGAGCCAGAACCGGAACCGGAACCGGAGCCAGAACCAACACCAGAACCAACACCAGAACCAACACCAGAACCGGAACCAGCACCCGAGCCAGAGCCGGAACCAGAGCCCGAACCCGAACCAGTAGCACCGGTAGTGGCAGAAATAAAACACCAGGCCGAAAAACGTGAACCGGCCCCATTAAACGAGCCATCACTATTCAATGAAATGCCAAAACCACGCCCAACACCATTCGTGGCACCAACAGGAAACATAAAAGCAAAATCATCTACCGTTGTATTCTTCCCAATACCCGTCGATGGATACTTCTACGACGGAACAATGGAAATAGAGCCGGGAAAATCACTCTACATGCTCAAAACCCTCGACGGCACCAACGGAACATTCCAAATACTCAACACGTCAGACAATATAAGCGAAGCACTCGTATCACTGTCAGATATGGTGAAACCAGCCTGCAAGATACTCAACACCGTCACTGCTCCTGTAGAAATACTCGCGGAAAAACCAGGTGTCGCAGTACGCGAAGGCGACAAATGGTATATAAAAGAAAAGGCATTAGTGAGATTGATATAAAGCAGTAAAGACCATAAACCACTGCAACTGTCCTGCCAAACAAAAGTACTTCCATCGGGAATCGAACCCGAATCTAATCTTTAGGAGAGATTTATTCTATCCATTGAACTATGGAAGCAACACACGTTTGCGACCGCAAAGGTACGAAATAATTCAGAATACACAATAAGAAAACAATAAAAACCATGACATTTACCCAAATATGTAACCCTATCTTCGTACAAGCCATCAACGACTATCACCTCACCGACAACGTTGATCAAGACATCAACAACCCCTACGAACGCGGCACAATAGAATACGACCTATACGTAAAAAACTGGATAGATACCGTGCAGTGGCACCTTGAAGATATCATACGCGACCCACACATCGACCCCTCTGACGCACTCATACTGAAACGCCGGATAGACAAAAGCAACCAAGACCGCACCGACCTGGTCGAACGCATCGACTCATACTTCCTCAGCCTCTACGGAGCAACACCGACAAAACCCGATGCAACCATCAACACCGAAAGCCCGGCATGGGCAATCGACCGGCTCAGCATTCTCGCACTCAAGATATACCACATGAACGAACAAGCAGAACGCAACGACGCCACCGACGAACACCGACAACTATGCCGGCAAAAACTCAACATCCTGCTCGAACAACAAAAAGACCTGTCGCAAGCAATAGACCAACTCATCGACGATATCGCCAACGGACACAAATACATGAAGGTATATCGACAAATGAAAATGTATAACGACCCAAGCACAAACCCAGTGCTATACGGAAAAAAACAATAACACAACACACCGACAGCATCCCAGCGATGAACCGACTACTGGTAATACGATTCTCGGCATTGGGCGACGTAGCAATGACAGTGCCGGTGGTACAAGCCGTGGCAAAAGCCAACCCACAGCTTAACATCACCATACTGACACGCAGCCGCACTGCGGCACTCTTCGCATGGATGCCAAACAACGTAACAGTAGCAGGCATCGACCTCAGTCAATATAAAGGAATAACAGGACTTGAACGACTGTTCCATACACTAAAAGACGGTCACTACGATGCAGTGGCCGACCTGCACGACGTACTGCGAAGCAAATACCTGCGCACACGATTCCGCATGGAAGGAGCACAAGTAGCAGTAATCAACAAAGGACGCAAAGACAAAAAAGCACTCATCGGACACGGACTTACACACCCGACACTGACACATAACACCCAACGCTACCTACAAGTCTTCACACAACTCGGCCTGCCAATCGCACCACTCACACCCATCACCACCACAAACACCCCCACATCCGCTGTTCCCACCACAAACACATCTGCATCCGCTGTTCCCACCACAAACACATCTGCATCCATCGTCAGTGCAGCAAGGTTTTCCCTTGCTGCTGCACCCACGTCACCACTCATCGGCATCGCCCCCTTTGCCGCACACAAAGGCAAGATATACCCCACACAACTCATGCAACAAGTTGTCAACACCCTTGCCGACTCCGGAAACCAAATACTGCTCTTCGGCTCACCAGGACACGAAGCACAGACACTCAAAACATGGGAACGCAACAATGTGACAGCCGTGGCAGGACAACTAAACAGCCTTGCCGACGAACTGCAACTCATGAGCAAGCTCAACCTCATGATATCAATGGACTCCAGCAACATGCACATGGCAGCAATCGTCGGAACACAAACCATCTCTATATGGGGAGCAACACACCCAAAGGCCGGATTCACAGCATGGGACCAAGACGATGACACGATACTGCAAATACCCATGGACTGCCGGCCATGCTCCATATACGGCAATAAACCCTGCACCCGAGGCAACTATCCATGCCTCACACAGATAACACCACAAAACATAATCGACAAGGCCCGACAATATGGTGCTAAATAACATCACATATACAATCGCACATACAGTACTCTATACACTGTCGCTCCTGCCATGGAAGATTCTATACCTGATTTCCGACATGGCAACACCCATCGTACACAAATACTACCGCCACGAAATAGTGAGCCGGCAGCTACATGAAAGCTTCCCACATAAAAGCGAAGAAGAACTCTCACACATCGAACGAAACTTCTACAGACACTTCTGCGACCTTTTCGTGGAAATCATCAAACAATTTTCTATGTCGCGCGAAGAAATGATGAGACGCATGACATTCAGCGGACACGAAGAGATGATGTCACAATGCAACTCCAGACAACCGCTCATGCTGGTCATGCTCGGACACATGGCAAACTGGGAATGGGTAGCCTCGCTGCAATACTGGTTGCCCAGAGTGCATTGCACACAAGTATATCATCCACTTTACAACAACATATTCGACCGTTTGTTCATCAACCTGAGACAACAATATGGCGGCGAGACAATAAAAATGCGCCAAGCAGTCAGACGACTTATCCAGCTACACCAAGAGCAAAGGATAACGGTATGTGGCATGATTGCCGACCAACAACCCAAATGGGAAGCAATACACCATTTCAGCACACTGCTCAACCACGAAAGCGCCGTATTTGTAGGAACCGAGCAAATAGCCAAGAAAATAGGATGCAAGGTGTATTATGCAAGCATGACACAACCCCGACGCGGATATTATCACTGCCACTTCACACCACTGACACTAACACCGAAAGACGAACCCGACTACAACATAACCGACCGCTACATGCAAATGCTCGAGGCCGACATACAAGACTCACCCGAATTGTGGCTCTGGACTCACATACGCTGGAGCCGAACCAGGCAACAATGGGAGGAGAGACAGAAACAAGAACAAAGTGACAAACAAGTACGGACTGATACACAAGAAAGGAATGAGTAATGAATGACAACCTGCTGACTATGTTTTGCACATTTGCCAAGATAGGAGCGTTCACCCTTGGCGGAGGATATGCAATGGTGCCAATCATGGAAAAAGAAATCGTTGACCGCCATGGATGGCTAACCCGCGAAGATTTTATGGACATACTCATCGTTGCACAAAGCACTCCCGGACTCTTCGCCATCAACATGGCCAGTCACATTGGCAACAAGGCACGAGGTGTATGGGGCGGAATCGTCGGCACACTCGGTGTTGCACTGCCATCAATTATAGCCATTCTGTTCATTGCAATGTTTTTCCAAGCCTTTGCCGGAAATATATATATTGAAAAAGTATTTATGGGAATACGTCCGGCAGTAGTGGCACTCATCGCTGCACCATGTTTCTCTATGGCCCGTACAGCCAAAATCAACAGGCATAATATATGGATACCAATCATCGCATGCCTGCTCATTGCCGTATGGGGCGTATCGCCAATATGGATTATTCTTGCCAGCGGCATAGCTGGCTTCGTGTGGGGCAGGATTACAAAAGGTAAACAGTAAACGGCCAAACGGTAAAACGACATGATATTCCTCAAACTGTTCATAGTATTCTCTAAGATTGGCATCTTCAATTTTGGCGGTGGATATGCCATGCTCTCGCTCATCCACAATGAAGTTGTAGAGAAACACGCATGGCTCACATCAGCCGAGTTTACCGATGTAGTTGCCATCAGCCAAAGTACACCAGGCCCTATAGGCATCAACTGTGCCACCTATGCCGGCTACACGGCTGTAATAAACGACGGGTATCCCGAGTGGGCCGCTGTGTTGGGAGCCATACTTGCATCATTAAGTGTGTTGTGGCTGCCATTTGTGTTGATGCTGACAATCAGCAAGCTTTTGTTGAAATATAGCAAAACCACCATAGTGAATGATATATTCTCGCTGCTACGGCCTGCAATCGTGGGGTTGATAGCCGCTGCGGCCATACTGCTCATGTCGGCCGAGAACTTCGGAAGACCGTCGGATAGCACGTTTCAGTTTATAGTCAGCATACTGATATTCTGCTTTGCCTTTATTGGGACTCGGCTGTTTAAGATTCATCCCATTATTATAATTATAATGTGTGGTATTGCAGGATTGGTGATTTACTGATTATACCTCATCTTACTTCTCACATCTAAAATATCATACATTTTCCTGAGCAGGAAAAGCAGAGCATACACAAGTGCTACATGCATCACAGTCGGATGCCACACTACCACAGCATGGTCCATCGATGCCACCCACCCTGTCACGCCATTCATCACACCTGCCGTTTTTGTCAAACATACGCCAATCATTGTCTGTAATGCAGCTATAGGCGCAGCAATCCACCACACAGCAGCCAAGACCAGCAGCATAAATGCCGGCAATGCAATCAGGATATTTGAGACTACAGACATTGTGGGAATAGTGCCGAAGTAATAAGCCACGAGTGGGAAGGTGAACAAAGTACAAATTAAGCTTGTCAGTGCCACACCTACGATGCTTTTTACCACCCACCTGAGCAATACCGCAAAATAGGCAGCAGGTCGAAAACGTGGTATGACAAGTTTGATGACATGCATTATCCGGGCCACGATGTCGCGACACATACAAAGGCCGGACATCGACGTAAACGAAAGTTGGAAACCAACATCAAACATCATGAAGGGGTCGTATATCAACATTATGATTGCAGCAATTGCAAGTGAGTTTATAAGTCCGTTTTCGCCCATTTCATCGAGGAAATCGTCCCATCTGATGTTGATATGCTGATTATCTACGCTCATACTTACCGTCATAATTTGCGACACAGCCAAGAGCGTACACATTATTGCAGCACGCACCAGTGACGAAGGTGCACCGGCAACCACAACAAATGCCCATATAAACCCTATGCCGACCATTCGCATACCACGTCTCCACCAGCCATGCAGCAGGTGGGTAAAAAGCAATATCTCGAGCAAAGCATAAATGATTGTGAGATGAAAACCCGACAGTGCCAGCACATGACTCGTGCCGGCACGCGAGTATTGAGTGCGCAGCTCGCTACTTAGATTTATGCGGCTGCCTGTAGTCATTGCCTCGACCAAAGCTCCTTCATCTCCATCAAAGCCAGCATCGTGATAGGCCTCCACCATAGCTGTCTGCAAACTGTGCAACTTGGTAGTTAATGGAGGTGTTATACCGCTGGACGATGGTATGACTGCTATTGAGTCAGCATAACAGGTGGCAGCTATTCCGCGCCGATAGAGGCTGTGGCGGTATTGCTGCAGTTGGTAATTCAGATGGCTGGACGTGTCGGATACTGATTTATATTCAGTGTACGTCGGCTCTAAACCGTGGAGGGTGAAAACATGGATGAAATCGCCAATTTCCAACTTGGTTGTCTGTTTGGTATATGCCAGAACCAGCGTCCCTTCCTGAGTCTTTACCGTCACCTCCACGCTGTTCGTTCTTGGACGCATAGCTTCAGACACCCTACCTCTCAGGCTATGTGCGTGATACTTAACTTTGTTTACTATATCGTCATGCCGCATCTGGCAGCGCATGGCACCAAACGTAAACACAAACAAGGCACTGCCACACACAAAGGTAATGCGAGCCTTCCATTTGTGACAAACCATCAGCAAGGCCAATAATATTGCCAACAGACCAAGATAGGCACCGATGGGCAGTTGACTATTCAACAACCATGCATCGGCTACTGCTATACCGATACAAAGTGGTACTACAAGTCGAACAGCTGGGATGTGCATTTGAAATTAAGAGTTAACGCTTAATTTCTAAGTTTCATCTCACGACGACAAATCGTGCTGCTGCACCGTTGTTGCCTTCGGCATCGGTGGCGAGTACATAATAGACACCCGAGGCAACGTGCCGGCCGCTGGCTGTACGACCGTCCCATGTGAATTGTCCACCGGTGGAGATGCCCTGACAGACAAGGCGTCCGGCGGCATCGACTATCTTGACGTCGGTGTCGGAGGCGAGTCCGCGCACAATGATGGAGCCTTGATAATCGGGACGCACCGGATTGGGATATATGCGTATGATATCGGCATCGAGTTGTGCCACTGGTGCAGTGACATCGGATGTGTAGGACACAAGCCCGTCGGTGGTTGCGAAATAAACCTGGCCACTCTGACCATCAATAGCTATATCGTAGATATCGTTGGAGAGGAGGGGTGAGTTCTGAGTGGTAAAGTGTTGAAGTATTTGGCTACCGTCGGCAGATGCGAGATAGACACCGCTGCCCATAGTGCCGAACCACTTACGGTTGGCTCCATCGACAGCAATACACCGCACTTCGACTTCTGCCAGAAGGTAGTCGGCATAGTTGGTGCCGTCATTGCGTGGCACTTTGGGTTGGGTGAAACGGAAATCGGAATCGAAGACGGCCTGGGGTTCGTAGGTGACGAAAGGTCCCCAGTTGCAGCCTATCCAGATGGCACCGTCAAGGTCTTCGACTATGCAGTTGAGGTTGTTGAACTGATAGGTTGTTCCGTCTTGATTGGTTATGATATAGATGAATCGCTCGCGGTCGTCGGAGCGCTGACGTATGGTACCGTTGGTGTCGAGTATGTATATACCACCATTGTTGGATGGTCCCGACATGCGGCTATTAATCCAAGCCCAGCCTCTACGGTCGAAGATGGCGCGGTCGAAGGCGGGATGGCGGGCAATGGCCTCGCTGTAGTAGGCCAGCCACTGGCCATCGGCGCAGCGGATGCGCACGATGGTGTCGCACTCGTTGTTGAACATCCATAGGTTTTGCTGCGAGTCATAGTTGAGTCCGGTGGTGCGCACATAGAAGTTGTCGTAGCGGTCTTGAGGCAGAATGGATGTGAGTGGTGAATTGGTATGGTTGATGAGGTTGATGTATTTGTAGTCTTTATACTCGACAATACCAATCGAACCACCCACGTAATGGTGTTCGGGGTCGTTGGGGTCTTGCACAATGGAGAATGCGTTACGAAAGCAGAAGTCGCCCAACTGACTGTGGAGGGTTTCTTCTTCGAATGTGGTCCACTCCTTGTTTTCATATTTCATGACGGTAAACGTGTGTTGCACTGATGGGTATTCAAGACATCCGCCCACGGCAAGGAGCCGGCCGCCATCGTACATTTGCAGTTTATAGAAGTAGTTGCGCATGGGACTGTCGGGGATGATTGAAGACAGTGTAAGACTGAACCCTGTGGAGGAGAGTTGGTAGGCACAGAGTCCGCTGGTGCCACATGCAGCCCAGTAGGTGTTTTGCGAGAGGATGGCATGATTGATGCCTACGTTAGGAATGGTAGTCACTGCATGATCGGTGCCTATTATCATGACACTATCAACACCGAAGCAGAAGAGGCGTCCGGAAATTATGCTGAGCGATTTGATGGTCATGTCGCTGACCTGCTGGTTGTAGAATCTCTGCTTGTCGTTGATGCGCATCAGCCGATTGCTACGACTGAGTGCATAATAGGTACCGTCGAAGTTGATGATGCGCGAAAACACCCACCCACTTTTTTTGCTCCAGTTGCCTGTATCAAGCAGGTTGTCGGTCAGGCTCCCGCCATAGATGCCGTTGGAGGTGAGAGCGATGATAGTGCCATCATCCACCATCGAGCAGTTGACGCTGTATCCCAGTGTGTAGGTATTGGCCACTACCTTACGTCGTGTATCGACCACGACAATGCCCGAAGGAGTAGAGATATAGACATTGTCGGCATAGGTGGCTACGCTATTGATGGTCTTATCCGACAGGGACGATGTCTCTTTGATGTCAGGCAAGTTGTATAGCTGTCCTTTGGTATTGAGGAGGTCTATGTTTCCGTTGGAATAGATGATGACGAGCTGATGTGTGGCATCGTTGGCCACGATATCGAATATACCATTGTCGCTCAAGAGCGATGCCTTGTCGTAGGTGTCGATAGTGGTATCGGTGGGGTCGTAGCTATATAGACCTCCATCACTCAGGACGTAAATAAGTCCGCCGAACTCTACCACCTTGGTTGCATCGTGGTAGGCAGCATGAACAGTCCAACCGTCGTAGGCAGCCCTTAGATTTAAGACCGACAGGCACATGAAACATACAGACAGAAGCAGGCAATGCTGTGTGTGAGGGGTGTGCATGATTTAAGAGTTTAGAATTAAGAATTATGAGTTAAGAAAAATTCCTGCAATAATCTGTGAATCGTGACCCATGAACTGTGAGATTTTTGATGGTTTTCAGTTGTTGTGGAGGAAATCGCACAGCATTTTCACGGCACGCGCCCTGTGACTTATGTTATTCTTAACGTCGGCACCGAGCTGTGCAAATGTCTGGTTGTATCCGTCGGGTATGAATACGGGATCGTAGCCAAAACCGTGGTCACCTTGGCGCTTGGCGGCAATAGAACCCTTCACTATGCCTTCGAATGTGTAGGTCTTGCCGGCAAAGATGAGTGCTATTGATGTGCGGAACTGAGCAGAGCGGTCGTCTTTTCCCTCGAGGTTGGCAAGCAGTTTGTTGATGTTCGCCTCGTCGTCGTGGCTGTCGGAAGCATAGCGTGCGGTATGAACACCTGGTTCTCCACCCAGAGCCGTGCATTCAAGGCCGGTGTCGTCGGCAAAGCAGTCGAAACCATAGAATCGTTTCACAAATTGTGCTTTCTGTAATGCATTACCTTCGAGAGTTTCTGATGTCTCCGGCAACTCCATGTGGCAGTTGATGTCATCCAGACTGCGTATCTCGAACTTGTCGCCCACCATTCGTCGCACTTCGTCGAGCTTATGTTCGTTGTTGGTTGCAAACACAAGTGTAGGTTTTGCTTTTTTTATATTCGCCTTCATTTGGTCGAATCCCTCGCCATACACACCTTGCACGTTGGCCATCGAGACGAAACAATATGGATCGACCGATTTTATCATCTGGAATATCTGCGAGGCTTCGCGCTTACGTACCAGACATACCACGACCTTACGTTCGGTTTTGGTGTACCATCCCTGTCCGTCGAGCACAGTCACACCGCGTCCGGTGGTATTGATTTTGTCGGCTATCTTACGGTAGTTTCGCGAGAAAATCATGAATTGCACCGATTGTCGGGTGCGGTTCATAGAGTAGTCGAGTGTAACTCCTGCAATGATGAAGGTGACGAATCCAAACACTATCTTTTGCCAGGCAACCGTCTCGCCATACTTATCGACAAACACAAAATAGCTTGACGAGATGATGATGCAGTCGCACAACATGATGACCTGTCCCAGCGACATGTCTTTGTATTTATGTACGATGGCTGCAATGATGTCTGTGCCGCCGGTACTTCCGTCGTGCGAGAAACAGACGCCGAGACCTATGCCCTCGAACACTGCACCCAAGACCACTGCCATGAATGTCTGGTCCTGCACCAGTCGTGGCAGATTGCCATCGGCATCGAGCACGATGCGCTGCAAGAGCCACATGTAGAATGTGAGAAAGAGTACTCCATATATTGTCTTCACACAAAACTTCCACCCCAGTATCTTTACTGCCGCAAGCAGCAGGAAGAGGTTAATGATAAGATACGAGTTCTGAACTTCAAATCCTGTAGCAAAGAATATGAGCGAGGCAATACCCGTCACACCACCCGATGTCACCTCGTAGGGCAGCATAAAGAGTGTTACACCGGTACCATAGATGATGAGTCCGATGGTGATGTAGATATAAACCGAGAGTTCAGACCAGATGAGTTTTATTTTTTTTCCCATTATCAATGCAGATGTTTTTATAGTGATTTTTGCAAGCCTGTATGCTATGTGCCGATACGAAAGTGTTATTTCACAACCACATTTACCATTTTGCCTGGCACCACAATCACTTTTACTATCGTCATGCCTTCGGTCCATTTCTTCGACTGCGAATCGGCCAATACTGTCTGTATGATGGTATCCTTGTCGGTTCCTACGGGGAATTGCATCTGGAACCGGGCCTTGCCATTGAATGCAACCATCATCTTCATTGAGTCTTCTTTCAGATAATCCTCACAGAATCGTGGCCATTCAGCATCACACACGCTATCGGTATGACCCAATGCTTCCCACAGTTCCTCGCAGAGGTGTGGAGTGAATGGTGCCATCAGTATCACTATCTGTTCTGCCACCCTGCGGTTACGGCTCTTCAATGCCGACAGCTCGTTGAGACAAATCATGAATGCTGCAACCGATGTGTTGAACGAGAAGTTCTCGATATCTTCGCCCACCTTCTTTATCAGTTTATGCAGCGAGCGCAGTTCGTCGCGCGACGGCTCGGTGTCGTCAAGTGCCAGGTTGCCATCTTTGTCGAAGAAGAGTGTCCATATCTTCTTCAGGAAACGGTGGCAACCGTCGATGCCGTTCGTGTCCCAAGGCTTGCTTTGCTCCACCGGACCGAGGAACATCTCGTAGAGTCGCAGGGTGTCGGCACCAAACCGCTCTACTATCATATCGGGATTTACCACGTTGAACATCGACTTCGACATCTTCTCTATGGCCCATCCACACACATATTTTCCGTCTTCGAGTATGAATTCGGCTGTTGCATATTCAGGTCGCCATGCCTTGAATGCATCGATGTCGAGTTGGTCGTTGGCCACGATATTCACATCCACATGTATCGGTGTCACGTCGTACTGGTCTTTCAGTCCGAGGGTTACGAATGTGTTGGTATCTTTTATTCGATAAACAAAGTTGCTGCGGCCTTGAATCATACCTTGGTTTATGAGTTTCCGGAACGGTTCTTCCTTCACACTCACTCCGAGGTCGAACAGGAATTTGTTCCAGAACCGGCTGTATATCAAGTGTCCCGTTGCATGTTCGCTGCCACCCACATACAAATCGACATTCTGCCAATAGTTGGCAGCCTCAGCACTGAGCAGTGCCTTGTCGTTGTGAGGGTCCATATATCGCAGGTAGTATGCCGACGAGCCTGCAAATCCGGGCATGGTGTAAAGTTCGATAGGGAACACTGTCTTTTGGTCGATGAGCGAGTTATCTACAATCTGGCGGCTGGCTTCATCCCAAGCCCATCGTGTTGCGTTGGCCAGTGGCGGCTCGCCTGTTTCGGTCGGCAGGAATTTATCAACCTCGGGCAGTTCGATTGGCAGGCACTCCTCGGGTATCATGTGCGGAATACCATTCTTGTAATATACAGGAAATGGTTCGCCCCAATATCTCTGACGCGAGAAGATGGCATCGCGCAGTCGGTAGTTCACTTTCACACGCCCCAGTCCCTTTTCGGTCACATACTGTTTTGTGGCAGCAATGGCTTGCTTCACCGTCAGTCCGTTGAGCGACAGGTCGCAATATGGTGTAACATCTTTTCGTGGTGAGTTGATGACGATACCCTCCTTGGCATCATAGCTTTCTTCGCTCACGTCGGCACCCTCGATAAGTGGTATGATAGGCAAGTCGAAATGGCGTGCAAAGGCATAGTCGCGTGAGTCGTGAGCCGGAACAGCCATGATGGCTCCGGTGCCATATCCTGCAAGCACATATTCGCTTATCCATATAGGGTTTTTTTCGCCTGTGAATGGGTTGATGGCATACGAACCGCTGAACACGCCTGTCACCTTGTGGTCTATCTGGCGTTCGCGTTCGGTGCGACCCTTCACGTATGTAAGATATTTATCTACCTCGGCCCGTTGTTCAGCGGTGGTCACGGTCTCCACCAGTTCACTCTCGGGTGCCAGCACCATGAATGTGACACCAAACATCGTATCGGCACGTGTGGTGAATATAGTGAACGACTTGTCAGTGTCGGCTATCTGGAATCTTACCTCAGTACCTTCAGAGCGGCCTATCCAGTTGCGCTGTGTTTCCTTTATTGAGTCGCTCCAGTCGATGGTGTCAAGTCCGTCGAGCAGTCGCTGTGCGTATGCACTGACACGCAGGCACCACTGGCGCATACGTTTCTGCTCCACTGGGTATCCGCCACGCACACTCACGCCATCTACCACCTCGTCGTTGGCCAACACGGTACCCAGTTTCGGACACCAGTTGACCATTGTCTCGCCGAGGAATGCAATACGGTAGTTCATCAGTGTGTCGCTTTGCTCCTTCTCGCTCATTGCGTTCCACTCTTCGGCAGTGAACGACAGCTCCTCACTTTGTGCCACATCCAGTCCTTCTGTACCTTTCTCTTCAAAATGCCTGATGAGTTGTTCGATGGGTTGAGCCATCTGGCATTTGTTGCAATAGAAGGAGTTATACATACGCTGGAATGCCCATTGTGTCCAGTGATAATAGTTTGGGTCACATGTGCGGACCTCACGGTTCCAGTCGAAACAGAAGCCAATCTTATCGAGCTGTTCACGATAGCGGTTGATGTTCTCCACCGTCGTCACTTCCGGGTGTTGTCCGGTCTGTATGGCATATTGCTCGGCAGGCAGTCCGTATGCGTCATAGCCCATTGGGTTCAGCACGTTGAAACCCTGCAGGCGTTTGTAGCGTGCATAGATATCGCTGGCTATGTAGCCAAGTGGATGACCCACATGGAGTCCCGCTCCCGAAGGGTATGGAAACATGTTGAGTACATAAAACTTCTTCCTTCCAGTATCCTCAGTCACATGGTAGGTTCCTTGTTCCACCCATCGCTGATGCCATTTTTTTTCAATATCCCTGAATTTGTATTCCATTGTTGTGTATATCTTATTTGCACATTATTATATCAGTTTGCAAAGTTACAAATAAATAAGCAAAAAAATAATGAGTCAACAATGTTTTTGTTTTTTCATTTGTAAGATAGTAAAAATATCAGTATTTTTGCAACCGAAATTATCAGCAACAAAAAAACGAAAGCAAGTATTATGTGTTTTATGTACATTGACAATACAATTACATTAGACTCATCAAAATTGCCCCAAATGCTTAAGGACGATTTTGCAGATTTGCAGCGTTATTATGCCACAGGCGATTGGTTTAATTTTGGCATTACGATAGAGAATTCAGTACCTTCGATTAAGGCCTTTTACGCAAACGGAACGATTGATACTGAAATGTTTTCATTGATACGAAAGAAATTTGGGATTGTATGACTATGGAATTGATTGACTTTGATAACTGTGAGCAAAGTTTAAGAGTATACGGCGGGAGTGCTGGCAGAAAAAATGGCATAGTATATCAGGGAAAAAACTATCTTGTAAAATTTCCGGGAAGCACATCTGGAATGCAAAATGTCGCTGTCAGTTATACAAACAGTCCTCTTAGTGAATATATAGGTTCTCATTATGAATTACTCGGAATACCTGTCCATAAAACAGTATTAGGGAAAAAAGACAATAAAATTGTCGTTGCCTGTGAAGATTTTTTGAG
>CALGGJ010000116.1 GCA_937915745.1 uncultured Prevotellaceae bacterium | reverse complement strand
TCCGCCAGTCAGGACGGCAACACAAAACTACAAAAAAGCCCCTGAATGGCAATCGTATTCAGGGGTCAATCTTATTTTGCCGCAGAGGGTCAATCCAATTTTGCCCGTGAGGGTCTACGTCGCTTGCCCTCGGGGGTCAAATGCGCTCGGCTTTTCCAGATGTCGATAAAGTCAAGATTGGTGCAAAGGTTGAACATGGAGTTCTAACTGTAAATCTACCTAAAATTGAGATTAAAGAAGAACCAAAAGTATCGCAACAAATAGAAGTTAAATAACAGATTTTATTATTAACTAATGAATTTCGCTACGAGAGGCATGACATGTCGCTCGTAGTTTTTATGGCTCAGCGTATTTCCCCGGTTGGTTAAGCCTGGTCAATAAAGAATAAAGTGGGGAGTGCGTGGGAATATATCCTGACCTTGTCTCCTCCCCGTCCCCCTATAGGGGATGAGGAGGAGAGATTAAACACCCATCGTTAACGTATCACATCCGTGTTTATCCGTGCGATTCGTGTTCGTCAGGAATTACAGGAACTGCCTGTATAAATTGCCCATTGGTATTAACCATGGAATCAATCAATAGCGTTTTGACGATTTCATGTTTACTGTTGGCCAAATCGGCGTTGTGGAATTTGATCTGCAACGGTCTTAAGTGCTTCACGCATTTTTTCTGTGGCTTTGGTAATAAAATCATGTGTACCGCTACCATTGTTGACATAGTCAATTACCATTTCAGCATATTCAACAGCTTCGTTCAATTCGTCTGTTTTGTTACGAATACGCCTGCTTTGGTTTAGTAATTGCTGTAATTCACTAAGGTCTTCCGGTTCTGCCAGATTACCTGGTCGCATTGTGTTGATGACGGCATTAAGTGCCGACAATGCAGCATTTACTTCTGCTTGTGTGAGTTCTTTTGTAGGCTTGGCATTTACGGCCTCAGCTGTGGCGAGTGCTTGTATCAAACGTTCAAACCCATGTGGAGCCCAAGGTGCATACTCCGGAACTTTTACAGCCAGCGCATTCCATGCCATTTGAGCTTGCTGGCGCTCTTGTGCTACTTTCACAGCTGCTTCGAGTTCAGTCTTAGTCACCTTACCACTCACACTTTTACTTCCACTCTTGACATCAAGACGTAGATAATGTGTAGAATTGTTTGTTTCATAGTAATCGGGTACAAATGTCTTACCTGCTAATGAGAGCTTATATATGTTTCCATTAGTGCCTGTACCGCCATTTGAACCCTGTAAAAGTATGTCTCCAAGGTCAGAGGTGAGGTCAATATCGGTCTGACTCCAATCGTTGATTTCTTCGGTAGTCATTACCAACGGACCATACATCACTGCTCCTTGCCATTTTGGTGAAAATTCCGTCCTTGAATTCGAGCGTGTTGTTGCAATCTCCATCTTGTCAGGACCGAAGTTTAGGTGACGGGTAAATGGCATAATAATCTCTATTTCATCGCCCACCTGCCATGTACGTGTAGGTATCTCCACATACGAACATGGCTGGTACTTCTTTGCCATAGACTTTCCTTTGAATTTCACATCAAATCCTTCTGTAGCCCAGTATGGCACACGAAGTTTCATGCTGAATGTGGCCGAACCATTAGTGATTTTTATTGTTGATCGTTCTGCAGGCCAAACACAACTTTGTTCAAACTTAATGCCTTTGCTACTCCACTCGACAGTCGTTGGTAAGTAAAGTGCGACCCAAATTGTATTATCATTTACGAAATAAGTTGCTTCCTGGTACTTTACGTGATTCTCAACACCTGTTCCGCCGCAACATGTTGATTGTGGGGTGTTACTTCCAAATTCTTTCTCCGCATTCAGACCTACGGCATATTGGTAGGTTACAGCAAAATGCTCAGGATGCACAGAACCGACTATTTGGTTGTATAGCACTCGTTCATAGTAGTCCATATATGCTGCATCGTCGGGATTGAAGCAATTAAGGTCTTTCGTTAGTTTTGCCAGATTGTATGCACAGCATGTCTCATTGATATTTGGGGTTGAAGTATTCATCGAAACCATTTGGCTATATGGTTGTCTAAACATTTCACCATTGCCAACCCCACCCATAGCATATGCATAACGGCCCTGAATCATATTCCAGAAGTTGAATGCAATATTATAATAAAAAGGATTGTTGTTACCACGATATGATCTGAGAGCGCCTGTAATCATCGGAATATGTTGATTTGCATGACGTGTACGGATATCGTCGATATTGTTGGAAAGCGGCTGATAAAATGCCGGAGCATCGAAAAAGTTTGCTGCTTCGAGCAAATGAGCTTTATCGGTTGGATTTGAAGCCATTTCGGAAAGTCGGCTTAGGCTTTCTTGCATACCCCCAACTTCGCCTGCAATGTACATATTCCACATCTCATAACGATTACCAGGGCGGGCACGGCGTTCTTCGTTAGTACCGTCGGTCTTCACATAGGTGCGATAATGCAAACGGTTCCAAACCCAAAGTCCCATATCGGTTGCAATAAGCAAAGCCTTGTCTGCAATCTCCTGGTCATCAATATTATTGGCTATATCTATAAGTCCGGCAAGTTGTTTATGTATAGAGTAATAAGGAGCCCAAACCCATTGGTCGTTATTATAAGCACGATAGCATTCAATGAGTGCCGGGTGTGCTGCAGGAATGGCGTTGATATAACCATATCCGTAGTGCTGATAATCCTTTTTGTATTCATCGAATGCAGCCCATGTACCCAACATATTTTTCAGAACAGGTTCTGGAGCATAGTCACGAGCCTCAAAGTATCGTCCGAGCGAATCGCTATATACGAACGTACGTTCCTGACACATGCGCATTTCATCCACCATTCGTTTTATATTTACCTTTAACCGTGCCTTCAGGCTTTGGTCGTTGGTACTTGCGTAGGCAAATGCAAGTGCAGAGAGATAGTGTCCTGTACCATGTCCTTTCAGTTTGGTTGTCGGAGAGTCCCATCCGTCGGAACGGCGATAGCCGTCAGTTGATAATCCATAAGTGTCACGATAATTGTATAGCTGTTGTGTTACATCAAGCGACAGTAGCCGTTGAATATCGATATCACGGTTTGATGTGAGGCGATTATTTCCTGTAATCATTACACTACCCAACGGCAATGGTTCTGCAACAGGTGTGTTTGATGGTACATTCCATTTATTTGCCACCACATGCACTGTGGCTGTAATTGGATAACCGTTTTCTGTGGTATTGTCACCAGTGATATAACCCTCTACGGTATATTCTTTCCCTACAGGGTAAGTAGCCTCTTCTTCTTCTGTGGCCCGAGCCGAGTTTGTCCATTTAGTTTGTCGCCACTCACCTGTACCGTCGCTATATATCACCCACACCTGCCATGGTAAACGTGGTGCTGTGCCTTGCGGAGTTTCGACTGTGATGGATTCAATTTTCTTTATTACACGCGCCTTTGCCTTTGATATCGACTTAGTTTCGCCGAACACACCGGTTGTCGGAGCTGCTATAAGTGGTGATACCATCATGATGGCTACAAACCCACTAATAATCACATTTAGTTTTTTCATCATTATTTGTGTTTTATATTAGGATATCATTATATCAGGTTTTGTTTGGTCGGAATAATGCTTTTATTAATCAATGTACTTTAGCTTTGCAAAGTTACATGAAATAACCGACATTACAAAACATTTTTCCACATTTTGCTTATTCGGTTACTTATTTTTTCTTCATTGTAACGATAATCCCCAATCAGTCATTAAGTTTTGACACAAGTTTCAATGTATATGTTTCATCTGCAGATACATGTGATACTTGTGTAATTAAACCCAAATCGGTCATTAGACTGTTTCGCGCTTTGAAAACTTTCGAATAAATT
>CALGGJ010000115.1 GCA_937915745.1 uncultured Prevotellaceae bacterium | reverse complement strand
GATGAAATCCAAAGTTTTCAAAGCGCGAAACAGTCTAATGACCGATTTGGGATAAAACAAATTGTTGACATTAGGTGTAACCAGATCCAACTACATCCAGAAGTTGCATACTAATATACATCCAAACCGGTCATCAGGGCAGGGGGGTACCCACAGACCCTGACGACCGGTGTATCGAATGCTCTGGTGAATAGCAACGCTTATGCTTGCTTGATATAATCCACAATCCACTGCCCCACCTCGCGCGTACCGTATTTGGCTCCACCTTCGACCTGGATTTCAGGAGTTCGGATGTTTTGGTCGAGACTGGCGTTTACGGCCTGGCGTATGAGTGCGCCTTCGGCCTTCAGGTTGAAGTATTCGAAGAGCATGGCTACCGATAGGATCTGTGCCAACGGGTTGGCTATGTTCAGTCCTTTGGCCTGCGGCCACGAGCCGTGGATGGGTTCGAACACCGGCGTGTGTTCGCCGGTGCTGGCAGACGGCAGGAGTCCCATCGAACCGGTGATGCACGAACCCTCGTCGGTGAGGATGTCGCCGAAAGTGTTCTCGGTCACCATCACATCAAAGAACGTAGGTTCCTGAATCATGCGCATGGCTGCATTATCCACATACATGTAGTCGGTCTTCACCTCCGGATACTGTGGTGCCACCTCTTGTGCCACAGCTCTCCACAGTCGGCTGGAAGCAAGCACGTTGGCCTTATCTACGACGGTGAGGTGCCGGCGGCGCTGCATGGCATACTGGTATGCCACACGCAGGATGCGCTCTACCTCGTTGCGTGTGTAGTAGTTGGTGTCGTATGCCACATCGGTACCCTCTTTCTTTTCACCGAAATACATGCCTCCGGTCAGTTCGCGGATACAGATGAAGTCGGCTCCGCGCACCAGTTCGTCTTTCAGCGGCGATTTGTGTATGAGGCAGTCGAACGTCTCTACCGGACGTATGTTTGCAAACAGACCGAGTTTCTTACGCATGGCCAGCAGTCCTTGCTCGGGGCGCACCTTGGCATTGGGGTTATTGTCGAACTTAGGGTCGCCCACCGATGCAAAGAGTACGGCGTCGGCTTCCATACATGTCTGGAAAGTTGCTTCGGGGAATGGGTCGCCCACTTCGTCAATAGCATGGGCACCGCACAGTGCCTCTTTGTACGACACCTTGTGTCCGAATTTCTCACACACGGCAGTCATCACTGCCACTCCCTGTTCCATAATCTCGGGGCCGATACCGTCGCCCGCGAGCACTGCGATTTTCAAATCCATCTCTTAATTGTCAGTTATCAATTTTATATAAGGTTGAGCATCTTTATCGTTGCCTTGATGGCCGCTTCGGTTTGGTCGGCATCGAGTGCATGAGTGCGATAGGTCTTTTCGTTGTAGGTCCATGTGATGGTGGTCTGCACGAGTGCATCGGTGCGTCCGCCCGGCGGAATGCTTACCACATAGTTGGTGAGCCATGGGAACGGACGTTGCAGGCGGTCGCGATAGATGTGGCGCACGGCCCGCACGAAAGCATCGTACATACCATCGCCCATAGCCGACTCCTCAAACACATCGTTATCGACCTCGAGCTTCACGCTGGCCATCGGCTTGAGGCCGTAGGCGGTGCTGACCATGTAGCTCAGCAGTTTCACATGCTCGTTTACGACGCTATGCTTCAGCACGTCGCTCACGATATACGGAAGGTCCTCCTGTGTCACTATCTGTTTCTTGTCGCCCAGTTCGATGATGCGGTCAGTAACCCGTCGTGCTTGTTCTGGAGTGAGTTGCAGACCCAGCTCCTCGAGGTTTTTCAGTATATTAGCCTTACCGCTGGTCTTACCAAGTGCGTACTCACGCTTGCGCCCGAAACGCTCGGGCAGGAGGTCATTCTGATAAAGCCCCATCTTGTTGTCGCCATCGGCATGTACGCCTGCCACCTGTGTGAACACATTCTCGCCTATTATCGGTTTGTTCGACGGGATGGCTATGCCTGAGTAGCTGGCAATGAGGCGGCTTACCTCTACCAGCTTCTCTTCGTTGATGTTTGTGGCTACGTGCAGCTGGTCATTCAGTATGGCCTGCACACTGCTCAGCGGTGCATTACCGGCACGTTCACCAAGTCCGTTGACCGACGTATGTACACCACGGCATCCGTTCATCACAGCTGCCAGCACGTTCGACGTAGCAAGGTCGTAGTCGTTGTGGGCATGAAAGTCGAAATGCAGGTCGGGAAACCACTCCACCATGGTGCGGATATATTCGGCCGTCTGCACCGGATTGAGCACTCCCAGAGTATCGGGCAACATGAACCGGCGTATCTGCGTGCCAGCCAAAGCGCCGACCATGCGATGTACATAGTCGGGGCTGTCCTTCATACCGTTGCTCCAGTCTTCAAGATATATGTTGACCTCAATCCCGAGCGAGCTTGCATAATCGATGACCTGCCGTATATCTGCCAGGTGGTGTTCGGGAGTTTTCTTGAGTTGGAAGCTGCAATGCCGTTCCGACCCTTTACACAGCAGATTCATGGTGCGGCATCCGCAGCCGTTAATCCAATCGACCGACGTGTGTCCATCGACAAATCCCAGCACTTCAACCCTGTCTATCAAGCCTGCCATATTGGCCCAACGGCAGATGTTGGTCACAGCCTCGCGTTCGCCATCCGACACACGAGCCGATGCTACCTCGATGCGATCTACCATCAGGTCTTGCAGCAACATACGTGCCACGATGAGTTTTTCGTGTGGAACAAACGACACACCATTGGTCTGCTCGCCATCGCGCAGGGTGGTGTCCATTATCTCAACCTTTCTCATATTCTTCTATCTTCTCTTTATTACTCAAGAGGAAGTCGATGTCGTCGAACCCGTTGAGGAGGCAGTGTTTCTTGTAGGAGTTGATGTCGAAATGCTCGGAGTGGCCGGTGGTGAGGTTGGTGACTGTCTGGTTTGGCAGGTCAACCCTCACCTTGGCCTGCGGGTTGGCAGCGATGGTGTCGAACAGTTCCTGCTGCAGGTCACGGCTTACTACAACCGGCAGTACGAAGCAGTTGAGCAGGTTATTGCGATGTATATCTGCAAAGCTTGACGATATGACGACTCTCACTCCGTACCCGGCAATGGCCCAGGCAGCATGTTCGCGGCTGGAACCCGAGCCCCAGTTCTGTCCGCCTACGATAATCTCGTGTATGCCCTCATGCGGTGCTTCTGAAAATTCTGGACGGTTCATCACAAAGTCCTTTACCTTGTTGCCTTGCGCGTCGTAGCGCAGGTCGTGCATAAAGGCATCGCCGAAGAATTTGGGATCGCGTGTGGTACTTGCCAGGTAGCGTGCTGGAATAATCAGGTCGGTATTGCAGTTGTCTATTGCGATTGGTATGCAAGTTGATTTGATTACGTTAAATTTCTGTTTCATTTTCTTTGCTTTTTAAATCTAATTTAATATTCTTATTTAGAATTATAAATCCTATTGTGCTTGCAACTAAATGACATGCTACTGAACCAATTGCTGCTCCATTAATACCTATTATTGGAATTAAATTTAAGTTGATTATTAGTTTTAATAATGCTCCAATAGCTAGTGTTCCTGCAGGTATTAATACTTTTCCTAAGCCTTGAAGTGAACCATTTATTGTTTGATTTAATACTGTAAAAATAATTGTAAATGAACTAATTTGCAAAAGCGTTGTTGCTTCTGGTGCGTAAGCACCTGGAAATAATAATCTAAGTATTGGATCTGCTAAAACGCATAAGCCTACTGCACAAGGCAAGCAAATCAACATAGAAGTTCTAAGCGAAAATGAAATTCGTCTATTTGCTGTTTTTTTATCATTTAATGCTATAGCCTCTGAAACAGCTGGCACTAGTGCTGTTGCA
>CALGGJ010000114.1 GCA_937915745.1 uncultured Prevotellaceae bacterium | reverse complement strand
TTCGTCTATCGGTTAGGACGAGAGATTTTCATTCTCTAAAGAGCAGTTCGATTCTGCTAGGGACTACAAAACGAAGAATTGAAAGAACGAGTTGCGGCTCACAATCCGGTAAATAAATAAAAACAAGATAATGGCAAACCACAAATCGACAATTAAGCGCATACGCCAGAATGAAAAGCGTAGATTGCACAACCGCTATTACGCAAAGACAATGCGTAACGCACTGCGTAAGCTCCGTGCAGAAAAAGACAAGGAAGTAGCTCTTGAAATGTATCCAAAGGTGCAGAAGATGTTGGATAAACTTGCAAAGAATAACATCATCCATTGGAGGAAAGCCGCTAACCTCAAGTCGGGCGCTATGAAATATATAGCCAAGCTGGGATAAGACACCAGAGGAAACTGTTATATAGGCGATGCACGTGTGTGTCGCTTTTTTTTGTGCATAAGCCCGCAGGCGAGTACGCACTCCCGGGCCTGCGAGTACGCACTCTCGGGCCTGCGACCGCGCACTCATTTCCATGCTCCCACACACCCATGTGTGAAGACCATTGTCAGCAAAGCCGCTCATATACTCAAGTTTCAGAAAAAAAATCAACAATCAAGCATAATTTTATATCCCAAAGCTTGCACATGTCGCAATAAATACGTAAATTTGTAGCATAAAAAGCAAGGGCATACCCCCGAGGGTCTCCCATATGCAGAAATTGAAATGTGATAAAAACTACTAATGGACGAAATACTACAGAACGGAGCCGACTACTCCGCAAGTAACATCCAGGTACTGGAAGGCCTGGAAGCAGTGCGCAAACGCCCTGCCATGTACATAGGCGACATAAGCGAGAAGGGACTGCACCACCTCGTTTATGAGGTTGTTGACAACTCTATAGACGAGGCACTTGCCGGCTACTGTACACACATAGAAGTAACCATCAACGAAGACAACTCGATAACCGTACAAGACAACGGGCGTGGTATCCCGGTCGATATGCACGAAAAAGAACACCGCTCGGCCCTCGAGGTAGTGATGACCGTGCTACACGCCGGCGGCAAGTTCGACAAAGGGTCGTATAAAGTGTCAGGCGGACTGCACGGAGTAGGAGTAAGCTGTGTGAATGCACTCTCCTCCAAGATGATATCCCAAGTATTCCGCGACGGCAGGATATACCAACAGGAATATTCATGCGGCAAACCCCTCTACGACGTAAAAGAAATAGGGACGACCGACCTCAGAGGCACACGCCAGCAGTTCTGGCCCGACGGCTCGATATTCATCACACGCACCTACCGCTACGACATACTTGCCAACCGTATGCGCGAGCTGGCATACCTCAATGCCGGAATCACAATCACGCTGCAAGACATGCGCCTCGACAAGAATGCCGAAGCAGGATACGACGGGATACGCAAAGACGTCTTCTATTCAGAAGGCGGCCTGCGCGACTTCGTGCGCTACATCGACTCGACCCGCACACACCTCTTCAACGACATCATATACCTCAATACCGAAAAAAGCGACACACCAATCGAAGCCGCTATCGTATATAACACCTCATATTCAGAAAACATACACTCCTACGTAAACAACATCAACACCATCGAAGGCGGAACACACCTGCAAGGATTCCGTACCGCCCTCACACGCGTGCTGAAGAAATACGTCAGCGACGATGCCAAACTCACCGAACGACTCGCAAAACACAAAATAGAAATCAGCCCCGAAGACTTCCGCGAAGGACTCACAGCCGTCATTTCAGTAAAAGTGGCCGAACCACAATTCGAAGGACAAACCAAGACCAAACTCGGCAACAACGAAGTGATGGGAGCCGTAAACTCAGCCGTAGGCGAAGCACTGACCAACTACCTCGAGGAACACCCAAGAGAAGCCAAGATGATAGTAGATAAAGTGGTACTGGCAGCCGAGGCACGAATTGCAGCACGAACCGCACGCGAGAAAGTACAACGCAAAAACCCAATGTCAGGAGGAGGACTGCCAGGCAAACTGGCCGACTGCTCAGACAAAGACCCCGCAAACTGCGAAATGTTCATCGTCGAGGGAGACTCGGCTGGAGGATCAGCAAAACAAGGACGCGACCGGCACTTCCAGGCAATACTCCCCATACGAGGAAAAATATTCAACGTAGAACGCGTCAAATGGCACCAAGCATTCGACCACGAAGAAGTAAACAACATCATCAACGCACTCGGAGTCAAGTTCGGCCTCAACGAAGCCGACAGCAAAGAAGCCAACTACGACAAACTGCGCTACTACAAAACCATCATCATGACCGATGCCGATGTCGATGGATCACACATCGACACCCTCCTGCTCACACTCTTCTTCCGCTATATGCCACAACTCATACGCGACGGACGCCTGTACATAGCAACACCGCCACTCTACAAATGCACCAAAGGCAAAATAAGCGAATACTGCTACGACGAACAAGCACGACTGCAATTCATCGACAAATACGGCGACGGAACAGCCGACAGCGTCAAGACACAACGCTACAAAGGACTCGGAGAAATGAACCCGGAACAACTGTGGGAAACAACCATGAACCCAGAGACACGGCTCCTGAAACAAGTCACCATAGACGATGCAGTAGAAGCCGACTACATATTCTCAATGCTCATGGGCGACGACGTACCACCACGCCGCGAATTCATTGAGCGCAACGCCACATACGCCAATATCGACGCATAAAAAACGAATACATTTCATTCAATTCTTACATATATTCTCGTGCCGACCAAAAAGAAGTGATTCTGACCGCGTCGGCACATCTTTTTTCTGTCAAGAAACCAAACGAAAACACATCAGAACAACAACAAACAAAAACAAAAGAAAGACAGCAGACATACAACACACAACCATGTCATACACCTGCCGTCCCACTTAAAAGACGACTCAGAAACCGTCAGCTCATGTAAAACTGATGACCGAACCAGCCATCGGAGCCGCAGCCGATATATTCGAACGCTCATCTATATTACGCAAATCCTCACGCTTACGCTTGTATGTCGGAATCGACTCAACCATACTGATTATATCGTCATTGTCAAGATCCTCATCCTTAAAGATATAGCTGAAGATAAGCTTACGAATCGACGAACTCTTGTCGGCAGGACCATATATGCTGGTGCGGCGGCGCTCACGCTCAATCTCCTTCCCGGTACGCTCCACCTCACGCTTGCGCTCCTCCTCATTACGCTTGTTGATACGATTATTCATGTCAGTAGAGTTGATATCGCCAACCCCGAATCCAGTAGCAAGTATCGTAACCTTAACCTTATCGCCCAGCGACTGATCGAGCGACAGACCCCATTTAGTCTCAATGATGTCAGCAGTCTGCATGTTACCCATGAACTCATGTATCTCGTTCATCTCCTCCATCATCAAACTTGGCGTGCCCTGACTCTCGTCGGCCGAGAATGAAATGTGCAGCAAGAGTTTCTTCGAGTTGTAGATATCGTTGTTGTTAAGCAGAGGCGAGTGCAAGGCATTTTCAATAGCCTTGGTAATGCGCGAGTCGCCACTGCCGTAGCCCGAACTCATGATTGCAACCCCGCCGTCGAGTAGTACAGTCTTCACATCCTTGAAGTCAAGGTTGATAATGCCGTGCATCGTTATGATTTCAGCAATACTGCGTGCTGCATTACACAACGTCTCGTCGGCCTTGCTGAATGCGTCAAGCACCGTGAGGTCCGGATAAATCTCGCGCAGGCGTTCGTTGTTGATAACGAGCAACGCGTCCACGTTCCTGCTCATTTCCTCAACACCGTCAAGAGCCTGGTCAATCTTCTTAATCCCTTCCCAACGGAACGGTATGGTGACTATTCCCACCGTCAGAATATCTTTCTCCTTAGCCATCTTGGCAATCACCGGTGCAGCTCCTGTTCCAGTTCCACCCCCCATTCCGGCCGTTATGAACACCATCTTCGTGCCATCGCTGAGCATCGACTTGATATCGTCGGCCGACTCTTCAGCAGCTTGACGGCCGGTAGCAGGATTGTTGCCCGCACCAAGTCCGTCTTTACCCAATTGCAGCTTCGACGGTACAACCGAGTCGTTCAGTGCCTTGTTGTCGGTGTTACACACAATGAAAGAAACGTCATGTATTCCTTTGCTATACATGTTGTTTACCGCGTTGCAGCCACCTCCGCCAACGCCTATCACTTTTATGATGCTGGTTTCCTCTTGCGGAAACTTAAATTCTACGTCCATGTTGATTAGTTGTTTATGCGATATATCAATGTTACTTTCTGTTTTATCTATCCGTGTATCAGCCTTCACCCTTCAACGATCCGGCCTTATTCCTTTAACAAATCGTCAATCCAGCGTGTAAACCTACCCATTGCCGAGTTGTTCTTCTTGGCATCTTTCACAATCTGTTGCAGGTTTTCGGCCTCTTCACCACATTTTTTGGTAAGCACTTCGGCCTCTCGCAACGATTGCTTGTACTTGTCTTTGTCGGCCAGAATGGCTTTCTGTGTATCAAACTCGTCAGTGATGACGGCTTCTGCCTGAGCTGCAGCTTCGTCGGCATTTACCCATAGTTTCTTGCTCGACGGGTTGTTTTTGATTTCTTCGCCCACTTGTTGCATTCTCAGTATTGCAGTGCGCAGTTGGTTTTTTATGTCCTCAATATATTCCAGTGCATCGTCTTCCTCCTTCTGGCGTTTGGCGTTTGCCTCTTTGGTTGCAGTTATTTCATCTTCCTTTGCTTTCTCGGCAAAAATGTCAGGTCCGTTGTAAGCATCGCCAACACAGTTTTCATCACCGGAAAGCAACAGCGAGATGATGGTACAGCTTGTAGGGCTTTCGGTCGATAGCGATGTGATGTCGCTGTTTTTTATTACTTGCGGAATAAGTTTCTTCGCAATTCTTACCTTAGCCGCCTTGAGCGATGTGGCACATGCCTTGTCGATGTTCTTAATATTTGCACCGCCACCGGTGATAACCACCCCACCCAGCAGTTTGTCGCCATACTCTGATCCGTGCAGCTGATTATCCACATTACGCAGGATTTCATCGAGTCGGGCCTCAATAATTTGCTGTATGAGGGTGATTTCTATCTCGCGTCCGTCAGATGTGGTGTAGGTGGTTTTTTTGTTGTCATCGTCGGTATTGTCGTTTTCGATAATGGCGTTGCCATATTTCAGCAGAAGTTCCTCGGCTTCCGATTCTTCGATCTGCTGGTCGCAGAGGTCTTGGCGTATGCAGTTGATGCCTAATGGCAGTGTGACGATTTGCCTTACTATATTGTTTTTCAACACTGCAATGGTGGTTGTGCCGGCTCCGAAATCAATCATTGCACAGCCCGAGCGCTTTTCCGCATCGGTGAGGAGATTGTTTGCCAGTTCAAATGATGCGATGCGGTAATCTGCAATATCGAGTCCGAGGTTTTCGAAGCAGGTCTTGATGTTGTTGCGCAGGCGTTTGTTGGCAATCACATTGAGAAATTCGCCTTCGATGTTCGTACCCATGATACCTACTGGGTTAGCAGTCACGTTGGCATCGACTATGAAGTTTTGTACGAAGAATCCGTTTAGTTCATAGTCTTCGAGTGGTACTTCATGGCTCTCGTCGGTGATGGCATCAATGTGTCCTTGTGTTATGTATGTCGGTGCGAGCATGTTTTTCCTTACTATGCTCTTCACCGAGTGTACCGACTGTCCGGCCAGTCCGATATAGGTGCGTGTCACCTTCATCTTGAGCGATGTCTCGATGCGGCTTATCACGTTTTTGATGCTTTGGGTGGTCTTTTCTATGTTATAGACCATTCCACGTTTCACGCAGTCGTAGTTTTTTTCTTCTGCGTAGGCCAGTATTTGCATGGTGCCGTCTTTTTTCTTGCCTGCAATGGCCGATATTTTCGACGAGCCCAGCTCTATGGCTACAATGATTGATTCCTGTTCTGTCATACTATTTGTTTTTTGTCTTTTTGCAAATTATCTGGCCATCGTATGCGAGGTCTATGGTTGTGTATTTGTTCCAGCCGATGGTAGGCACTGCTTTTTCGTAGAATGTGCGCAGGCGGCTCAGTTTCTTTTCATAGTCGGCTATCGTGCCCAGCTTTATTGTGCCGGTGCCGATGCGTGGTATGATGTCGATTGTGTATTCACCATCGGAGTTGGTAGAAACGATGAGTTGTTCTATCTGGTTGTTCCAGAAGTCGTTGCTGATGATGTAGTTGCCCAGTAGCGAAAGGTATTTCTGTGCGTATTGTTGTGTGATTTTGCCTGTGGCTACTGGCATGTTGACTGGATATGTGGTCTTTTGTATTATCTTTCCGTGGCTGTCAACATAGTATCCGCTGCCGTCGGCTTTGAGTATGTAGATTACTGGTGTGCGTTGTGTGATGTCGATGTGTATTTTACGGTTGGCAGTCTTGTAGCATGTCACGTCTTCGACGAAGTCGTTTTTTTGCAGTTCGGTCTCGATGTCTTGTGTACTGATGTCGTCCATATTTCGGCCGTTAGGGTAGATGTTGGCAGTGCGCAGTATGTTTTCAACGATGGTGGGGTTTATGAATCCCGGGTGTCGGTTCTGCTCTATGTTGAGTTCTACTTGTCTGCAGATTGCTTCGGTGTCTCTTTCTTCGGCTGCCCAGAAGATGGCATATACGATGTATGCTGCTACACCCGTAAAGAGTATTGCTGCCGTGATGATTTGTATGCCTCGTTTCAGATTCATTGTTGGAGTGCTGTGACTATTTGTGGTGCGTAGTCTTCGATGTCGCCTGCTCCTAATGAGATGAGCACGTCGAAGTCTTTGTGTCTCACTGTGTCGATGATTTCTGTCTTGTGTATCATCATTTTGTCGATGCCCGGCCGCAGGTTGTCGTAGATGAGTTTTGAGGTTACGCCTGGTATTGGCTGTTCGCGTGCGGGATAAATGTCGCACAGTATGACCTTGTCGAGTGGTGAGAGGCTTTGTGCAAACTCTCGGTAGAAGTCGCGGGTGCGGGTGTAGAGGTGTGGCTGGAATATGGCAGCGATGCGTTTGTCGGCATAAAGTTCGCGTATTGACTTCACGCTTTGCTCTATTTCGCGTGGGTGGTGTGCATAGTCGCTTATGAAGACCATGTTTGGTGTTTTGAGCTTGAAGTCGAATCGGCGGTCAACTCCTTTGAAGCTTTTCATGCCTTGTCGTATTTCGTCTTCGCTCACTCCGTTGAGCCATGCCAGTGCCATGGCTGCGATGCCGTTGTCGATGTTGATGCTGACGGGTACTCCCAGTTGTATGTCATGTAGTGTGGTGGTGGGTGTGACAAGGTCGAACACTATTTCGCCACCGCCTATCCGTATGTTTGCGGCATGGAAGTCGCCTTCGTCACGCGAGTATTCATATACTGTCACTTCCGGTCCTGTGTCTGCTTTCATTTCGAGCCCGCGGTGTATGATGAGTGTTCCGCCTGGCTGTATGAGTGTGGTGTAGTGTCTGAAGCTTTCGAGGTATGCTTCTTTTGTGCCGTAGATGTCGAGGTGGTCGGGGTCGGTGGCAGTGATTACGGTCATGTATGGACGTAGGTGATGGAACGAGCGGTCGAACTCATCGGCCTCGATTACCACGTAGTCGCTGTCGGCCGACAGTATGTAGTTGGTGCCGTAGTTTTTCGATATGCCTCCGAGGAATGCGTTGCAGTCAATTTGTGATTGGTGCAGCAGGTGGGCAGCCATTGTAGATGTGGTTGTTTTGCCGTGGGTTCCGGCTACGCATAGTCCTTTGTGTTGGCGTGTGAGGAATCCCAGCACTTGTGCCCGTTTTTGTATGTCGTAGTTTTGTTGGCTGAAGTAGTTGAGTTCTTTGTGGTCGGACGGTATGGCTGGTGTATATACCACGAGCGTTGTGTCTTTCTGCTTGAAGCAGTCGGGAATCAGTGTGGGGGAGTCTTCGTAGTGTATCAGTGCACCTTCTTCGGTGAGTCGGCGGGTTAGTTCGGTGGGTGTTTTGTCGTATCCGCCCACATTGTAGCCTTTGGCCAGGAAGTAGCGTGCGAGGGCACTCATGCCGATGCCTCCGGCTCCCACGAAATATACTGATTTTATGTTGTGTTCCATCGTGTGGTTTTATTCTTTGATGAGTTTTAGTGTTTCTCGTGCAATTATCTGTGCCGAGTCGGGCAGTGCCAATTGTTTTATGTTGGTGCTCAGGGTGTTTAGTTTATCTGCATCGCTTATTGTTTGTATAGCCAGTGGCATGAGTTGAGTCGATGCGTAAGAGTCGTTCATAAACAGTGCGGCATTGCGGTCAGACAGTGCTCTTGCGTTTTTTGTCTGATGGTCTTCGGCCACGTTTGGTGATGGTACGAGTATGCATGGTTTGCCCAACAGGCATAGTTCGCTTATGCTGCTGGCTCCTGCTCGTGATATGACGAGGTCGGCTGCTGCGTAGGCAGCGTCCATGTCGGCTATGAAGTCGGTGACCATGAGGTTCTGTGGTTTTCCCAGTCGGCCGAGGGTGGAGGCAATGTGGTGGCTGTAGTATTTGCCGGTCTGCCATATTACCTGCATGTGTGTACGGTTGATGAGTTGCAGCGAGTTGAGTACACTCTCGTTGATGGTGCGTGCTCCGAGGCTGCCGCCTATGATGAGCAGTGTGGGCAGGGTGGGGTCGAGTCCCAGGTGTTTGCGGGCCTCGGCCGGTGTGAGTCGTGTCTCGGTGAGCGACTGGCGCACGGGGTTGCCTGTCATCAGAATCTTGTTGGCGGGGAAGAAACGTTCCATGCCTTCGTAGGCCACACATATTTTGGTGGCCGATTTGGCCAGCAGTTTGTTGGTGACTCCGGCATATGAGTTTTGTTCTTGTATGAGTGTCGGGATGCCCATCTGGGCTGCGGTCTTCAGGGTAGGCCCGCTGGCATATCCGCCCACTCCCACCGCGACGTCGGGTTTGAACTCCCTGATTATCTTGCGTGCCATGCGTTGGCATTTCCACACTTTCCACAACACGCGTATGTTCCTCAACGGATTCTTGCGGTTGAAACCTTCTATGGGCAGGCCCACTATCTTGTAGCCTGCGGCTGGCACACGGTGCATCTCCATACGGCCTTCGGCTCCTACAAACAGGATTTCGGCATCGGGACGCAGTGTTCTTATGGCATTGGCTATGGATATGGCAGGAAAGATATGGCCTCCTGTGCCTCCGCCGCTTATTATGACTCGGGTCTGTTTCATTGTTCTGCAAATATACGAATAACTTCTTGAATGTGCAATTTATTGAATGGAAAAGTGATGGTTTGCCGTCGGTTCGGCATGTTCGTCGTGTTGTTGTTATGATTTTCGGTTTGCGAGTGCGCAGTCTCGGGCTTGCGAGTGCGCAGTCTCGGGCTTGCGAGTGCGCAGTCGTCTTCAGTCGATGCCGGCGGTGTTATAGTATTCGTCGGTCTCGAGTGCGCTCACAGCCTCGGCCGGTTCTTTCGGGGTTTCGCTCACTTTCTCTGCATAGCGGCTTATGCTGAGTATCACACCGAAATAGAAGCATGTGATGATGATTGAAGTACCTCCCTTGCTTATCAGTGGCAGGGGTTGTCCGGTGACAGGCAGCAGGTGTACGGCTACTCCCATGTTGATGAGAGCCTGCAACACTAGCAGGATGCCAAATCCCATGATGAGGAATGCAGGGAAGAACTTGTCGCACCGGTTGGCTATCTTGCTCACCCTTATCAGCAGTGCCAGATATAGGAATATGACAAACAATGCCCCGATGATGCCAGTCTCTTCGATTATGATGGCATAGATGAAGTCCGACTCGGCATGCGACAGGAAGTCGCGTTGCACCGAGTTGCCTGGTCCCAGCCCGATGATGTTGGAGTTGGCAATGGCTATATTGGCATTACCCACCTGCCAGTTTTCCGACAGGTTGTATTCGCTTTTCTCATCGTCCAGAGCCAGTTTGTCAGCCTCCGATTTCATGCCCACCTTCTCTTCTATGCGATGTTTCCATGTCAGCAAGCGTCCGCCGGCTTTGCCCACAACGGCATCGGGTGTGATGATGAGCAGTGTGGCTGCCACACCGCCTATCAGACCAATGACGAGCAGGCCGCGCAGCATGAGTTTGTGAGGAATGTTGCCGATATACATCATCATGACCGAAACGGCAAACAGGATGAGAGCCGTCGATAGATTCTCGGTGAAGATGAGTCCGCAGATTACGATGATGAGTATGCCGCAAATCTTGAACGGCTTGCTGTATCCTCCCTTGGTGGCCATCACCACGGTTTTTGTGCCCCGACGGTTGTGTACCACCTCCTCGTTCTGAGTCTTCGACAGTATGGCTGCAAGCGACATGATGAGCGCAGCCTTGGCCACCTCCGATGGCTGGAACGACAGGAATCCGAGGTCTATCCAGCGGTTCCCTCCATTGATGGTACCACCGAAAAACAATACATAGAGCAACAGCAAAACCGAGGCCGGTAACAGAAAGAAGGGGAAGAGCTTGAAGTATTTGCATGGAATGCGGGTTACTACCAAGATGATAATCAGTCCGGCGAACAGGAACCCTGCCTGACGAATCATCGGATCCCAGTGGTTGCCCTGAGTGTAGGTGAGCGAGCTTGAGGCACTGTATATCTCGACCAACGAAATCATACACAGGAAGAAGTAAATCATCCATATCACTTTGTCGCCCTTAAACAGGTTGTTGCTTATAATCTTCAGCATATTGGTGGTGTCGGTTATATTTGTTTGGCAATTATTGTTGAATAAGTTTCCGGTGGTCAAATCCAGCATCAGTCATACATGTCTTGGTGCCGGCAGTTCTGCGCTCTGTGTCCGTCACACTTCGTTTCACAGATTCTTCACACACTCTTTGAACTGTTCACCGCGGTCTTCCATGTTTTTGAAGAGGTCGAAGCTGGCACAGCACGGACTGAGCAGCACGCAGTCGCCCGGCGCAGCCATCTTGTAGCATTCGTCAACACATGCCTTCATGCTTTGCACATCGGCAACAGGCAGTCCGAACGAGTCGAAGTTGTCGTGCAGTTTACGGTTATCCAACCCGAGGAAAACCAGCCCCTTACACTTCTGGCGTACCAGGTCGTAGATTTCGGAGTAGTCGTTGCCCTTGTCGAGTCCACCCAGGATGAGAACCGTGGGTTGCTTCATGCTTTCGAGCGCATACCAGCACGCATTGACATTGGTTGCTTTCGAGTCGTTTACAAAATCGATGCCACGTACTCGTCCCACCTTTTCAAGACGATGTTCCACACCCTTGAAGCTGGCCAGACTCTTGCGCAACGTCTCACTGCTCACGCCGGCTATGTTGGCCGTTATACCGGCAGCAAGCGAGTTGTAGAGGTTGTGACGTCCGGTCAGAGCCAGTTCGTCTTGTTCCATATTGAACGGCGTGGGCACCTCGATTACGTAATGTCCGTCGTCGGCATAGGCAATGGCTCCGTTTCCTTTCACTGCAGCGAACGGGTACAGGCGCGTGTGCAGATTGTAGCGTTTGAGCTCTCGGGTCACTACGGGGTCGTCGTTCCAGAAGATGAAGGCGTCGTCTTCGGTCTGATTTTGTGTGATGCGCATTTTCGAATCGACGTAGTTCTGCATCTTGAAGTCGTAGCGGTCGAGGTGGTCGGGGGTGATGTTGAGCAGCACGGCTATGTCGGCACGGAACTCGTACATGCCGTCGAGCTGGAAGCTGCTGAGTTCTATCACATAATAGTCGAAGTGTTCGGTAGCCACCTGCAGGGCGAGGCTACGGCCTATGTTGCCTGCCAGGCCTACGTTGTATCCGGCATTGCGCAGTATGTGGTATATGAGCGAGGTGGTTGTGGTCTTGCCGTTTGAGCCGGTGATGCATATCATCTTGGCATCGGTGTAGCGTCCGGCAAACTCAATCTCCGAGATGAGGGGTGTGCCTTGTGCCTTGATTTTCTGCACCATTGGTGCCTTGTCGGGGATTCCCGGGCTTTTTATTACCTCGTCGGCCGACAGTATGAGTTCTTCGGTGTGACGGCCCTCCTCCCAATCTATGCCGTATTGGTCAAGCTGTTGTTTGTATTGGTCTTTGATGGCCGACATGTCTGACACAAACACATCGAAGCCTTTCAACTTGGCCAGTACGGCTGCTCCCGCTCCGCTCTCGGCTGCTCCCAGTATTACTATGCGTTTCATGGTTATCGTATTTTCAGTGTTATGATGGTGACTGCCGCGAGCAGTATGGTCACAATCCAGAATCTAATGGTTATCATGTTTTCGTGCAGTGGTGTCGAGTTGCGCTTGCACAGATATTTGGCATCTGCCAGCAGTTGGCTCGGCAGCACGCGGAAGTGGTCGTGGAGCGGTGCGCGGCGGAAAACTCGTTGCTTCACTCCGCGTCGGTTTCCGCGTTTGGCATACCATACTTGCAGTATCACCGACACGCTTTCCATGAGCCACACTCCGCAGAGTATCGGTATGAGCAGTTCTTTGTGGATAATGACCGCGGTCACGGCTATTACTCCTCCTATAGCCAACGAGCCTGTATCGCCCATGAAGACCTTGGCAGGGAAGGTGTTGTACCAGAGGAAACCGATGAGAGCACCTACAAATGCACAGAGATATACTACAATTTCTTGCGAGCCGGGTATGTACATCACGTTGAGGTAGCTGGCAAAGTGTATGTGTCCCGACACGTAGGCCAGGATGCCGAGGGCTGTGCCAATGATGGCTGCATTGCCCGTACACATGCCGTCCATGCCGTCGTTGAGGTTGGCTCCGTTTGATACGGCGGTGATAACGAAGGTTGTGACAAGTATGAAGAGTATCCATCCGCAGGCACGTTTGGTCTTACCGTCGGATATCCAGTTGAATGCTTCGTAGTAGTCGAGGTTGTTGTTTTTGAAGAATGGCACTGTCGTTACGGTTGATTTACGTGCCTCGCTCTTGTGATAGATTACGGTGGACGACTCGGTGGTCGTCTCTACGTTTTCCCTTACAACGGCCTGTGGCGACAACCATAGTGCAACGCCTACCACGGTACCCAGCGCCAGTTGCCCCAGTATCTTGTAGCGTGGCTTGAGGCCGTCTTTGTTGCCGCGCAGTTTGATGTAGTCGTCGAGAAAACCGAGTAACCCGAACCATATAATGGTGATGATGAGCAGGTTAATGTATATGTTGTCGAGGCGTCCAAGCAGCAGGGCCGGTATTACTACGGCTCCGACAATGATGACACCGCCCATCGATGGTGTGCCGTGCTTCTGAACTCCGTAGGGGTCGATTAAGGCATCGCGTGCCGACTCCAGGTGGCGTTTGCGTTTCATGAAGGTTATGAAACTCTTGCCGGCACACATTGTGATGAGCAGGGCAAGCATGAATGCCAGCAGCGAGCGGAACGAGATATAGTTCCACATGCCGATGCCTGGCAGGTGAAACTGTTCGAGATATTGTGAGAGGTAGTATAGCATTATCTTTGTATGGTTGATTGCTTTGGTTGGTTTACATTGTTTCTTTCATTTCGGTGTGTTGCGGGTCGCGGGGCTGTGAGTGCGGAGTCGCGGGACTGTGAGTGCGGAGTCGCGGGACTGTGAGTGCGGAATCGTTTTCCGATGTCGGCATTATGCCTTGCGTCATGCCTGGCAAATCTTCAGCACTTCCTCCTTGTCGTCGAAATGATGTTTCACACCTTTTATTTCTTGATAGTCTTCGTGTCCCTTGCCGGCAATCAGTATCACATCGCCCTTCTGTGCCATCATGCAAGCCGCACGTATGGCTTCGCGGCGGTCGGCTATTGCCAGTACGTGGCGCATTTGCCAGGCATCGAGCCCTGCCAGCATGTCGTTGATGATGTCTTGCGGCTCTTCAAAGCGTGGGTTGTCGCTTGTGATTATGACATGGTCGCTTTGGCGCACTGCCTCTTGTGCCATGAGCGGACGTTTTCCTTTGTCGCGGTTGCCTCCGGCTCCACACACTGTTATGACACGACCTTTGCCTTCGAGTACTCCGTGTATGGCTCCCAACACATTCTCAAGGGCATCGGGAGTATGGGCATAATCGACAATGGCTGTGTAGCCAGCCGGAGCGTTGATGGCCTCCAACCGGCCGCTCACAGGATGCATCATGCTCATTGCCACCAGTACTTCGTGAGGGTCTTGACCCAACATGACAGCGGCTCCATATACTGCAAGCAGGTTAGATGCGTTGAAACGTCCGATGAACTGCACTCCAACTTCCTGTCCGCAGATGTCAAGATACATGCCCTCAAAGTGACATTCGATGATTTTGGCCTTGAAATCGGCTGCTTGTTGCACCGAGTAGGTCTTGACCATGGCTTTGGTATTCTGCATCATGACCATGCCATGCCTGTCGTCGAGGTTGGTTATGGCAAATGCCGAAGCAGGCAAATTGTCGAAGAACAACTTCTTGGCATGCAGGTAGTTGTCGAATGTCTTATGATAATCCAGATGGTCGCGGGTTATGTTGGTGAAGATGCCACCGGCAAATGTGAGTCCACCGATACGGTTTTGTACTATGGCGTGCGAACTGACCTCCATGAACACATAGTCGCACCCTGCATCGACCATTGCGGCCAGGAGGCGGTTGAGGGTGATGGGGTCGGGCGTAGTGTGTTCGGTCGGTATGGACTTGCCGTCAATGTAGTTCACCACGGTGGACAACAGGCCTGCCTTATATCCGAGATGGCGGAAGATGTTATAAAGTGTGGTTGCAACAGTTGTTTTGCCGTTGGTGCCGGTCACACCCACGAGCTTCAGCTTTGCCGACGGCATGTCGAAAAATGCCGAGGCAATGTTGCCGGTGATATCTTCAGAGTTTTCCACTCGTATGTAGGTCACTGTCGCGTCGATATTGTCTGGCAACTGTTCACATACGATGGCGGTTGCTCCCTGCTCGATGGCCTTCGGTATGAAGCGATGACCGTCGGCCTGTGTGCCGCGTATGGCAACAAACATGTGTGAGGCGCTTATCTGGCGCGAGTCGAGGTTCACACCCCTGATATCGCGGTCGGTTGTTCCCACGACCTCAAGTGGTGTTATGTTGTTGATTAAATCGCTCAGTTTCATCTTTCATATATTAATCGTTGGTCAATTCTATCTCTACGGTCTTATTGGATTCGGTCTTGGTGCCGGCGGCCACACTCTGATGTGTCACTCGTCCGGCGCCACTGGCTTTTGCCCTCATTCCACGTCGTTCGATTTCGAATACTGCATCGCGCAGACCCATACCCAAGAGGTTGGGCAGATGGTCGATGTCGTTGTCGTTGATACTGAAATTCACACCATCGCCTTCGGCCACGGCCTGCCCTATGTCGCCCTTCTCTGTATTGTGAGCAGGGGCAGGGATGTTAAGTTCGTCCAGCACGTACCGCGCAGCGCTCACATCTCCATTCTTCACTTCGGGTACATACACGGTCAGGGTGTCAACGGCTCGTGTCAGGTCGCTCGTCACATCATTGGCATAAATACTCTCGGCAATCTTCTTGAACACCGGACCGGCCTGTCCGCCGCCCGACGCCAATCCGTACTTCAGACGTATGGCAACGATACATGTGTATTTAGGGTCTTCGGCAGGGAAGTACCCGCAGAAACTCACGAGGTGTCCGCCGCCCTTGTATCCACCATTGCCTACCACTTGAGCCGTTCCCGTCTTGCCGGCTACGGTGAAAAGCTTGCTTCCGGCACGTTTGCCAACACCTTCACTTACCACGCGCACCAGTATCTCGCGTATCTGCTCAATGGCTTCAGGACGTGCAATCTGCTCTTTCAACACCTTAACTGGTATGGTCGATATGGTCTTGCCGTTTTCCTGAACTTCTTTCACAAACCGGGGGCTTACCATCTTGCCGTTGTTGGCAATAGCATTGTAGAACGCAATGGTCGAGATAGGTGGAATCTGCGTCTCATATCCTATCGACATCCATGCCAAGGCGGTCTTCGACCAGTTGCTCCTATCGGGCTTAGGCATACGTATGACAGGTGTGGCCGAACCTACGAACGGCAATTGGAGGTCGGCACCGATACCGATGCGGTGGAGTCCTTCGACGAATTTCTCGGGATTGTTATGGTATCGGCTGTCGATAAGTCGGCTCACGCCTATGTTAGATGAGTACATCAGTGTGTGTGCCACGTCCATATCGCCATATCCGCCACGGTTCCAGTTGTGGTCTTTCATCATCGACCCATACATGTTATACACCCCCCCGTTACCGTTGGTGTGGTCGTTGAGTGTCAGTTCGCCATCGTCAAGTCCCACCAGAATCGATGCGGTCTTGAATGTTGACCCTGGCTCCATGAGGGCAGCCAAAGCAAAGTTGCGTGCTTCGTAGTATTGGCCATCATCGTAGAGCGACAGATTTACTATGGCTTTCACGTCGCCTGTCTTGGTTTCCATCAGTACGACGACTCCCATGTCGGCAAGTCCGCCTGTGCCTTTTATTACTTCAAACTCCTCGCGCAGGGCACTTTCACACACGTCTTGCATCGTGACGTCTATTGTCGATACGATATCGTATCCGTTGCGAGGCTTGATGTCTATGAGGTCGATGTATTTGTTCAGAATCTTACGACGGTGTTTGACGCCTGGAACACCGCGCAACAGCGAGTCGTAGGCCAGCTCCATGCCCGAGCGAGCCGAGTCTTTTGCTCCAAACATCTCGCCCAGTGTGCGTCGTGCAAGCGATCCGAACGGTTTCTTGCGGTTGTTGCGTTCCTCGATTGTAAGGCCCACGTAGTATCTGCGGCGTGGATAATCGCGGAAAAAGGGCAACCGCATGATTTCAGTGTATTGAATGTAGTTGAGTGTAGTGCCCTTGCACACTTCGAAGTATCGGCTTTGCGATGTCCACCCTTCGGCAAAGTGTTTACGGTAGTCGGCAGCGGTCCTGTTCGGACATATTTCGGCAAGACCGTTGCATATTGTGTCGAGCATGGCTGCAAACACCTCACCCTTGCCCATGAAGAGCGAGTCTTTTGTGAGGTGATATATGGAGTCGCGGTGTGAAAAGACGCCTTTCTTAATGGCTTCGTTGCTGAGGCCCGACTTGAAGTCGATGTATATCTTGTAGTCGGGCAGGCTGCTTGCCATGAGTTGACCGTCGGCAGAAAGTATGTTCCCACGCATGGCAGGCACGGTAAGGCTGTCCTGCTCGAAGTTGTTGCGACGCTGATTTTCCCAGAAAGCCTTGTCGAAGACCATGGTTTTTACCATTACCACTACGATTGCAGCACAGAAGGCCAGTGCTATGATTAACACCAGCGTAGATTGGCTCGATATGTATTTCTTGTCAAACTTCATAGTGATTAGTCTTTTTTGCTTATGGCAAATGGCGGAGTGGTGGAGTGTAGCAGGGTTGAGTCGCCGTTGGCTTTCAATTCTTTCACAATTTCCGATTGGCGGCTTGCGTTGAGCAATTCGCTTTCCATCGTAAGCACTCTGTAGCGTTCTTCTTGCAGGACTACCTTCAAACTGTCGATTAGCAATGTATCCTGCTGGCTCGCATAGCGGTTGCCTGTGTAGATGATGGCCAGCAACACCAGGAACATAAAGAAGACTACCTGTCTTAGCATAAAGCGGCTCTGCAGTATGTCGCCTCCGATGATTGACTTTAATGTTATCTCGCCAAGCGAGTTATCGTCTTCATCCTGGTCGGTAAACTTCTTTATGGCCTTGATGGCTTCTTCCTTCTCAGCACGTTCCTTCGTCTCGGCTTCGTTCAGCGCGTTGGCCAATTCTTCTGCTATGTCTTTGTTTTCGTCGTTCATTAGTACATTTCCCTTTGCCGTATTATCGTTTCCTCATATGCCTTTAGTATTCAGCTTTCAGACCTTGATGCCAACCCTCAGTTTGGCACTCCGCGATCGTGGGTTGGCTTCCTGCTCTTCGGCCGTTGGTATTATGGGTTTTCGGGTGAGCGATGTATATGGCACCGATATGTTACCGTAGAAGTCTTTCTCTTCATGTCCTTCGGTGTTACCGGTACGCATCATGTTTTTCACCATACGGTCTTCGAGCGAATGATAGGTAATGACCACGAGCCGGCCTCCGGGTCTCAGCAGTTGGGTGGCGGCTTTTAGCATCTCGCTCAAAGCCTGCATCTCTTGGTTCACTTCTATGCGCAGTGCCTGAAAGGCTTTCGCCATGTCTTTCTTTTCACGGTCGCGGCCGAGCTGCGGTTGCAGTGTCTCGATGAGTTGTGTGGTTGTCTCAATCTGATGCAAAGCTCTTGCCTTGATGATGGCACGTGCCAGTTGGCGACTGTTGTTAAGTTCTCCATAATTGTGGAACAGTGTGGCGAGAGCCGTTTCGTCGTAGTTGTTTACGATTTGTGCAGCAGTCAGGCCCGATTTCTGATTCATCCGCATGTCGAGCGGACCGTCGTTGCGTATTGAAAAACCACGCTGCGGACTGTCGAAATGGTGTGACGACACTCCAAGATCGGCCAGAATGGCATCGATGTCGTGGTCATGGCAGTAGTATCGCATGAAATTGCGCAGGTAGCGGAAGTTGCTTCTCACGAACGTGAAGCGACTATCACCGGCAGGTGCGTTGGTTTCAGCGTCTGCATCTTGGTCGAATGAATAGAGGTGTGAGTCGGCATCCATCCGGCTCAGTATTTCACGTGTATGACCTCCGCCGCCCATCGTCACATCCACGTATATTCCTCTGGGTGCGATGTTCATGGCATCGATGCTTGGCATCAACAGCACAGGGTTATGGTATGTCGAGGCGGTTTCGGGCATGTCGGCTATGTTTTTTGATAAAGCTTGTCACAACTCTTATATTCAAATAAAGCTTGTCACAGCTCCTTATACTTGCAATTCAGCTCCTCATATATTAGCAATGTTCGCGCGCGAGGACTCTTAAGTTTATGCAGTTGCACCATACCTCCCGGGGAAGGTGCGGTAATGCCTGCAAGTGGCATATATGTGTCGTGTCAGAGCGATATAGGCATGTCGGCCATAAGGGCTTGAAGCTCGTCGCCAAGCGAGTCGGTCTTGCTTAGTATGTCGTCACACTTCTGCTTGTCCCATATTTCGATGTGGTCGTCAACAGCGAGAATTCTAACGTCGGACGATATGCCTGCATATTCCAGTTTCTTTTTATTTATCAATATACGTCCGTTGCTGTCGGGTTCCACCACATCAGCCGTGGCCACAAATTTACGTAGTATATTTTGGTGAGTTCCGTTCCATAGATTGAAGCGCTGCCGCATCATGTCAAGCATTTCGTTCCAAAGGCTTTCGGGATAAAGCACAAGGCACGGCTGGAAAAGATCTGAATGCAGTATGCAGCGTGCTTCGCCTTCTGCCTCCAGCACCTTTCTCAGTTGTGCAGGCAGGAACACCCTGCCCTTTGCATCTATTTTGGCTGAATAGTCTCCGATAAATCGCATCAATCCTTACTATTTTGTTTTCGTCTGCAAATTTAGTGATTTTCCCCCACATTCCACCACGATTCCCCACTTTTTTTTAACATGAAGGTCACTTTTTTTTTGTATTGTT
>CALGGJ010000113.1 GCA_937915745.1 uncultured Prevotellaceae bacterium | reverse complement strand
ACGATGTAAGCTGCGGCAAACCTGTTGAGCCGCAGCTTACATCGTCGCCATTGGGCGATAAGTATGCAGGCAATGTCTACCAAATCAGGGTTGAGATGGGGCAGACGCTCGTCATCAATAAGTACGCCGCAATATGCAGCACTATGTATTACGGCGCCGATGTGCTTGAAAAGGCGGCTCTGTCGCAGGTTGATAGTGCCGTGGCCGCCAGCTACAACGTGCTGCTTGCCGAGCAGACCGACGCATGGGCCGAGAAGTGGGAGGAGAGCGATATAATTATTGACGGCGACGTGGCCGCACAACAGGGTATCAGGTTCAACATCTTCCAACTCAACCAGACCTACACAGGGCGCGATGAACGGCTCAATATAGGACCAAAGGGATTCACAGGTGAGAAGTATGGCGGTACAACGTATTGGGATACAGAGGCTTATTGTCTGCCGTTCTATTTGGCAACATCTGATAAAAAAGTGGCACACTCACTGCTTGTCTACCGCTGGAAGCATCTGCCAAAGGCAATAGAAAATGCACAGAAGCTCGGCTTTACGGGCGGTGCGGCTCTCTATCCCATGGTTACGGTTAATGGCGAAGAGTGTCATAACGAGTGGGAAATAACTTTCGAGGAAATACATCGCAACGCAGCCATTGCCAATGCTGTCCGTATATACGTCGACTACACCGGCGACAAACATTACCTTGCCGAGTACGGACTTGAAGTGCTCATCGGCATATCGCGTTTCTGGGCGCAAAGAGTCAATTTTTCCGAGGACAAAAAACAGTATGTAATGCTTGGCGTAACTGGCCCCAACGAGTACGAGAACAATGTCAACAACAACTGGTACACCAGTTTCTCGGCTGTGCAAAATATGAAGTATACACTAACCGCAATTGATTTTGTAAAGAGCTCATATCCAGCTGATTTTGAACGTATTGTTGCAAAAATAAAATTTGACGCCTAATTTAAACATCAAGATTTTATGCGGGTTCCGAAATGGTCTTTTATGTGTTTGTGGGAGGAAAAAGGTGGCAAAAGTGACCGAAGAAAAAATGCCGACTGAGATGTCGGAAAAGCTAAAGGCATTGGAGGCAGCCAGGCTTCAGATTGAAAAGCAGTTTGGTACGGGCAGTCTTATGAAGCTTGGTACTCAGACAGATGCAACCAGTGTAGATGTTATTCCATCTGGTTCCATCTTGTTGGATGAAGCTTTAGGAGTTGGAGGCTACCCTCGTGGTCGTATCATAGAAATGTATGGGCCTGAAAGCTCTGGAAAAACAACTCTTGCCCTTCATGCCGTTGCGGAAGCTCAGAAGCTTGGCGGTATTGCAGCTTTTATTGATGCGGAACATGCCTTAGATCCTGTTTATGCTAAGAATCTTGGTGTAAATATAGATGAACTTTGGGTAAGCCAACCGGATACTGGTGAACAAGCTTTGGAGATTTGTGAAAACCTTGTGCGAAGCGGTGCCGTAGACATTATTGTAATAGACTCTGTTGCAGCCCTTACCCCTCAAAAAGAAATTGAAGGCGAGATGGGTGACAGTGTTATGGGTGTTCAGGCCCGTCTTATGAGTCAGGCATTAAGAAAGCTTACTGCCATAGTCGGAAAAAGTAAGTGTACTATTGTCTTTATTAACCAGATTCGTATGAAAATCGGCGTTATGTTTGGTAACCCGGAAACAACTACCGGTGGTAATGCCCTTAAATTTTATTCTTCAATCCGCTTGGAAATTAGGCGTATAGAAACCATTGAAGGAAAGGGTGATGAGGACGCATTAGGTAATCGCGTTCGTGTAAAGGTTGTAAAGAATAAAGTTGCTCCTCCTTTCCGCAAAGTTGAGCTTGACATTTACTTTGGTAAGGGAGTTTCTGCTTCTGCTTCAATTTTGGACTCTGCCGTTAAGCATGGCTTAATAGATAAGAGGGGTGCATGGTATACTCGCGGAGAAGAAAAAGTAGGTCAGGGAAAGGAAAATGCTGTAAGCTTCATAGAAAATAATCCTGATTATAGAATTGAACTTGAGCATACTCTTCGCGAAAAAATCTTCCCGGGACAGGTTTTACGTACAAAGGAAGGTGAAGTTGTAACGGAAGAGCAGATTAGAGAATATGAAAAACTTATGAGAAGCAAGGGAGTTGGTCTTGGAAACTTAACGACAGATGCAACTCCGGAGCCTAAAGCTGCTTCAACATCTTCCGGTCAGGAAGATGGTGCTTCCAAGACAAAAGCTTCTTCAAAAACTTCTTCTCTTGCAAAAGCTGCTGCTTCAGATAAGCCTTCTCCAGAGGATTTGTTTTAAGTTATGAAAGATTTTACGCTTGCAAAAGAAAGTAATGGGGGGGCTAAAACTCTTGTTTTTCTAGGGTTGGGGTCTAATAGGACTTTTATGAACAAAAAATTACTGTAAAACTTACTTGATTAACCTATTTGAACATATTTTGTTTGATTTGCTGTTGGATATCTGCAGGCACATCTTGCAGTTTGCAACGATCGACGATATAGCGTATTACCTTTTCGGACATCGATGATTGCTTTTCCCACACATCGGTGCGGTTAATCCATCGCCCCCTGAAGTGTGTCTTGTCGGTCAGTACCACACCGTCGGCAGTGGCAGGACGGCCCATCTCGCTATACATTCCGTTTTTGAAGGTGTAGGTACCATACTCGTGAGGCATGACCACAATGGTGCCGTCTTTGGTCATGGCAATCTCGGCACAGGCATACTCGCCGTCGGCACCGAAATACTTGAACGAGGAGTAGCCATTGGCCTTACCACATGTGATTTTATTCTCGCCGTCGTACTGCATTGATACCAACGACCATACGCCGATGAGTTCACTATCGGCTACTCTTGCCGTCTGGGCGTTTGCCCCAATGGCACACAGGAGGAGTGCTATCAGGGTCAGTGTAATCTGTCTAATCTGTCTCATAATAATCTTTTTTTAATGTTAATGTATGTGTAAATTGATGCAATCGGTGATTGCGAGTGCAAAGTTACAGACTTTTCATTGTGATGTAAAGGGTTTTGGTTTGCATTTTGTTTGCATTGTCACTACCGATATTTTGCAAACAATATGCAAAGCACGTGTCAATGCCCGAGAGTGAGAATAAACTTGTCCCAGTCTTTGGCTCCGCCTTTTTTTCCAAATACCTTACCATAGAGGCGGCTACGTATTGAACTGACAGAACTCACATCGCGAGCCAGCACAGCAGCTATGTCTGTGGGTGGAATACGCAGTTTGATGAGCAGGCATGTGCGATATTCCAATTCCGACATGGGGTAGAGACTGCGTAGCTGGGTAGTGAAGCCAGGATAGACCGTCATAAGCATCTGTTCAACGGATGTCCACTCATCGTCTTGCATCAGTTCACCGGTAGCCATGCGTTGAAGTAGTGTGAAATAGTGTATGGATGAAAAGAATTTGTCTTCTACTGTCTGCTTTGCTTTTCGTTCTTCCAGCGGACGATTTTCTTCTATCTCACGTATTTGCTGCAGTTGCAGTTGCAGTTGGTGTCGGCGGCGATGTTCAACGATATAGGTGGCCACAGTTACAACAGTTATGACGACTACTGCAGCTAGAAGCCACTGTATGTAGCTGGTTTGACGTCGCTCGCGTACAGAGAGTACATAGGTGTTGGGGGTGGCGGTGGCAGTATTGTTTAGGTTGGATATATTGCTGGCTATTATGTTACACATGTCGGAACCCCATTCGTCGTAGAGATTATTGTCTCTGACATAGGTATAGAGTATGCCCTGACGCTGTATAGTGATGGTAGAATCACCAATACTGAGTGGACGTGGGTTGTTGTCTTCTATATATAGCCACTTGCCATGTTCTTTGTCAATAAGCGAAATTCGTGTCCTACCTGTGGGTTTGATAACCAATCCCGTGGGCGTAGTGTTTATCAGGCACTCGTATAACATATTAGAGTCATAGATGATGCAAGTGGTACCGTTGCCTTCAACGGAATAGTCGCTGGTAGTGCCCATAGGGTACTTCATCTGTCGCAACACCCACGCACCGGTGATGTCTATGCTGTTGCTGGATGGTTGCCGTCGGCTGGAGCAGGAAAGGTGTGTAAGAATCAGAGCGGTGCAGATGATGATGAGATGATGTTTCATGTGTCGGTTCTTTTTTTTGCTTGCCTTAGGAACGCCCGAAACGTAACTTTGCAAGCGATTCGACAGCAAAGTTACGTTTTTTTGCCCGCCCGGTAGATAGAAAAGTGTTTGCATTTTGTTTGCATTCCACGTTTATGCATGGTTTCTATGTGTAATTTTGGTAAATAAGTGTTACACAAGATTCACATGTATATGTTTCATGTGCAGATACGCTCCTGCGGTATTTCATACCTCCGTCGGTATGACTTCAATGGAATGTCGTTCTATATATAAAACCTGTGCTACCCATGTAGCAACTTTCCGCTCAGTCATACCGGCAGGCAGGTCTGTCATACCGACGGAGCGAAGCGTAGGGGTGTATCTAATATGCAACTTAAAATAGTATGCAGATACGCTCCTGCGGTATTTCATACCTCCGTCGGTATGACTTCAAGTGAATGTCGTTCTATATAGAAAACCTGTGCTACCCATGCAGCAACTTTCCGCTCAGTCATACCGGCAGGCAGGTCTGTCATACCGACGTAGCGTAAGGGTGTATCTAATATGCAACTTACAAATATGCAACTTACACATAAGAAACCAGTGTAAGTGTTATATTGAAGGCACAGTAAGCCAGTGGCAGTTATGGCTCGATAATGTTGTATCTGCCAGGCTTGCATGGTTTTGGTTTTGGGTATTCCCCTTTGCAATATCCCAAAAGAACGAAGTAACGGGCAATATATCCGCATGGAACACCCCAATCCTACATACCATCCTCACACCCCCATAACATTCCTTATTATCCACCATGCGATGGTGAGCAGGACGAGCGTAGCGTGTGTGTAACGATGGCCGACTTTAGGTGCGAACCAGCGGATGACGGGGGCTTGCGGTTTCCATCGGCAAAGGGCAACGAGCAGCGTAAGGGGTATGGCAAGGGCAAGGAGGTAGTTGTATGACAGTGCGGCGAGGGGCTGGCCATGCAGCAGCAAGTGGAGTGCGCGTTGAAGTCCGCAGGCAGGACACGACAGTCCGGTGAGCAGATGGAACGGACACTGGAGCATTGGCAGCGATGTACCCGTACGGGGGTCGTACAGGTAATAGTATGCTGCAGCCACGACGGTGAGTATGGCTGCAACATAGATGGCGGTGCTGCCCGCTCGTTTCTTCGACATGGATGGTGTGTCGGCGGATTCAGTATTCAATGGTCAACTCGTTTATCAGCCGCTTGGCTCCGGTGTATGTTTCTATGACGGAGAGTACATAGCGTATATCGACTCCGATGCAGCGTTGGAGGCGGTTGTCGTACTTGAGGTCGCCGCTCATGGCCTCCCAGTTGCCGTCGAACGCCAGTCCGATGAGACGGCCACGGCCGTCGAACATGCCGCTGCCGCTGTTGCCACCGGTGATGTCGTTGTTGGTGAGGAAACAGAGTGGCATCTGTCCTGTGGCCGCATCGGTATAGCGGCTGCCGAACTTGCCTCGTTTCAGCCATTTATATACCGACGGCAGCAGCATGTAGTCGTAGTTGCCGGGGTTTTGTTCGTATTTGTCGATGAGCGACTGCGGCAGCGTGTAGTGTGTGTAATGGGTATCGGCATTTGGAGTGTACCCCCCGACGGTTCCGAAACTGAGGCGTAGTGTGAAGTTGGCGTCGGGATAGTATTCTTTGTCGTGGTTCATCTGTCGCAGGGCATCGCCCAGCCGCCGCTCGTATTCATCGATATCGTTCTCGCTGTAGCATTCGAAGAGTTTGATTATGACGCTTATTGCCACGTCAAACATATCGTCGTCGAACAGTTCGGCCATATTGGTGACTTTCAGCATCGACTGCTTGTCGGCCATGCGCGAACGACTGTAGAGTTGGTCGGTGTATTTATCGACATCACCGCCGTATGCCGAGTCGATTTTGGTCATGAAATCGGGCCAACAGTCGTTGCATACGGCTTGTTTGCGATAGTTTTTAATCATTGCGGCAAACACTGCCTTATCTACATCTACATCGATGTCGCGATATGCCTTCTCTATGGCTTTGTGTGTGGCGGTGGCATCTTCTTCTTCTTCTTCGGCATTTACTGCGCGCAGCATCTGTGTAAGTGCAAAGTGCAGGATATCGCTGCCGCTGTAGAACGACTCTTCGAGCAGATGAAGGGTATAGTCGGCCACAAAATTCTGTGCATACAGGTTTTCGAGTGTGTCGAGTATGCCTGCATACTGTGTCTTGCCGCTGGTTTCAGCCCACTCGGCTATCTCGGCCTCGAGTTCGCGCTTCTCGCCGATGACGTTCAGGTCGCGCAGTGCCTTGTTCTGTCCGAGCGAGAACTTCCAATAGTTGGAACTGCTGGCATACTTCGATGCATACATGATGCGTGTGGCATCGCTCGCACGCATGGCCTCGTCGAGAATGGCCAGTTTCACGCTGCGCACACTATACCTGATGTCGTTCAGGGTGCGCATGGTATTGTCTATACCATAACTGCTGAGGTAGCGGTCGGTGTCACCAGGATAACCCAATGTCATGCAATACGAACCTGGCTTGTAGCCTGCAGCCGAAATATGTGCATAGCTTTTTGGGTGGTATGGCACATTGTCTTTACTGTACGGGGCCGGACGTCCATCGGGTGCTGCATAGATGCGCAGCACACAGAAGTCGCATGTCTGCCGTGGCCACATCCAGTTGTCGGTGTCGCCTCCGAATTTGCCAAGGCTCTGGGGCGGTGCGCACACCAGGCGTACATCGTCAAAACGCTGATAAACCGACATATAGTATTTGCTGCCGCGATAGTAGGGTGTGACACGGCCATAGATGCAATTGATAGTGTCGAGCACTTCCATTTCAATCTCCCTGCATGTATTCATTATGGCTGCCGAACGCACATCGCTTTCCGTGTAGGCATCAGTACTGCTCAATACACGGTCGGTCACATCGATGGTGCGAAGGTGGAATGCCACGTAGAGGTCGGGATTGGGCAACTCGTCTTTCTGCCGTTTTGCAAAGAATCCGTTGGTGAGGTAGTCGTGCGATGTAGTAGAGTGGTCTTGTATGGCATCGAAGCCGCAATGGTGGTTGGTGAATACCAGGCCGTCGGGACTTACGACAACTCCCGAGCAGAACCCGCCGAACATGACGATGGCATTGTTTAGCGACGGACCGTCGGGGTCGTACAACTCTTGGGGGGTGAGTTCAAGCCCCATCTCCTTGAGCAAAACCCAAGTACGGGGCGAGAGGTTGCCTATCATCCACATGCCTTCGTCGGCATACGATGTAGCAGATGCCATAAGTGTGAGAAGGCAAAACACAAATCTGAGAGTGATCTTGTTCATGAGGTTTATGATTTATGATTTATGGTTTAGGGGGTTAGCGTTTATCGTTATCGCCCCGTAGTTCTTGGTTTATTAAAGAATTTACCTATGACGGGTATGTTTCGTAGCGGCAGGTCATGATGCAACACATATGCCAGGAACAGGCAAACAATCACAGTGCCAATGGCCATCTTACATAGGGGCGAGCCGACGAGCCCTGTGGTATAGTGCATGATGGCATAAAGCACACATGTGATGAGTACGTAGATACCTATACTTTTCATGTCGTAGTCTATCTTATTTTTACGCTGACCTACAATGTACGACAGCACCATCGATGTGAAATAACCCGCAAAACCAGCCCACGCACATGCCATATACCCATATCGAGGTATGAACAGCAGGCCTGCGGCAATCAGCACCACACAGCCCGTAACCGAGAAGACAGCTCCCCAAATGGTCTGGTCAATGAGCTTATACCAGAACGAGAGGTTGAAATAGACTCCCATCATGATTTCGGCTGCCATCACTATAGGCACGATATTCATCCCCACACGATATTTTGCATCGACAATATGCTCGAGCAACGGCATGTAAGCCATGACACAGATGAATGCAAACAATGTGAAGATGACAAAGAACTTCATGCCCAAAGCATAGGTCTCTTTGCTGTCGCGCTCCTTTGTCTGTGCAAAGACGAATGGTTCATAGGCATAGCGGAAAGCCTGGGTAATCATGGCCATCACCATGGCCACCTTCACACAAGCCCCGTATATGCCGAGTGCGGTGCGCCCCTCTTCGCGTGGCAACACACGAGGCAGCATAAGTTGGCCTGCCACCTGATTGAGAATGCCTGCAATACCAAGAATGAGCAGCGGCCATGTATAGTGTAGCATTGCACGGCAATAGACACCGTCAAAATGCCACGGACACTCACGCAACTCTTTAACAAAGCAAAGCATGATGATTGATGTGCATATCAGGTTGATGACGATGGTGTAGGTCACCGTTATTTCCCACGATTTCAAATAATGTGGAATGATGGCGTATGCTGTGAGATTGCCGAGACAACTCATGATAATGAACAGCAACTTGAACGACACAAACTTTATTGATTTCTTCTTATATCGCAGGTAGCTGAAAAGTATTGCCTGGAATGCATCCATACCTACAATGACAGCCATCATGCCTATGTACCACGGATGGTCCTCATATCCCAGCAGCTGTGACACTTGGGGCAGAAAGAGCAGCACCACAGCTACGAACACAGCCGAAACGGTGCCTACCATAATGAGAGCGGTGCTCATGACGTGCATAGGCCGTTCTTCCTTATTCACGAAACGGAAGAAAGTGGTTTCCATGCCGAAGGTGAGCACCACCAACACTATTGCAGTCATGGCATAAAGATCGTTCACTATACCATAGTCGGCACAACTCTTGAGTGTATATGTGTACAGCGGAACAAGCAGATAGTTGAGAAAACGCCCCACGATACTGCTCACTCCGTATATCGCTGTATCTTTTATAAGTCCTTTGATATTTGCCATAGACTTTAGACGTTAGCACACAGCGCAGGCTTTTTAGTCGAACAAACTGTTCATGCCTCCGCTGTCAGACTTGTACATGTTGCGTCCGAGATGTCGATAAGCCAGTTCGGTGACTTCGCGCCCTCTTGGTGTGCGTTTGAGAAATCCCTCTTTGATGAGGAATGGTTCATAAACTTCCTCTACGGTACCAGGTTCCTCGCCCACAGCAGTAGCGATGGTTCCGATGCCCACCGGGCCTCCACGGAATTTATCGATAATGGTTGTAAGAATTTTGTTGTCTATCTCGTCAAGTCCATAACGGTCGATGTTAAGAGCCTCGAGTGCAACCCTGGCTATATTGGTATCTATTGTTCCGTTACCCTTTACCTGAGCAAAATCGCGTACACGGCGCAACAATGCATTGGCAATACGTGGGGTACCCCGGCTGCGACTGGCAATCTCGTAGGCCGATTCGTCGCTGCATGGAATGCCCAGCAAACCAGCTGAGCGCATGATAATGCGGGTAAGTACATCGGCATCATAGTATTCCAGGTGAAGGTTGATGCCAAACCGTGCCCGCAACGGAGCTGTGAGCAAACCGCTGCGGGTTGTAGCACCGACCAGGGTGAATGGGTTCAGATTTATTTGTATGCTTCGTGCCGAAGGACCCTTGTCTATCATGATGTCGATGCGGTAGTCTTCCATGGCCGAGTAAAGGTATTCTTCGACTACAGGGCTCAGACGGTGTATCTCGTCGATGAACAGGACATCGTTTTCCTCAAGCGAGGTGAGGATGCCTGCCAGGTCGCCCGGTTTGTCGAGCACAGGCCCTGACGTTATCTTGAACCCTACGCCAAGTTCGTTGGCTATGATTTGCGACAATGTGGTCTTACCCAAGCCGGGAGGGCCATGCAGCAAAGTGTGGTCGAGCGGTTCGCCACGATATTTGGCGGCCTCTACAAAGACCTTCAGGTTTTCGACGATCTTTTGTTGACCGCTGAAATCAGCAAACCGAAGGGGGCGCAGCGCATTCTCAAAGTCTTTCTCCTTTGAACTTGCTGCCACATATTGTTCTTCTCGTATGTCGAATGCCTCTGTCATGTATATGTCGTAGTGGGTGGTAACATGGTTAGTTTACAATCTTTATGTCGGCAACCGATGCCTTGCCGTCCTTGAAGTTGAGGGTGATGCAGAAACTGACGTAGTCGCTATAGATGTACAATGGTATGGTCTCGCCTTCGCGTGGCTTATAGTCGAATTTCAGTCGTATGTTGCTACCTGCCAGGTAGTCTTCTTTCGGACGTAGGGCATTGTCTTTGTCGCCAAGTTGATGTAATGAGAATACAGGGTCGATGAGTGTCAGTATTCGTGGCAGTTCCACTTCGAGCTTCCCACCCGAAGTGAACACACCTGTCACATTGTCCCACAACGATTTGTCGCCACGCTTTATATCTCCGTAAATCCTGATACCTGTCGTTATGGCCGAGAGCAACGATTGGCTATCGACGTTGAAATGGTCGAGGAATGCTTTCCTGCGGTTTTGTTCCTGCTTGTCGGCATTTGTATTCTTGCGTGAAGCCTCGTAGGCATGAACATATTTGTAGTCAACATTGTCAATCCAGCATATCTTGTCGTCGGTCATTGCGATGGCTCGTATGCGGGTGATGTCGTTATACTTCTTGTCTTCGTAGTTCAGTTTTACGACTCCCACCTCGGTCTTGTCATGATGGCGTATGATGTTTATCGACGGACATTTCACAACATCGTACTCATCGGTGTACATGTCGGTGTAGTGCAGACAGAGGAATATACGTACGTTTTCGAGGTCAACATCGCTGCGGTTGTTTATTATCACTTTCACTTCATCGTCGTTTTTCGATACGAGCCAGTCGGTGGTTGGTTCCACGCTTACGTCGATGAACGACTGCTCCATAAGCAGTTGCTTGAAAATGCTGTACATGTTTTCTTCGCAGTATTGCATATCGCTCAGCAGACAGTCGTACACACCTTGGTTTCCACGTCGGTAGAAGTGGTTGAATATTTCTTCCTTGCTTTTGTCGTGGTTGCCATTGTCGGCATAGTACCGTGCTTTGATGAGGTTCGGGCTGAACATCCCGTATCCTTCCATTGTTGAGCGGTACAGTTTGAGAAGATACTTACCCTCACTGCTACGATTCAGATACGAGCGGTTTTTGTATGAGTCGAGCATGTCGGTCAGTGCAGCTGCCTGACGTGGATATTCGGCACTTGACTGGTCGAAGCTCGACATTGCTTTTTGGATGTTACCCTCTTTCAGGCTGATGAGGCCTTTCAACACCAATGCAGGAGCAGACCGGTTGGGGTAGAGCTCGGTGTAGTTGTCGAGTATTGCCAAGGCCTGCGACAGGTGTTCTTCATGTTTGGCTTCCGATTGTGGAACAGAGTCGGTTTGCAGTGCCGGTGCTTGTATGTCCGAGAATTCGGGTTTGTTTTCAGGGCCTGCCATCTGTATCAGGCTCAACGCTTTCAGGAGCATGGCTTCACGGTTGGTAGGATATTTGTCGAGTACCTTCGATGCAGAGTTGTAGGCGTCGGTGGTGCGTCCCGAATAGATGTCAAGGTATGCTTTGTCGCGTTCGAGGCATAGGGCGTCCCATTCGTTCATGTACTTGAAGTATATGGGTGCGTAGTCTGACAGGTATTCGATATATGACAGTCGTATTTGGTCAATCTCTTTCTTCAACGACTCTTTCAGTTTTTTGTCTTTCTCGTATTGTTCGAATGCAGCCGACTTGGCTTCGTTCAATCCTATGCCTACACCGCCTGCATCGGCTGGATTGCCGGTGAATATGGCCGAGAGGAGTCCGATGGGGCTTATGTTTTCAGCAAAATTGGTGGCTCCGCTTGTTGCACTGCGTGCCAGCATCCAGATGTCGTCGAGGTCATCGTATTGCTGTTGCAACTCAAACATCTTTTGGAGTATGGGAAACAGCTTCTTCTTTGTCTCGAGCACATCGGCCGGTACACGACTGTAGTCTTGCTTTGCCATGTATTCGAGGAATGCAAAGAAGTCGGTCGATTGATATTGGGCCGCCTCCATACCGTTGAGTATGCGCACCGTCTCTTCTATGTCGTACTTGGGTTCGGGTTTTGTGTTCAGGGCTTCGAATGCCGGCTTGAATTCTTCCGATGGCGTGTAACCATCCACGTCGATGTTCTTCGACTCTGAATGCAGGCTGTGCCATATCCATGTGCCGGCACCACATACCACCACAATAATGATGATGGAGGCTATCAAGCCTTTATGCGACTTCTTTTGTTCCATAATAGTTCGTCAAGAATTTTATTTCGTCAAGAATTGCATGAATTGAGGAATTGCTATCCGTGTTTGTCAAGAACGCTATCGTTATTATTGCTGTCGTTATGGCTAAGGTTAACAGCCATGAACCAAATGCCTGCTATTATGAATGGAATGCTGAGCAGCTGGCCCATATCGAGCATCATGCCTACCTCGAAGTCCACCTGTTCCTTCTTTATGAATTCAACGAAGAAGCGGAAGGTGAAGATGAGTGCGAGGCAGAGTCCGAAATAGAATCCCGTGCCTGGCATCAGTTTTCCACCCTTGCGCCGGTTGGCATGATATATGCTTATTCCTATGATGAATATCAATATATATGCTATAGCCTCATATAGCTGTGCCGGATGTCGCGGTACTGCAATTCCGTCAACCAGCGAGTCGTGTGAATGGAATATGAATGCCCATGGCACATCAGTCTGTCTGCCTACGATTTCTGAGTTCATGAGGTTGCCCAGCCTTATGCATGCAGCCGTGATGGGTGTTGCAATACATACATTATCGACCACGGTCATGAACTTAATCCCCACCCGCTTGCTGTACAGCAACATTGCCAGGAAACAACCAATGGCTCCCCCGTGACTGGCCAGACCGGCGTAGCCGTGGAACTTCCAACTGCCGTCGGCCATTATCTTTATCGGAAGCAGCATCTCAGTTATACCACGCGATGAGGTCAGAAACCGTTCGGGCTCGTAGAAGATGCAATGCCCCAGACGTGCTCCGATGAGTATTCCGAAGAAACAATACAGAAACAGGGGGTCGAACTTCTCTTGCGGGATATTCTGCTCGCTGTACAGACGCCTCACTACGAAATAACCGCAGATGAGGCCTACAGCCCACATCAGTGCGTACCATCGCAGGCTGAACGAGCCTATGGTAAATACCTCTATGCTTGGGTTCCAGTCAATGAATGCTAACATGTGTCAATATTTTCGTGCGGGCAGGCGCAGGGCCAGCCCCAACGTTATACATTAAACCTGAAGTGCATTATGTCGCCGTCTTGCACCACATAGTCTTTGCCCTCGACAGCCAGCTTGCCGGCTTCGCGTACAGCGGCTTCCGAACCGTAGTGTATGTAGTCGTCGTATTTTATTACTTCGGCACGGATGAATCCCCTTTCGAAGTCGGTGTGTATCACTCCGGCACACTGCGGTGCTTTCCATCCGCGCCGATAGGTCCACGCCTTCACTTCCATAGGCCCGGCGGTTATGAATGTCTGCAGGTTGAGCAGGGCATATATCGACTTTATCAGCCGGTCGCATCCGCTTTCTTCGAGTCCCATGTCTTCAAGAAACATACGCTTCTCGTCGTAGTCGGCCAGTTCGGCTATGTCGGCTTCGGTCTGTGCACTTATCACGAGCAGCCTCGCGTCTTCGTCTTTTATTGCTTCGCGTACAGCATCGACGTATGCATTACCCAGCTTGGCGCTTGCATCGTCAACATTGCATACATATAGCACTGGCTTGGCACTCAGCAGGAACATCTGCCTGGCAGCAGCTTCCTCTTCGGCATTCATCAGTTCGACTGTGCGTGCGCTTCTGCCTGCCGACAGTGCTTCGTGATATCTGGTAAGGAGTGCGAGTTCCACTTTTGCCATCTTGTCGCCTCCCACGTTGGCTTGTTTCTCTACACGGTGTATGCGTGCTTCTACGGTTTCGAGGTCTTTCAGCTGTAGTTCTGTATCGACGGCTTCCTTGTCGCGCACAGGGTTTACGCTTCCATCTACATGCACGATATTACCACCTTCGAAACAGCGCAGCACGTGTATGATAGCGTCACACTCGCGTATGTTTCCAAGGAATTGGTTGCCCAGTCCCTCACCGTGACTGGCACCCCTCACCAGTCCTGCAATATCTACTATGTCGCACACGGCCGGTACGATGCGTCCCGGGTGTACTATCTCGGCCAGTCGTGTCAGTCTTTCGTCGGGTACCGTCACCTGCCCCATCTGGGCGTCGATGGTACAGAACGGGAAATTAGCTGCCTGGGCCTTTGCCGACGACAGGCAGTTGAACAGCGTCGATTTGCCTACATTGGGTAGGCCCACTATACCTGCTTTTAATGCCATGATATATCTTGTTTTTTATTTTGCGGGCGGGCCACAAAGTTACGAAAAAAATATCAACCGCCCACCATTATTCATAATAAATCGTGTTTTCGGCGGTTTCCGAACTTGCGAAAGATGATTTTCATAATCATATTGTGGCCTTGGTTGTTTTACCGTGCTTTATCTCCTGGGGCAGGTATGATTCTCTGCGACTGCGCACTCTCGGGCCTTCGACTGCGCACTCTCGGGCCTTCGACTGCATACTCTCGGGTCTTCGAGTGCGCACTCTCGGGCGGTGTTTTTATTGGTTGATGATGATTCGTCCGTTCTCGGTCATACCTTCGGCCGATATATACATAGCCTTGCACGAGGAGTTGTTGTAGAACTCTACTGTGGCTCGTCCGCGGTTGTCGGTCTTCACATTGGCATCCCAAAAAAGTGTGCGCCGGAAGTCTTCGGTAGGCGGCATGACAGAATAGTCTTCCATCTCGAATGCAGTGGGTACGTTGTATCCCTCGAAGTGTGTTCGTCGCAACCCTTTCTGCTTGAATCCGAACAGTGGGTGCTCATATACATAGAACACGATTGGGTTGATGTGTTCGAGGCCGGTGGCATACACATGCTGCTGTACGGCTTGCAGGTCTTCGGATATGTAGAGTGTCTTGGCCACGTCGAGCATGTCGGGCAGCATGACAACGCCAGTGAGGTTGCTGTTGTCGTGTATCTCGATTCTGGAGCGTTGGTACTGTTGGATATTGGTAATGCCCCAGAAGCGGTTGTTCACAATCCAGATGATGGGGCGGTTGTTGTAGGATATGTTGTCGTCGATGAAAACGGGACCGGTGCGTTGAGGGTCTTCTTCGGGAATGACGTCGTATTCGAACAGAGGGTTTTTCTGTGCAAGCCATTCAAAGAAGTGTGGCATGTCCTCACCCATGTCGCCATAGCGGTCGGCATCTTCGTCGCAGTTGTAACGTATTACCGATGAATGCTGTGCCAGTTCTTCGTCGTACCATGTGGAATTTAGCTCGCCCAGTATGCGTCGGGTGCGAATCTTGACGGTTGGCAGCAGGTGGGTCTTCTTGGTTATGGATATGTGTTCGCCATCATCGTTGTTGTCACCCTCATCGTCATCGTCATCGTCCGGAGTTACTTTTGGCGCGAAATTTGGTTCGCCTATAGGCAGGCGTTGGGTTTCGCCAGGATAGAGATAACGTTTTTCGGGCGAGAAGTGGCGGTCGATACCTATATAGTAGTTGCGCTCCACATCGTCCTTCTTCGACACCATCTGCAGGGTCCATTCGCCTTCGATATCGGGTACTATATAGTTGTAGAATCCCAGGCTGTCGGTCTTCAGCTTGCCGTCAATCACCTGTCCCTGCTCGTTATACATGTATGCCGTTATTTCGACATCATCGGCCGAATATCGTTTCTGCTTCGACTTCACCTGGCCAAACAGGTATAGTCGGTCTTCGATAGGCTGGCGGTGTTCCATCTCCGTCACTCCGGCCATGAGTTGGAAGTCGTATCGTCGCCATCCCTGTATCATCATGAGCATATCGGCAGCACGACGGTGTTCGTCGTCGTCGGCCTCAAAATAGTATTCCGGATCTGGTATATAGCCCCTCACTTCGCTTGACAACAACATCCATGTCTTCATGTTGCCCTGCCAGCCGCCGGTCATGCTGCCTGCATCCATTGCCGAGAACGAGATGGTGGAGTTGGGCTCGGTTTGCAGTTTGAACGACACCTTGCAACAGGGTGTGAGCGTAGTGGTGGTAGATGTGATGACGATGCTGTCTTCTTCCAAGGGTGTGGGACAGATGAAGAAAAGGCGTTCGGCCAGAATCTGCCCGTCGGAGTCGAATATGGTGAGCTGGTTCACCCCTTCGGGCTGTATGAATCGGTTGAATGTGAGGTGGTGCTCGCGGCGGGCAGTCAGCGTGTCACACTCTATCACCGTACCGTTATGCATCAGAGCGTATGCAAGAAGCCTGCCCTGCATGCCTGGCGAGTTGTACAGCGTGGCCTCGATGTCAATTTCGCCCAGCATATCGAGCGTGAGTACCGTGCCATCGTCTTTCGCTACAGGCACGGCATATCGCTCGTTGTTGATGTCTTTCAGTTTCTCTGTCTTGTTTGTCTGCTTCTTTTTGTCATCATCGTCGCCGTCTGACGCCAGCACCGCATGATACGTATGACCTGTTTCGGGAGTGAATGTAAAGAGTCCGCTGCCGGTCTTGTCGGTACTGATGTCGCACACCCTCGTCCCTTTCTCGTCAACAATAGCCCCGTGGGTCTGCCGGTGGCTGCCGTCTTCGTTGGTCACGGTGAATGCCACGCGGCTCTTGAGGCCGTTTACAAGGTCGCCTCCCTCGGGATAGAACTTCACCGATGTGAGGTGGCGGTAGGTATCAACCACAATACCCTCGTCATCAACACGTGTGTTGGGCAGTCGCTTGCCACGACTCATCTCGTCTATCTCCATGCGCGAGTAGTCGCCCTCGTGGCGCGGTTGCTTGAAAATAGGGAATACACGCGAGAAACAGGCATGTGTGCCCCAGTTGGTCATGTATCGCGTGTAGGCTCTCACTTCGTAGAATCCGGTGGTTTGCAGACTATCTACCTTGATGTCGCCCTCGGCCTCCCCATCCTCTATCTTCAGTTTGCGATGTTCCACAACATCGCCCGACGGGTTGATGAGTTCTACATACAACACTCGGCTCAGGTCGGTCTTGCGCCCGTCGTCACAGCGGGTCACATAAGCCTTAAACCTTATCGTCTCGCCCTTAAAATAGCCAGTATTGTCGAAGTGCAGATATACCTTCTCCTGTGGGTTGTATAGATTGAAAATCCTTGCCTTGCGCAGATAGTCTATTATTTTTGCCGTGTGAGACTCTCTGTCCATCTCTGTGCTATCGGTGGCCGACAGTGACGATTCAGAGAATGACTCTGACGATGACAGTGTCTGTTGTCCGTAGCTGGCAACAGTCATGACGGCCATCAGCAAGGTTGTAAGCAGTCGGAGTCCTGTGTATCGAATGTATTGTGAGTTCATGGTCTTGCCCAATATTTCGGTCATGAGAGTGTTTCTCCTTTCTTTTTTCTTGTGATTCCTATAAACTATAAATATGCGTGTAACAGAAGTGGCAGCAGTTGCTGCCGTTATATAACAGCTACAAAGATACACACTTTTTTTTTTCACGACCACACCGAAATCTCAAAAAACCTATGTTTCATGCATAAAAACATTCGCTTTGCCCCGTTTTTGCATCCGGAAGACCAATCAGAATGTCCAGCGCGCCTGCAGATTCAGGTCGGTGCGATACGAATGGGAAATAAGTTCGAGTCCGCTGCCTATGGTGTCACGGTTGAAATAAGAAGTATGGCCAACCTTGCATTGCAAGCGCAGCCCCCTGCCTACACTGACCGATGCCACCAAGGCCAGGCGTAGGCCATGATAATAAAACGAATTCATGCCAAGGGTGTAGAGTAAGGACGGTTCATATATCCAGACACGTGATGCATAGCTGTCGGTCTTGAAATAAGCAGCCATCAGGTTGATGCGTTTACTTCCGTTGGCCGACTGCCATCGTATATTTTCTGACAAAGACAAACCGCTCTCATTGTCAGAATCGGGATTGAAACGGTGGGTGAATGTGAAAAGGGTCTGTACCGACACAGGCTGTGCTATTTGCTGTGTGTAGCTCAGTCGCCATGTCTGGTTAGTAGAATACATGAGACGTGTGTTGCCATTGGCATCGGTACAGTCTTGCTGTCGTGATTTTATGCGATATCTCAGTTGGAAGCGTGTTTTGTCATTAAGGTCAAAAACTGTCTGTGCCATGCAATCCAGTCCGTTAGACGGAGCCGAGGCATTGCTGCGCTGGTATGGAAAATGAAAAAAGTCGGCATACGCATCTATATGTATGTGCTGCCATGGTTCTGCCTTGACAGCAGCCAGCAGGCCGGTCTCGTTCTGTGGGGTGGAACCCTCGCTCAGTGTGTGCCCATAGCGGGTGGCGTAGGCTCGGTCGAAATGTCGCACTGACACCGACAATGTGGTTGTGGCCGAGGTCCGCATACTCATGGTATTGATAGTTGCCATGCACCCCGAGGCTGTACTCATTGCTGTCTCGCCTTGGAATGTATATCGTGATGTGATGTAGGCGTAAGACAGGCCGATGGCTCCAAAGTCGGTACCATGCAGGTTGTAGAGCCGGTAGGCGGATGCGGGAGTATCGTGTTTTGGCGAGAGCGGCTTAGACAGATGTGTGGCGATGGCTGTGACTCCGGTGCTGAACACACCTTGGCTGAATTGCAAGTTACCGCCCCATGTGAGTTCGTGCAGCATGTTACGTTTGCTGCGCTCAAGTTGGGTGCGATGCAGGCCATCGGTCTTGAACGACGATACCGTGCCGACATTGCTGGCCGACAGTGTGGCATCGATGCCTTGATATGAAGCAAATGCCGTGGCGTGTAATGTTGACGAAAGTGTGATATTGGCTGCAGCACCACGTAGGTGATTGGATTCTGTCATCGACGAGTGTCGGATGATGCCACGTCCCATATACGGCATCGAACCCAATGTCGCCTGTTTGCCAAACGACATGGTGTTTGACACAACAAGACCCTGGCCAAAACTCAACTTGTAGTCGCCAATTACGAGATTGCGTATGCAACCCATATCGTGGAGCAGAATATAGGCAGAGACGTAGTCAAAATATCTCTCTCCACCGTCTTTCTCTATCTCTGCTCCTGCAAGTATGTGTCCATTGGCATTGAAGGAGTATCGCAAGGAGTGATAGTTGTTATTGCCCAAGTATATACGGTTGGGGTATCTGCTCAGTATGCTGTCGGGCAGATTACGGTAGCCAGCCTTGGTATAAAAAGGGATATCGGTGCGCAGGGTCACGGCTTGTTGTGGATGGGTCAAGACATTGCGTAGGATTTCTGCCTGGCTATGGGAATGTTCGGTGCCGGCACGACAGAAGAGCATGAGACGCATACGTGTAGTGTAGTCTATGCTTGGTATGAGCATCAACTCGCCTAACGAACGCATAGGGTAGTGGGTCAATACATAGAGGAGTATGGCATCAATTTGTATTTTGGAAAGAAACGGTAGCTGGCGGAGCTCGTCGTATGTGGTGTTGTTCAAGTTTATGGGGTGAAGGTATATTTCGTAGAGTTCGTCGTAGTTATAGTCATTGCTATCATCGTCGTTGTAATTACTCTCATCTGTCATGGTTTCAACAAAATCCTCCCATTCCATCGGGATTTGTGCCATCGAGTTTTGAATGCAGCAACCTACGAATATGCATAAAAACAACAGTGTGGCCGTCGGCTTTGTCATAGTCAAGGTCAGAAGAATTTATTCCAGATGATGTCTTGCAGTACAGGGTATTTCTCTCTGTAGTGGTTGAGCGTCGGCAGGTTGATGGTTCCAGTGACTTCACACTCGGTATTGTCTTTGCCTTGGGCTATGATGTCACCGTAGGGGTGGATAAGTCGCGACCCGCCGTAGTATTGTCCCCACTCGTCGGTGCCAATGCGGTTGGCTACTGCAACATAACACTGGTTTTCTATGGCTCTGGCTATGGGTAGTGTTTCAAAGGCCTGATGCCGGGCCATGGGGTAGTTGGCAGAATAGACTATGAGGTCGTAGAGTATATGGCCGTTGGAGTCGGAGTTGTTGCGACACCACATGGGGAATTGCAGGTCGTAGCAAATCTCGAGCAAGATGTTGACTCCGCGGAAACAGACTATCACACGGTCGTTTCCGGCTGTGTATTGCTCGCCCTCTCCTCCGTATTTGTATAGGTGGCTCTTGTCGTAGTGGGTGATGCGGCCAGAGGGTTCGACGAAATACATGCGGTTGTAGTATTTGCCATCTTCTTCAACTGCCATACTGCCACAGATGGCTGCATTGGTGTCGTAGGCTTTGCCCTGCATCCATTGCAGAGTGTCGTGTGCGGCATTACTACCATCTAGCTGTCGTGGATGGGCAAGGAATCCCGTGTTGAACATCTCGGGCAGGAGGTAGATGTCGGAATCCGGGGTACGGTCGATGGCCTGGTCTGCCTTGCGCAGGTTTTCGTGAGGATTCATCCACACGGTGTTTTGTTGTAACAGGGTGATGGTCATTATATCAGTCAGTAGTTTCTCTGAGTTACCTTATCTACATATCGCATCAGTGCGTCGCGGGTGTCGCTCTCTCTGTAGTACTTGAGTATGTGTTTGGCCTCATTGGCATAGTCGTGCATCAGCTGTTCGGTATATTCAATGCCGCCACAGTCCTTGGTGTAGTTCACTAAACGGTTTATCTCGTCGGTGGCAGCGTTCTGATGTTTTATTTTTTTCACCGTTTCGTCGAAGTTCTGCCCTCCCGTCTGTATGGCATGGATGGCTGGCAGGGTGAGTCGGCCTTCGGCCATATCATTGCCTGTAGGCTTGCCGATGTGGGGTGGGCTGAGGTAGTCGAATATGTCGTCTTTCATCTGGAAGCATATTCCCACCAGGTGTCCGAATTGGTGCATGCGCTCCACATCGGCGTCGGCAGCTCCGGCGGTGATGGCCCCCGACTCGGCACAGGCGGCAAACAGTGCGGCGGTCTTGGCGCCGATGATGTCGAAGTAGGTTGACTCTGACAGTTCGTCGTCCATGGTATGGAGGAGTTGCAGCAGTTCGCCATGCGACAGTTGGCTTGCGGCTTCAGACATGACATTCACCAATCGTGGGTTGCTCGTCAGCGATATGTGGTGCATGGCGACCGACAGGATGTAGTCGCCCACCAACACTGCCACCCGGTTGCCCTGGCTGTGGTTTATCGACTCGAGTCCGCGACGCTGGTTGCTTTCGTCAACCACGTCATCGTGGATAAGGCTGGCTGTGTGCAGAGCCTCGTATGCCACTGCTACGTGCAGGGCAGACCGGTCGATGGCACCCATGAGGCGTGCGGCGAGTAGTGTGAGTGCAGGACGCATCATCTTGCCCGAACGCGAACGTATGACCGCCAGTGCCCGCCCCAGCAGAGGGTTGGCGGTGTCCGTGAAGTCGGCTGCGAGCATGGCTCGGCATTGCTCTATTTCTTGTTGTATAATCATCATAATTACTTGGGGGCAGGCACCGTGCCAGCCCGTATGGTTAATTCTTGAAGCTGTGTATCGGTGCAGGGATACGGCCCTGGCGGCTTATGAACCTTTGGCACGAGAAAGTATTAACGGGCATGATGGGTGCGTAGCCCAGCAGTCCGCCAAACTCTACACCCTCGCCCACGGTCTTACCCTCAACGGGGATGATGCGCACAGCTGTGGTCTTTTGGTTTACCATGCCTATGGCAGCCTCGTCGGCAATGATGCCGGCGATGGTTGATGCGGTGGTAGTGCCGGGAACGGCAATCATGTCGAGACCTACAGAGCACACACAGGTCATGGCTTCGAGTTTTTCTATAGTAAGTGCCCCGGCTTCCACGGCGCGAATCATGCCTTGGTCTTCGCTTACAGGGATGAAGGCTCCCGAGAGTCCGCCCACATAGCTGCCAGCCATCACTCCGCCTTTCTTCACTTGGTCGTTGAGCAGTGCCAGTGCAGCAGTGGTGCCTGGTGCGCCCGCCTGTTCCACTCCGATGCATCGCAGTATGTCGGCCACAGAGTCGCCGATGGCAGGTGTGGGAGCAAGCGAGAGGTCGATGATGCCGAATGGCACACCGAGGCGTCGGCTCGCTTCCTGTGCCACGAGCTGACCTACGCGCGTTATCTTGAATGCAGTCTTCTTGATGGTTTCACATAAGAGTTCGAAGTCGGCATCGGGAGTCTGTTGCAGCACATGTTTCACGACGCCCGGACCGCTGACTCCGACGTTGATGATGGCATCTGCCTCGCTCACTCCGTGGAATGCACCGGCCATGAAGGGGTTGTCGTCGGGGGCGTTACAGAACACCACGAGCTTGGCACAACCTATAGAGTCGGTGTCGGCAGTGAGGTGTGCCGTCTGTTTGATGATTTCGCCCATGAGGCGCACTGCATCCATGTTGATGCCGGCACGTGTAGAGCCAACATTCACGCTGCTGCATACCCTGCTCGTTGCTGCCAATGCCTGTGGAATGGACCTAATGAGCAGTTCGTCGCTATGGGTCATGCCTTTCGACACTATTGCACTGTAGCCGCCGATGAAGTTCACACCAATCTCAGAAGCGATGTTGTCGAGTGTGAGTGCTATCTCTACGTAGTCGTCAGGGGTATGACAGCAGTTGCAACCCACTAGAGAAAGGGGTGTGACCGATATGCGCTTGTTGACAATGGGGATGGCAAATTCGTGAGATATCTCGTCGCCTACACTTACCAGACGGCTGGCAAGCCGCCTTATCTTGGAGCTGATGGTGCTGCAGGTAGCTTTAAGGTCGGTGTTGGAACAGTCTAACAGGTTGATACCCATCGTGATGGTACGCACGTCAAGATTCTCCTGTTCTATCATCTTGTTGGTTTCGAAGACTTCGGATATATTTATCATACTGTAGGTGGTTGATGGTGTGTGGTGGTCATACTGCCCGTGATTTGGAGTCAGATGCGGTGCATCTTGTCGAAGATATCTTCAAGTTGGCATTTCACCTGTACTCCTATCTCGTCGCCCAGATGGGCCAGTTCGTCGGCTACCGAACCGAATGTCTTGGAGCAACTGTCCATATCGACAATCATCATCATGTTGAAATACCCCTGAACAATGGTCTGGCTGATGTCAAGAATGTTAATGTGGTCGTTGGCCAAATGAGTACACACACGGGCTATGATGCCCACCGTGTCGCGACCGACTACTGTAATGATGGCTTTAGTCATAAAAAAACAAGTGTTATACAATGAAACCAGTGCGCAAAGGTATGAAATATATTTCAAATGGCAATTGATAAACAGCAATTGATGTCGGCCGCGGAGCCAAAAAACGTCCCAAACGGCTAAATCATCACGACAGAAAGTCAATTACAAGTAGTCGAACGCCTCACGGCACACAAATAATTCTTACCTTTGCAGTCGAAGATACCAAGCAAGCAATGCATAACTTAACACCGTGGTGCCACACATCCCACATCGCCGATGCCCCATTCGTCGCCCGCTACCTGCCGCCCATCGACTGGTGGCAGAGGTGGATACGTAGTGGCATGCCATCCCTGCAACGAGATGTACGCTTCGAAAAACATGCCGACATCAACCGATGCACCATAGATGCCCCCAACGGAACACTGCGACTTACCATCCCCATACAGAAAACCGACAGTGTAGCACCGCTCGTTGGGGGCATCCTCATCAGTCCACATGGTCAATGGCAGCACAAGCACTGGCATGCACTACAGTCGTCGTATGCCGGCAGCCCATATTTCGACTACTACTCAGACGACATCCGTCCCATATATGACAACCCACCACAACTGTTGGCCGACTTTAACGAGACCCTGATATATATCATGGCACACCTCATAGGACTCGACATACCGACCATAACACAACACATCTGCCTCACGGAACCATGCGAAACATACTACCAGATGTTTGCACAAAAACATCGATTTCAACCCAATCTCAGCATTGCCGACCTACTCTTCTGCATGGGGCCTGAAAGCATCTACTTCCTCTGACCAATGCCCGGTTTTCAATTGGCTGATATTGTTCGCAGAGACGAAGGGGTCTGGATGTCACAGCGGCTTTTCTACATCATCGCACCGATAGATTTGTTCTCCATATTCGCTTGGGTGATATACCTATCCTTCCGGGTGAAGGTCGATTGTGAGGAACTGACCCATGGTGGGGTCGTACTGGCGTGCGCCATAGTCGCAGAGGTCCAACCCGTGTATCGGGTCATACTCCTTGTCGGTGTACTTATACTGGGTCACCTGCATAACTGCGTGTAACCAGTCACACTAAAAACGTGATGTTTTCGT
>CALGGJ010000112.1 GCA_937915745.1 uncultured Prevotellaceae bacterium | reverse complement strand
CGCTCTTCCGATCTGTAAGATGAGGAGAAGAGGGGCGAAAGGAGGGGCGAAAGGAGGAGCGAAAGGAGGAGCGAAGGGAGGAGCGAAGAGTGCGAGCGGCAAGAGCGCGGACTTGAGGGGCGGAGAGCGCGGACTTGAGGGGCGGAGAGTGCGGAGTTGTGGGGCGGAGAGTGCGGAGTTGTGGAGCAATAAAAACCGGAGTCGTGATGCGACCCCGGCCTTGGGATGGATTCAGTCGAAAAAGTTTAGTTAATGGTAGTAATGTTGACGGTGATAGTGGTATGCTTAGTAAGAGAGGTGTATTGTGTGTTGATTGTTTCCGTCGTTTGCTGCGGGCTGTGTGCCTGCGGCTGGTTTGTGGCTGGTTTGCAGTTGGTTTGTGCCGAGCCAGATGTTTCCGGACCTGTCTTGTCGGTACTCTCGCGAGCTCCGACAAGACTCATATTGTTCCGTACTTATCTATTAACCAGTCTAACTAATTTATTATGAAAACTTTTGTATTGTATCATCATTCATGTCGGCTGCAAAGCCTCTGCCCGTGCCCCGACAGCGTCGGTGGTTTGTTTCGACGGTGCAAAGTTACGGAGTATTTTATACTGCGAATGTAGGAAAACTCGTCAAAAGATGTGGGTAAACTCGTTTTTTTCAAAATTCATGCTCTCGATGACAACTTTTTTAGTAAATTTGCAGGCGAAAATACCAATTACTATGATGACAAGCAAGGTGTTTTGTTTCGTGTAAATGTAATAAAAGCATAAAAACCAGACAACCATCATGACTACAAACAGACTGAAGACAATTTTGTGGGCAGCGGGCATGAGCATCGGTTCGTGCACCTTTGCCCAGACGTGGGAAGCCCCTGCTGTTCCGGGAGCCGACATATCGACTGTAGGTACATCCACCGTAGGCTACCTCTACAACGTAGAGACCGATGCCTTCCTCATCAACGGCATGACATGGAACACCAACGCCTGTGCCACCCGACTGACCAACGGCGACCAGGTTGTATCCGAACCACAGCAATGTGTGGTGAACGCCACGAGCAGCAACCACCGTGTACGTATAAGTCTGAAAGCATACTCCAACTATACACTGTCGTGCCTCAGCGCTGCTGCCAACAACATATACGTTGACCAAAACGAGGGCAACTACTTCACCTACACTGAGACCGAAACCGGCAGTCACGTATATACCCTGACCAACGTGGCATACAGCAAACCGCTTGACGTGACATGGGACGGCGGCGGACACCTCACGATTGCCGGCGGTGCCGGACACACACTGTGGGCATTCATTCCCGAGACAAACGTGACCAACGGAGCATACGCACTCTACAAACAACGACGCCTGCTCTACCGTCTGTACCAGGCAATCGACGCATCGGGCACAGCCGGCAAATATGCCACCGAGCTGCAGACCGCCCTCAGCGCCTACCTGGCCAACGATGCCACCACAACCACCATTGCCCGGGCAGCACGCACACTGTTTGAAGCCACAGCAACCGACATAAGCGAACCGACCGACGTGAGTTTCCTCTTCACCGATGCCGACATGAGCGGCACTGGCTCGGCACAGGCATGGACATCGACCTCCACCACATTCGGATGGAGCGAGTTTGAGAAATATCATGCTACCATCACACTCAAACAGACACAGACAGTGCCACAAGGACTCTACGATGTCTGTTTCCGCTCGCTATACCGACAAGACGGCAGCAACGCCGCACCGACACTCACCGCCACCGGAGCGAACAGCATGACCTCCGACCTGCCACTCATGGGCAACCTCGACTACAGTGTGACCAACACCAACAACAACGGATGGAGCGCAGGCAACCAATACAACCAACCCAACAACATGCAGTCGGCCGCACAGGGCCTGACCCACGACCAGGCCGTGGCTACAGTGGCCGACGTGATAGTGGGCAGCGACCACAAGCTGACCATAGAAGTGAAGGTGAGCAGCACGTCGCAGTGGGTGAACTGGCAAGGCTTCAAGATTGTGTATAAAGGTGCCGGCACCGCATCGCTCGTGGCCGACCTACGTGCCACCATAGCCGAAGCAACCACCCTGATGGGCACCGACACGAGCAGCGCCGCAACAACACTGAAAGCAGTCATAGACCAGGCACAGGCAACAGCCGACGACCCATCGGCCGACATGACAACACTCATCGCGGCAAACCAGACACTCAAGGATGCCATCGAGGCCTACCGACTGGCATCGGCCTCGGTGGATAACCCATTGGACTACACCGACCTCATCGACAACCCAAGCTTCGAGAAAGGATTCGACGGATGGACCCAACAGCAAATGGCAACACAAAGCAACACTGCCTTCACGCTGAAGAGCGGCACCACATACGTAGAGAAATGGGTGTCGAAAGGCAACAGGGCGGGTGACGCCAAAGTGAGCCAGACCATAAGCGCGGTACCGATGGGAGTATATATACTGCGGGTGAGTGCACAGAACATACAAGAGAGCAGCAACGCAACACAAAGCGGAGCATGGATATTTGCCGACATGGACCGTCAAACCGTCACAACACGCAACACCTACGACCTGATATTCACACACATAGAGAAAAACCTGAACATAGGATTCGAAGCACAAAACGCAAGCGGCAACTGGATAGCCGCCGACAACTTCCGCCTGCTCTATGCAGGAGGCACCACAGCCGACTTCGATGCCGCCATGCAGAAATACATAGACAAGGCTGAGACCCTGACCGACGCAAAGATGCAGAAAGCGGTGGCCGAAACACTGAAAACCGCCATTTCATCGGCAAAAACGGCTCTTGAACAGTCGGACACCGACTCTTATCCAGACTTGGCTGCCACCCTGCATCAGGCCATCGATGCAGCAGAAGAATCGGCCAACGCCATTGCTGCTCTCGAAGCCGCAATAGCCCTGGCAGAAGACACATACAGCGCAAGTAAGCCAAACGGAGTGAGCGAACTGACAGCCGCCATCGATGCAGCCAAGGAGATGAGCAACAATCTGACCAGTTCGCCCGATGAAATAGCCAAAGAGATAGAAAAACTGGAACAAGCCAAGTTTGCCTACATGATAGCCAACGGCAGCGGCACCGCACCAACCGTGGTGACCGATTCACGCTTTGCACGCGGCAACAACATTGCATTCGGTCGGATGACGGTGAGCGGCATCTCTACATCGCAGATTCTGGAACAAGGATTCTGCTGGAGCACCGACAAGGAACCCACCGTACTCGACAACCGCTCGACTGCATACATCAGCAACAACGGCAACATATACAAGATGCCGGGCATGAAACCCGCAACCATCTACTATGCACGCGCATACGCCATAACTAAGAATTATGCCGTGGGATATGGCGACGTAATCAAGATTGTGACCATACCGAAGGCCAACATCACGTGGTGGTACAACAACGGAGGTCCGACCGATGCCAACGAACGCATCAACAACGCCTTCAAGGTTGCAATCGACGGCTATTGGAACAGCCTGACCAGCATCAACGACTACCACATATCGTGTAGCTACGGAGCCGGTACACCTACCGCCGACTGCAGCTACGGAGGCAGTATGCGCATAGGTCCGAACGCATCGTATCAGGCACCAGGCACCGTGATGCACGAGAGCAACCACGGCATAGGTGTGGGCACCACCCCGCTGTGGTACGGCCCGTCGTGTATGAGGGCCAACAGTTCAAGCGGACTGTGGCTCGGCGACCGTGTGACCGCACTGCTCAGCTTCTGGGAAAACACATACACCACACTGACCGGAGACAACACCCACATGTGGCCATACGGCATCAACGGAGCACAGGAAGACAACGGCAGCGAGTCGCTCTACACATGTAACGGACTGCTGAACCAGGCTCTGTGCGAAGACGGACTGATACCGGTGGGATACTGGTCGGGCGGATTCTGCCTGCCGGCATACGTACTCAACCAGGAAGACGACGTGAAATACTATCTGAAAAACGAAGACACCGGACGCGGACTTGCCACATCGTACCTCACCGAAGGCACTAACGGCCAGCTGACATGGACCGCAATGGGCAGCGATGAAGCACTGGCCGACGACCACGCCGCATGGTACATCAGCTTCACACCGTCGAACCAATATTACCAACTGCGTAATGCAGCAACCGGACACTACATAACATACAGCGGCTCGGCATTCAAGGCAGCAGCAAAGTCAAGACTCACGGCCAACGAAGACTTCCACGTGATGCGTGGCCGAGTTGACGTGGAAGTGGGCGACGGCAATACGGCATTCCTGTCGCGAGGATACTGGTTCATACACCCCGAGGGCAGCAGTACACCCGCAACATTGACCGCCAACACAAGCAACAAAGTGGGTTCGACCGCATTCAGCCTCGACAACAGCGCAACAACACAACGCTGGCTCGTACTCACGGCCGACGAGGTGAAAGCATTCGAGTCATCGACCTGGAACCTCTTCCTCGACGACCTGAACAAGATGATAGCCAACGTGAAAGGTATGCAAGAGGTGCCACACCACGAAGACGTGGACGATGCCGATGCCACACTCAGCAGCGCGATAAGCAACATCGAAGCACAACGCGATGCAGCCACAAGTGCGGCACAACTGAATACACTGACCGACGAGACACGCACCGCAGGCATGACCTACCTGGCAGGCGTGACCCCCGAACGGTTAGAAGAACCATTCGACATCACATTCCTCATGACCAACGCGGCCATCACATCGAACAACGGGTGGTCGGATGCACCTACATTCAACTACAACTGCTGTGAATACTTTGAAAAGACATTCGACTTCAACCAGACCATCACCAACATACCAAAGGGTACATACATGGTCAGCGTGCAGGCATTCCAACGCCCTGGCAGCTATACCGACGTGTATTCGAAGTGGCAAAACAACAACACAACTACCAATGCCTACCTCTATGCAGGCAGCAAGTCGGTGCGGGTGGCCAATATAATGCTCGATGCACAAAGCAAAAGCCTGTACAGCGACAACGTGGCAGTGGGACAGCAATACATACCAAACTCAATGCACGGAGCCAGCTGTGCATTCGATGCAGGACTGTACCAGAATAATATAACAACAACATCGCAGTTGGCTAACGGCTCGCTCAAAATCGGACTGCGATGCACCACGTCGGACAGTGGCTACTGGACCTGCTTCCGTAACTTCCACCTCTACTACTACGGCAAACTGTCGGCCGACACAGTGACCGGTATCGACAACACCGGAACCACGGACACGGCAGAAACACGGCCACAAGATGTCACGCGCGCTTACAACCTGCAAGGACAGCAAATAGGTAACAGCACACAGAACCTGCCAAACGGCATTTACATCATAGGCGGAAAGAAAACTGTAATAAGATAAAATCCGACCAAACAACACAGACGGCATAACCTGACGATACTGCCGCCATGCCTGCAGGCTCGGCCAGGATGACGAAAGAATGCGACCAAAGATAAACTACATGGCCGCATTCTTTACTGTAAAAAACCGATTGGTCGAGGGCTTGAAATCTAAAAAAAACATAAAAAAAACATTTTTCTTACCTTATTATATATCCGTTAAAATCTTTTTTCATACCTTTGCCCCCCGAAAACGCCAGTTTGACACACCGGCCCTACCCCGCTCGCCAATCAGGCAGCAAGGGAAGCGGTGCAGTGACAACCCAAAACAAGATTCATATAACAAAGACAATAAGATGCAAAAGAATTTGGTGATAGTAGAGTCTCCAGCCAAAGCGAAGACAATAGAGAAGTTTCTTGGAAAAGACTATAAAGTGATGTCGAGCTACGGCCATATACGCGACCTTAGTAAAAAAGATTTTGGCAAAGACCTTGGCGACCTTGACCCCGAATATGAAGTGCCCGAGGAGAAAGAAGCCCTCGTCCGTCAACTGAAAAAAAACGCCCGCGACTCAGAAACCGTGTGGCTGGCATCGGATGAAGACCGTGAAGGAGAGGCTATATCGTGGCATCTGGCACAAGTACTCGACCTCGACCTCGACAGCACACGCCGCATCGTGTTCCACGAAATAACGAAGAACGCAATACTCGAAGCCATACAACACCCGCGCACCATCGACATCAACCTGGTCAATGCACAACAGGCACGCCGCATGTTGGACCGCATAGTAGGGTTCAGGCTCTCGCCTGTGTTGTGGAAAAAACTGAAACCAGCACTCTCGGCCGGCAGGGTGCAGTCGGTGAGTGTGAGACTCATCGTTGAACGCGAACGCGAAATAGACGCATTCAAAGCCGAATCGAACTACAGAGTGGTTGCCACCTTCGTGGTGAACGACGAAAACCAACAGCCGGCAGAAATACATGCCGACCTGAACACACGATTCAAGACCGAAGAAGAGGCACGCAACTTCCTGGAACGGATGGAAGGCAAGACATTAACCATTACCGAAATATCGAAAAAACCAACAAGGAAACTGCCTGCACCACCATTCACCACATCAACGCTGCAACAGGAAGCAGCAAGGAAACTGGGATTCACCGTGTCGCAAACCATGATGGTGGCACAACGTCTGTACGAATCAGGACTCATAACCTACATGCGTACCGACTCGGTCAACCTGTCAACCCTCTGTCTGGCTGCCAGCCGCGACGAGATAGAAAAACTGTGGGGCAAGCAATATAGCAAGACACGCAACTACCACACCAGTTCGAAGGGCGCACAGGAAGCACACGAGGCCATCAGACCTACATACATGGCCAACCACGAGATAAGCGGAAACCAACAGGAGCGCAAACTGTACGACCTTATATGGAAACGTACGCTGGCATCGCAGATGAGCGATGCCGAACTGGAGAAGACCACGATGAAGATAGGTATCGAAGGCGAAGAACAAGAGTTTGTGGCAACGGGCGAAATCGTCACATTCGACGGATTCCTGAAACTGTACCGCGAATGGAACGAAGAAGACGAACAGCAGAGCGAAAACACTACGCTGCCAGCCAACGTGAGCGAACGACAGCAAGTGAAGGCAACCGAAGTGGAGGCCGTAGAACGATACACACAAGCACCAACCCGATACACCGAGGCCAGCCTGGTGAGAAAACTCGAGGAACTGGGTATCGGACGCCCGTCAACCTATGCTCCAATCATCTCTACAATACAACAACGCGAGTATGTGACCAAAGGCAACAAAGCCGGTGAGAAACGAACATACAAGACACTGAAACTGGTGAAAGGCAAAGTGAAGGAAACGACCAAAACCGAGATGGTGGGAGTGGAGAAAGCCAAACTGATGCCTACCGACATAGGAATGGTTGTAAACGACTTCCTCATGCAGTACTTCCCCGAAATAATGGACTATAACTTCACTGCCAACGTAGAGAAAGACTTCGACCAAGTGGCTGAAGGCAAGACCGACTGGAAGGAGATGATACGCACCTTCTACCAACACTTCGAGCCACTCATAGAAAAAACCATGAAAGACAAGACCGAACACAAAGCCGGCGAACGAATGCTCGGCACCGACCCTGCAACCGGCAAACCGGTATCGGTGAAGATAGGACGGTTCGGACCAGTGGTGCAGATAGGCAGTGCAGGCGACAAAGAAAAACCACGGTTTGCACAACTGGAAAACGGACAAAGCATACAGACCATCACCCTCGACGAAGCCATACAACTGTTTCAACTGCCACGCACGCTGGGCGAATACAAAAACTCGGAAGTAGTGGTGGGAATGGGCAAATACGGACCATACATACTGCACAACCGACAATATGTGTCGTTGCCAAACAACTACGACCCACACACCATAGGCATAGACGAGGCAATCAAACTGATTGATGCCAAACAACAGGCCGAGGCACAAAAACACATGAAGACATTCGACGAAGAGCCAGAGATGGAAGTGCGCAACGGACGATTCGGACCATACCTCTTCTACAAAGGCAACAACTACAAACTGTCGAAAAGCATTGAAGACCCACGCAAACTCACTCTGCAACAATGTCTGGACATAATCAAGGCCCAAGAAGAGAAGAAGAAAAAGAAATGAGCCATACAAACCGCAACATAATACTCGTGGGATTCATGGGAGCAGGCAAAACCATACTGGGCCGAGCACTGTCCCAACGGTGTGACATGCACTTCTGCGACCTCGACGAATATATCGAACAGAAAACCAATCAGACCATACCACAGATTTTTGCAGCACAAGGCGAAGAAGCATTCCGCAAGACAGAGACAGAAGCACTCGACGAAGTACTGAAACAAAACGACACAGTAATAGCCGTGGGAGGCGGAACACCATGTTTCGGAAATAACATGGAGCGCATGAACCGACATGCAACTACCATATACCTCAACGCAACAACCGACACACTCATAAAACATATACGCATGGGTACGAGTGTGAGACCACTGATTGCCGGCAAGACCGACGACGAACTTGCCGAATACATAAACAGCACAATGCAACAGCGCGAACCATTCTACCGGAAAGCACAACACACATTGCACATCGAACCCATCACAACCGACAAACAAATAAACCACTATGCAGCAATGCTGGAGGAAATATACGAGAAGGCAAAGAACCCGGAGAGTTCAGAGAGTTCCAAACCACGGCTCACCATCATAAAAGTGGGCGGCAAGATAGTGGAAGAAAGCGACTCGCTCGAACGCCTGCTCAAAGACTTTGCACATATCGACGGACACAAGCTGCTGGTACACGGCGGCGGACGCAGTGCCACCAACATTGCAGCACGTCTGGGTATCGAAACCAAGATGGTGGATGGACGGCGAATAACCGACGGACCAATGCTGAGGGTTGTCACAATGGTATATGGCGGACTGGTAAACAAAAACATCGTGGCCCGACTACAGGCACAAGGCCTCAACGCACTGGGCCTGACCGGGGCCGACATGAACGTGATACAATCGCACCGACGGGCGGCGGAGCCAATAGACTACGGATTTGTAGGCGATGTGGAACACGTAGATGCCGACCGACTGGCTGCACTCATCCAGACGGGAATAACACCAGTGTTGGCACCGCTCACCCACGACAAACAGGGCAACATGCTCAACACCAATGCCGACACAATCGCAGGCGAGGTGGCCAAAGCAATGACACGACATTTCGACGTGACACTGGTCTTCTGCTTCGAAAAACCGGGAGTGCTGAGCGACGAACACGACGAGAGCAGCATAATACCACACATCACTCAGGCCGATTTCGAACGACTCGTGGCCGACGGCACGATAAGCGGCGGCATGATACCAAAACTGAAAAACGCACTGGATGCAGTAAATGCAGGAGTAAGCGAAGTGGTGATAACACAGCCGGCAGCACTGAAGCCAGGACAAGGAACAATAATAAAAAAATAAAAATAATCGAGATGAGCTGTAACTTTTGTGCGGCTCATTCGTCTTTAATAATAGAGAGCATGAATGACATCAGTTTCACCAACGACATACTGCCACTGAAAGACAAGCTCTACAGACTTGCACTACGTGTGGTGCAAAACCATGAAGAGGCAGAAGACATCGTTCAGGACATACTGATTAAGCTATGGAGCCAACGCAGTGGGTGGCATAGGATACAGAACATAGAGACATACTCTATGACAATGTGCCGGAATCTCGCTCTCGACCGCATGGGACGGAAAGAACATCAAAACATACCATTCGACCCGGCTGTGCACGACAGGCCCGACACCACATGGCAACCCGATGAGGTACTGACACAACGACAACAAATAGAATCAATCGAAACAATAATAGCCAGCCTGCCCGAAAAGCAACGCACCATAATACAACTGCGCGACATAGAAGGCAAGTCGTATCAGGAAATAGCCGATGTGATGCAGATAGGAATCTCAGACGTGAAAGTCGGCCTGTTCAGAGCACGCAACAAACTAAAAGACAAACTGACCAAATGAACTATCAATATATAGAACAACTGCTGGAACGCTACTGGAAGTGTGATACCACGCTCGAAGAGGAACAGATATTACGCTCGTTCTTCAGTCAGGACAATGTGCCCGACACACTCAAGCCATACGCATCGCTCTTTGCATACGAAGCATCCAATATTCAAGACACACATCTGGACGATGAATTCACCCGACGGGTGATGGCAGCCATATCCGACGAGGCAGAGGAAAGACCAACAGCAAAGACTGTATCGCTGCTCGCACGCATAGCACCTCTGTTCAAAGCAGCAGCCGTCGTCGCCGTGGTGGTAACGGCAGGAACGCTGTCTGAACGTACCATGCAGATGAACTCTGCCACACAGGACGATGCCGACATGATGGCTAACGACACATACATAAGAAACGAGGACATCACGGCAAAGATACAAATCATAGACCGCCACAAATCGGAAGCAATAGCATGTACCGACTCAGTGCAAAGCCAACCGGCTACGATACCGGCCAACACTACGGAACTGACCGAAGACTGAGCACAAAATGTGACGAACAGCCGGGAATGAACCAGCTACTAAAATGAAGGATGAAATACAACATTTTCTTTTATATGCTTTAACTAAAACCTAAAATCAAGACGAACGAAACTGTGAAGTTTCAATTCTCTCAAAACAAATTACCACTCAAGTTTTTCGTAAACTTTGAAATAGAGCCTAAATCATAACACGATGCAGGCTCTTTTCATATTATATGAGTTAGGTTTATATAAACGAGGCTCACGGCAGCATGTCAGGGTTAGGGGCGGTATAGTTGTCTATTCGCAGGTGGAACCGCATCAGCTCGTCGAGTTTGTGTCGAGGTGGTGGGCAATCGGTTGGGAATGGCTGATTCGAGAACTGTTGGAAATAGAGCAGGCAGGCATCGCGCCACCACCATGAGTCTTTTGCCTGACGGTCGTATTTCTTCAACACGGCATCGAAACGCTCAGGATCGATATATGCCTTCACTGAATTCCATTTACCAACGAAGTCTTCTGCTTCGCTCACTCCTTCACTGTATTTATGACACAGACGGTCCCAAAGGGTCTCACCACATGGCAGGGCTTGTTGCCACCCTACATGGTGGAACCACAGCAGATATTTCTCGGGGCACGTATTGATATCATCATACAAAACCGCCATTTCATCAGGATATTCGGCCACAGCACCAGTGCCTCTCATCGTACGGTCGAAACCAACACCAACCGAATCGGCACGATGATAATAGCGTGGCAACCAGTCCTCGCGCATACCCGTCGGGGCATACCACGGCTCGGGACCATAATGATGTCCGCCTGCAAATATATGGTGCAATCCCATAGGCATCATATAACTCACACATGCTTCGTGCGAACGGAGCATTATATCGGTAATGATACCTACTGCCTTTGCATCGGAAGTGAAGGTCTGTTTGACAAATTCATCGGCAATTCTCTCGGATGAAATGGCTGGATTCCATGCCAGACGGCCAAACGCATACCAATTGGCCTGTGCCATATCGCTACCACACCAATTGACGGAATTGCCTATGTTTGATACACCTGCAATGGCCGGTATATTCATGTTGATGGAGTTGTGATGCTTGTTGTTGTAGGTTTGCCAGTCGGTAAGCATTTCTTTCCACATGGGGGCCAGGAATACGTTGTGTATGCTATGTCCGAGATACTCTTGGGTTATCTGCCATTCGGGCATGACGGGCGTTTTCCTCATCGACAGGAACAGCGGATGTATAGGTTCGCGAGGCTGGAAATCGACAGGCCCGTTCTTCACTTGCAGTATCACATTGTCGGCAAACAGTCCGTCGAGTGGCATAAACTCTTCGTAGGCTTGTTTGGCACGGTCGGGCGAGTTTGCTGCATAGACGAAAGCCCGCCACATGATGATACCTCCGTATGGCTTCACTGCCGCAGCCAGCATGTTGGCGCCCTCAACATGTGTGCGTCCGTAGTCGCCAGGTCCTGGTTCACCCTCACTGTTGGCTTTTACGAGAAAGCCTCCGAAGTCGGGTATGAGACTATATATTTCCTTGGCTTTAGCTTTCCACCAGGCTATAACATCTTTGTCGAGTGGGTCGGCGGTGGTGAGGTCGCCCAGTGCTTTCGGTGATGCGAAGTTGACTGAAAGATAGACACGGATGCCGTATGTTCTGAGTGTTTGTGCAATTCGGCTGGTACGTTGCAGATATTCTTGTGTAAGGATTTTAGGGCTGGCATTGACGTTGTTGAGTACTACGCCATTTATGCCAATAGATGCATTGGCACGTGCGTACTGTATGAGTTTGCCGGCATCGGGTTCACTTCCATCAATCCAGAAGATGGAACGCCCTGCATATCCACGTTCGACCGTGCCGTTGAGGTTGTCCCAGTGGTTAAGCAAACGTAATTCAGAAATCGGAATCTCTTCGATGAAATCACCGTTTTTAGGCATTTGACCCAATGCTTGCAGGCGCAATAAATGGTATGCACCATAGAGTATGCCTGCCGGTGTTGCCGACTTGATTTTGATACTCTTGCTATCCCGGCTTATGGTGAATCCACCGTTTCGTGGACTGCCGGCATTTACTTCAAGTTGTACCTCTTGTTTGACGTTGAGAAACCAAGTCAATTCACCGCGTGCCACCACCAAGGGCTTGTATTCGTCGGCCACTTTTTCGTCGTCTTTTATCTTTGGGTGGTCTATGGTAACCTTGGGTCCATCGGTTATCATCGGTGTCATTTTAAGCCAAAGAAAGCTACCATCGTCGGCCCACGAAACAACGGCTGCAAGAAGAAAGAGGGTGGCCAGTGCCACCCTTTTTGTCATTGTGTCCATATCAGTCTAATCCTTCGATGGTCTTTATCTTCCCGTTGGCATCCCACTTGAGTTCGCATACCTTGAGGCTGCGCAGCCAGGTCTTGGCGCCGGATGGCACAGAGTCATGGTGGAAGAGGTACCATTTTCCCTGGTAGGCGACGATACTGTGGTGTGTGGTCCACCCCACTACTGGTGTAAGTATCACTCCCTCATATTTGAACGGTCCGTAGGGGTTGTCGCCCACTGCATAGCAGATGAGGTGGCTGTCGCCCGTAGAGTATGTGAAGTAGTACTTACCGTCACGCTTGAACACCCAACTGGCTTCGAAGAAACGGTGTGGGTCGCTGGCCTTGAGTGGTTGCCCGTCATCGCCTACGATCACAACAGGCCTTGGTGCCTCGGCAAACTGCAGCACATCATCGCTCATCTTGACTACCAGACTTGGCAATGCCGGTGTGTCGGGGTGAGCGAACAGTTCGTCCTGCTTGGTAGGTGCCGAACCCATGTCAGTCAGTCCGTTTTCATCGCCATGTTTTCCTATGACCGGAGTGAAACCAGGTGCAAGCGGCTGCCACCATTGCAGTTGTCCGCCCCACAATCCGCCGAAGTAAGTGTAGATAGAGCCGTCGTCGTCTTTCAGCACGCATGGGTCGATGCTGAATGAGCCACGGATAGGATATGGCTGTGGGATAAACGGACCTTCAGGTTTGTCGGCCACTGCCACTCCGAGGCGGAACACTCCGTCGTAGCCCTTACCCGAGAATATGTTGTAGTACTTTCCGTTTTTCTCAACTACATCGCTGTCCCACAGTTGCTTCTCTGCCCATGGCACATCTTCCACGTCGAAGATAACGCCACAGTCCTCGGCCAGGCCTTGGTCGGGGTCGGCAAGTGTAAGCACATGATAGTCTTTCATCTGGAAATGCCCACCGTCGTCGTCTTCACATTCACCTGCATCCCAGTCGTGTGACGGATAGATATAGATTTTGCCATTAAACACATGAACCGCAGGATCGGCCATATAGTCGGTCGGAAAAAGATAATGTTTTGTTGCCATAGTGTTGTTTGATTATCATCAGATGTTTTCTCGCCAGGGCAAAATGCAAGCACTTTGCTCTTTTGGCTTAACGAAAACATTCAATTAATTAGGTTTATACTTTTATTTTGTTGTTTTATCTGGTTTTCGTTGGCGGCGTAAAGTTACGACATTTTTTATTACGCCCAAATTTTTACCGCACCAAAATCGAAAAATATTCGCTTTGCAGTTTTATATAGGCACAGACTGCTCACCATCATCCCCTACGGGGGAGGGCTGAGGGGGGCGGACAGTATATCCAGCCCCCACTCCCATTCTGCACTACCACCTCCACAATTAGTTATCCAGTTAAGACGCTCACCCCACCAACCGCTGTACGTCTGGCCAAACAGTTGGAATGGTAATCCGTTATGACTGACAATCAATATCCGAAGATATCGGTAATCGATACCCTATGTATCGTTCCCAAAGCTGACAACTTATCCATATCGAGGTCTGACTCGTCTCCAAGTATGAGGTACTTGTATGTTCTTCGCTTGATGTTCGATTGCTGGAAGTTGACAACGTCTTGCAGTGTCATTGCCGATACTTGGTTGTAGATGTCGCGGTTGATGTCGTGGTCGAGTCCGTGCCGTCGGGCCGCAATGAAGCTGGTGAGTACATCCATCTTTATTGTGCGTTCGGTAGCTATGCGCTTCAGAATGGCATCTTGTGCCAAGCCGAATGCCGACTCGCTCTGTGGCATGTTGTCGAGAATTTCGTGGAAAGTATCGAGGCATTCCGGCAGTTTGTCGTTCTGTGTGATGATATAGGTGTAGAACGTGTTGCGTGCATTCTGATATGAACCATTAGTGTAGTATGCCGAGGCGCTGTATGCCAGTCCGCGTGCTTCGCGCAACTCTTGGAATACGACAGCATTCATACCGCCTCCGAAGTATTCGTTGAACATCGTGATGACGGGCACCAGTGCCGGACTGTATGTCTGTGAATTTGCCGAGAACATGGTCATGTAAGTGTTTTTTGCAACATATGGAGCAATATACACTTCATTCTCAGGAGTCTCTGCCACTTCATATTCGTCGTTGGCAGCAAGCTTGACGGGTTTTGCCGCCATGTCGTGGTTGGCCTCGATGAATGTAGTAAATTCAGACTGTGTCAGTGGTCCGTAATAGACGATGGTCTGCTCGTAGTTTTTGAGGTTGGATATTGTGTCGAGCAGTTGCTGTGGGTCTATGTTGTTGAGTTCGTTGGCGCTGAAGATATTGGTATAGTCGTTTTGCTCACCGTACATCCCCCATGCCCTGAGACGTGCAAAACAATTTTGTTGATTGTGTTTTGCGTCGTTGCGAGCCTTGAGAATGTTGGTCACCATTTTATCAAATACGTCCTTGTCGGCTATTGCGTCGTGCATCCATTTCTCACACAGTCCTACTGCTTCTTCCATATTTTCAGCCAAGCCCGACACGCTTATGACGGTCTCGTCTGTCTGGGCACTGACACTCACATTACATGCCAGCCGGTAGAGTTCTGCTTGGAATTCATCGGGTGCCAGCTGGGATGTACCGAGATACCGCAGGTAGTTTGCAGCGAGGTCGATGTGGCGGTCGGCCTTGTCGCCACGGTTTATACGGTATTGTATGTTGAACAGTTTGTTTGATGTGTTTTGCTTGTAGAGCAGCTCGTTACCGTTTTTGAGTGTAACGCGGCTCATATCCTTGTCATAATCCACAAATGTGGGTTCTATGGGTTTCACCTTGGTGTCGAGTATCTCCTGCACAAATTGGCTTGTCTTGTCGCGGTTGGTCTCGATTGGCGATATAGCCGGTTTCTCTATTTTCTTCTCGTTTATGTCATCACCCTGATGTTTGTATATACAAGCGTATCCGTCGGTAAGGTTTTCGTTGGCAAATGCTACGAGGTCGGCCTTGGTTATTTTGCTCAAGCGTTCGATACGCTCCACGTCGTCTTTCCATTCAGTTCCGTTCACAAACGACTCTACAAACATATTTGCACGTCGTTGGTTGCTTTCGAGGTCGTTCATGAAGTCGAGTTTCATGTTATTGATTATTGCTTCGAGCAGGCTTTCGTCAAACTGTCCCGACTTCACCTTCTCTATTTCTTCGAGCAGTATATTTCGCACCTCTTGCAGTGTTTGTCCTTGTTTAGGATATGCCAGGGCTAAAAGCATAGAGTAGTCGCTCATGGCGTACGTTCCAGCCCCTGCAGCCAGTACGGTCTGAGCTTGGTTGAGGTCGATGTCGAAAAGTCCTGCCTTGCTGTTCGAGAGCAGTTGCTCAATGATTGTGAGGTAGTCGGCAGAGGCATCTTTCTTGCCTGGGAATGCCCATGCAAGCACCGTCTCCTCTTGTTCAGGCCCGTAGATGTCGCGTTCGACGGGTGCTGTCAGTCGCTTCACCTCTTTTGGCAGGGCATCGTGCAGGGCTTGTATGTCTGGATTTGGTGCCCAGTTGCCGAAGTATTGTTCCAGGATGTCAACCACAGCATCGGGATTGAAGTCTCCGCTCATACATATTGCCACGTTGTTTGGCACATACCATCTTGCGAAATGTTCTTTGATAGTTTTAATCGAGGGGTTTTTCAGATGTTCCTGTGTTCCAAGCACCGTCTGTTGTCCGTATGGATGATTCGGGAAGAGTATGTTGTTTGCAGCGTGCAACACTTTGCGTATGTCGCGTGTAAGGCTTATGTTGTATTCTTCATACACGGCTTCGAGTTCGGTATGGAATCCGCGTATCACCATGTCTTTAAAGCGGTCTGATTGTATCCGAGCCCAGTTTTCCACTTCGTTCGACGGTATGTCTTCGGTATAGCAGGTCACGTCTTCGCTGGTGTATGCGTTTGTGCCTATCGAGCCTATCGACGACATAAGTTTGTCGTACTCGTTTGCGATGGCATATTTCGATGCCTCGTGCGATATGCTGTCAATTGTGTGATATATGGCTTTGCGTTCTTCGGGGTCGGTCTTTGTGCGATACAGTTCGTAGAGGTTTTCTATATCGTTGAGCAATGGAGCCTCTTTTTCATAATCGCTTGTACCAAATGATGTCGTACCTTTAAACATGAGGTGTTCGAGGTAGTGGGCAAGTCCGGTGTTTTCGCTCGGGTCGTTTTTTCCGCCCACACGTACAGCTATGTATGTTTGTATGCGTGGTTGGTCTTTGTTGACCGACAGATAGATTTTGAGGCCGTTGTCGAGTGTGTAAATGCGCGATTGCATCGGGTCGCCCTCGACCGACTCATACTTGTGCGACTGCTGACATGAAGCAAGCATCAGTGCACAGATGGCAATAAGAATAAATCTTGTTTTCATAATCGCGGTTTTTATTGTTGGGAGTTACTTTACTTTCTCTAGGAATTCCTTCAGTTGGGTTTCATCCACGTCGCCCATTGCAAACTCACGTTCGGCATCGCGTCGTATCATGTCGAGCCACTCGTCGTATGCTTCAATATATTCCGGAGTCTTTGCCGGTGAATAGAGGTATTTGTTGTGACGTGCCTGTGTTGTGAGGTTATCGGTAATTTCCTCGGTAGTAGTCACTTCGCCCTCGTTTATATCTGATATGAGCATATCGATGTTTTTCTTTGGTGTGAGCATTCCGCATAGGTCGAGCCACTCGTCGGTCGGCAATTCTGCGGTGTAGAGTCGGAGTGCCAGGTCGTAGTATTTTATTCCGTCGATGAGTGCTTTGTATTTTATGTAGCAACCTTCGAAGCGATATTCGTCGGCATCGAGGCCTTGCTGTTCGAGCAGCGATTGCAGGAGTTCCTTGCCCGCAATGACAAACTGTATGATGTACGGATTAGGGAAATCGAAGTCTATGATGTCGCGACGCGCCGACTCTGGTCTTCCGTCACGCTTTGGCCATTTGTTGATGTCGCGCCATGTGCCTACGGTCTTGAGGTTGATTCCCGGCACGATGTATGTCTTTTCTCCTGCCTGCAGCACGTATGAGAACGGCAGGTTCTGCAGGCGCGGATGTGTGGTGAGCTTGCCCATCACCATCGAGAACACTCCGATATGTGCCGGCCAGAGTATATGACAGCCCGATGCTGTCTTCGATCCACGCTCGAGTACGCCCCAGTGTATCGGACCCATCTTGTAGGCATGGTTGCTTTGGTTGGTGCCTGAACCTGCGTTGTAGAACGAGAACTGCCCGCCGATGAGGAGTGTGGATTTATGATGTGAGCAAGAGAACGGGCCGCACAATGCTGCACACGACTCGCCGTTGTCCATATATGCATTGGCGAAGAAGAGTGATGCCTCCGACGAGAACCCCTTGCCTATATGCACCGATTCGCCCACGAACGAGTCGCTCACCTTGGCTCCGGTGGTGACGGTGGCCCCCTTGGCCACAACCGAGTTTTCGATTATCACGTCGGGACCTATGAATGTAGGTGCGTCGCTGCTGCTGAGCAGTGTTACGTTGCTCACGTGTGTTGAGCCTTGTATCTCACAGAACGGACAGATGTAGGCATTCGATATCTCGCCCGCACCTACGATTCTGCACCCCTGCCCTATTTCACCGCGGGTAACCCCCGGGCGTGCTGCTATCTCGTTGAGTACAAGGGTGCGTACCTCGGGATAGTGCATCATGAGCCATGCCACCTGTGCCGTGAGTTTATCGTATATTACCACATTGCCGTCGCCCCCCTCGTTGAGTACCGATATGACCGTTCCGTTACCGAATGTCGGTGTGCCGGTGGTGCTTATGATGCCTGCACCCACTATGTAGCAGCTGTTGCCTATATTGGTGTTGGCTATATAACCGCTTATGTTGTCTATGAAGCAGTTGTTGCCTATGCTCACATCTTTCAGGGTTACGTTGCGTATGGCACATTGGCGCTCAAATCCTTCTTCAATGCCTATGGTGCCTGTCAATGCTCCGATACTGATTTTACCGTAAAAGGTTACTGATGACAGCGAGTCGGCTATGAAACCGTCGGATACTGTAATCTGACTCCAGTCCTCTGCACTGCAATTATGCTCTTTGAGTACTGCAATTTCGTGTGGTGTTAGTGGTCTCATAATGATATGTGTTTATGTGTGTTTTCAATAGAGGAAGTCGTTGTAAGGATATTTCTGCACATGCAGCTGGCGCACTTTCTTGTAAAGCAGCTGCTTCAGTTGGGGCAGGTTCGTGCCTTTGACAGCCGATATGAAGAAGCAGTCGTCGCCCATACGTGCCATCCATGTCTTCATCAGGTCGTCGAGCGATATATTGTCGCGGGTCTTGGGCGTAAGGTCATCCGGGTCCTTCTCTGTCCAGTTGTAGGCATCGATTTTGTTGAACACGATGATGGCAGGCTTGTCGGCCGATTGCAGGTCGGCCAGGGTTCGGTTCACCACGTCTATCTGTTCCTCGAAATCGGGATGTGATATATCGACCAGATGCACAAGCATGTCGGCTTCGCGCACCTCGTCGAGGGTCGATTTGAACGAATCGATCAGGTCGGCAGGGAGTTTGCGTATGAACCCCACGGTGTCGCTCAGCAGGAAAGGCAGGTTGTCTATTATCACCTTGCGCACCGTGGTATCGAGGGTTGCAAAGAGTTTGTTTTCGGCAAACACCTCACTCTTTGACAGCAAGTTCATCAAAGTCGATTTACCCACATTGGTATATCCCACGAGTGCCACCCTGATGAGTCGTCCGCGGTTCTTGCGCTGTGTGGTTTTCTGTGTGTCTATTTCCTTGAGCCTTTGCTTGAGCAGCGACATGCGGCTTCTGATGATGCGCTGGTCCATCTCGAGTTGGGTTTCGCCGGGACCTCGCAGTCCCACACTTCCACCGCGCTGGCGTTCGAGGTGGGTCCACAGGCGGGTGAGCCGCGGCAGCATATATTTGTATTGTGCCAGCTCCACCTGGGTCTTGGCCGTGGCTGTCTGGGCACGCATGGCAAAGATGTCGAGAATGAGCGATGTGCGGTCCAAGATCTTCACCTGCAGCTGTGCCTCTATGTTACGTATCTGTTTAGCACTCAGCTCGTCGTCGAAAATCACCATCCCAACCTCGCGTCCGGCATCCTCCTCGTCATTTATATATCGTCTTATCTCCTCAAGTTTGCCCGTACCGATATAAGTCACACTGCTCGGACCGTTCACCTTCTGGGTAAACCGCCTCACCACACGTGCACCGGCCGTATCGGCCAGGAATTCCAACTCGTCGAGATACTCACGGGTCTTACGTTCGTTCTGGTATGGAGTGATGAGCCCCACAATCGCGGCAGTCTCCACCTTAGCCTCGCTGATGACAAATTCCTTCATCGTTTCTTCCTTTCCGTCACGTTTTTCCAAACCATCATTTCGCATGCAAATTTACGCAAAAGTTTCTGATGCCCTGCCGGTTTGTCCCGATTTCATGCATTTATTACCCTCACACCCTCGTTATTTCAGCCGATTTTCATATTGCTTTGTTTCTTTGTTGCTTTATTAATAGTTAAGTTTTCAAAGCGGATTTCTCTCGATTGTATGTTTTGTAGGGTTTTTCTAAGTCCAGATAATAGAAGCAGTGCTGCTTCCGGTGTCCGTGGGGCGGTGGTGTCATATAGTCGCCATACATGTGGGTGAGGTAGGCATGGGCATGTTCCACGCCCAAAACTTCTTTTCCTTCAAACATCACGGGTGTTGGAGTTCCCAGTATCTCCTTGGAGATAACACCATGGAGGCCGTCGTCGAAGACACAAACCCGACTGCTGGTCTCAAAACTGTATTTGCGCAGCAAGTTCCTTGTTGCTTCCTGAAGTCGCTTCTGTCCCAAAACATTCCTACAGAATAACGGTATCAGGCTCGACAATCCCTTGCCGTGGCGATAGGGATGGCGATATGCCATATACACGGCTTTCTTCAACACATCGTACCGCAGCAGATGCCAACGTCGCCACAGGGGGGTTGCCGGCACACCGTCTATAGGGAACACATCAATATACAATCCGCCCAGATAGGGCAGATGGGCACGCTCTATCAGGGTGGTACTTGCATCTTGTACTTTACCAAAGGGAAGAGGATATGACGGGTCGAGTTCAAAGGCTACAAATTCATATGGTTTGGGCAACCACTCGTTGGCATGGGTTATAAACAGTTCGTAGTCGGGGCGTGGCATGGCTATATCGAGATCGTCATCCCAGGGAATGAATCCATCATGCCGCACTGCTCCCAGCATTGTGCCGTCGTAGATATAATAACGCAGGCCATGCTCGCTACATACCTTATCTACCGCCAGCAGATTTCCCAGTATCCGCATCTGCAGAGCCCTTACATCATATTCAACCATTGTATTTGGCAGGAATTTGTATGCTGTTACTAATAAATGCCTCGCCCAACACTGCAAAAAAGTTTTCGATGTCCTGCTCGTCGATGGTTCCGAGCGCACAGAGGCGGAAAGTGTCGGTGGTGCTTATCTTGCCGGGATAGATGGTGAATCCGCGTTCGTAGCAGTAATCGTGTATCCGCTCGAACGAGAAGTGTGGGTCATCGGGATACTTTACCGACACTACAAGACCCGATTCGATGGCAGGGTCTATCACCGTCTGTAATCCCAGTCGTGCCACTCCGCGGTGTATGGCTTCATACACACGGCGGTGGCGCGCAAACTTAGCCTCCTCACCCTCGGCAAAGTACTCTTTGAGTGCCTGGATGGTGGCATATATGGTCTGCACAGGTGGGGTGAAGTGCATCTCGCCGGTACGTTCGAAGTAGTCGTATTGCAAATAGAGGTTGCAGTAGTACGAGCGTGTAGGGTAATGCCTTGATGCCTCGATTATGTCTTTACGGCCAATGATGAACGACAGTCCCGACATGGCCATAAGTCCTTTTTGTGCCGATGCCATGCAGAAATCCACATTATCGCTGACCATGTCGAATGGTATCATTCCCAATGTCGATGTGGTGTCGCTTATGAAGATGGCTCCATATTTATGTGCCAAAGCTCCTATCTCGCGTATTGGGTTAAGGACTCCTGTACCCGTCTCGTGATGGCAGCAATATACAACGGCGACGTCGGGGTTTTCGCGGAGTGTCCGCTCTATGTCGTCCATGTCGGGACGTTGGAATACGCTCGACCTAAGGTCGATGTGAGGCAGGTGGTACATCTGGCACACCTCGACAGCACGGCTGTTGTATGCCCCGTTATTCACCACCAGAATTGTCTTGCCCTCGGGCAGCAGCGAGTTGACGCACACATCGATATTGATGGTGCCCGAACCGCAGAAGAGCACTGCCGTGTATTTGTCGGCAGGGGCATGTGACACACGCAGCAGGTCGGAACGCAACCCCCGCATGAGGCTGGCAAACTCCTTTTCGCGCGGGCATATATCGGGTACCACCTGTGCCATCTTCACAGTGTCGGTCGTGGTGGCCGGACCGGGATTGAGCAACACATTGCGCTTTATGTGTATGGATGTTGTCATATTCTGTCTGTCTTTTGTCATTTGTCTTTTTTTATTGTTATTCAAGTTTCGCAAGTATATGTTTCATATGCAGATACACTCCTACGGTATTTCATACCTCCGTTGGTATGACTCTAATGAAATTCCCTGTCTATGCAAAAACCTATGCTGCCCATGCAGCAACGTTCCGTCTGTCATACCGACGGAGCAAAGCGCAGGAGTGTATCTAATATGTAATTTATAAATAGTATGAAACTTATACATACGAAATTTGTATATTGTTACAGTCTTTGTAAAGTCAAAGTCTATTCTATCCTCATGTGTTGTTCTGCAAACAAGAGGTCGTCAAGATCGTCGATTTCATACCATTGCAAGCCTTCAAGCCTCAATACATTCATCGGCATGAGGTGCTGTGATGTGTGTAGCAACTGGTATTCGTATCCCAGACAGGGCTGCGTGTCAATCTTGGTCGCGTAGTCGGCGGTGCATACATGGTAGAACTCATTGCTCAGTTTGTGTATTCCTACCAACTCACCTGCCGGCGGCTGGGTCAGGTCGTTGGCATTGGTAGAACAGGCCACCAACTCGCATTTCGAGTTCATTTCCACATAGTATTGGTCTTGGAACTTGGTGACGGGTGTGACAAGCATTGCTGAGTCGTATGTACAGTCTATAAGACTGCTTATTGCACGTTTTTCAAACACGAGATCGGACTCGAGCAGCAGGAAGTCATCACTGCCTATTGCCTGCCGGCAGTTCCACAGGGTGTACATGCTGTTGGTCGTTGCATATCTTGGCGAGAATATACATTGTATTTGTGGAAATTGAGTTTTCAGAGCATCATAGTACTCGTGTCGGTAGCCGGTACCGATTATGATGCGCTCAATGCCACAGTCGATGAGTGTCTCTATGCTGCGCACCACCATTGCCCGTCCGTTGAATTCTACAAACCCCTTGGGCATGGTTTCGGTCATCTTGCCAAAACGTGTACCCATGCCTGCAGCCATGATTACTGCTGTCTTTATTGTTTTCATAACCGGCTATGGTCTTTTTTTTACTGCATCAGGAATTTCATGAGAGCCTCCTTGTTTTGCGATGGCGTTGTGGTAGGCCGTCCCAGGTCTTTGCGATTACCCTTCTTCACACAAACCTGTATCAGCTTCGGACCGTCTTCGCTTTTTGCACGACTGATTATGTCGGTCAATCCCCCGATATTGTCGGCAGAATAGACATGCTTGTATCCCAAAGCCCTTGCAACTGCAGGCAGGTCGATATCGAGTCCTACCGTCGGTTGTCCTCCCACCGAGTCGTGTGCTCCGTTGTTGAATACTATATGAGTGAAATTGCCCGGTTGCATGCTTGCAGCAATAGCCATTCCTCCCATGTGCATTATTGCAGCTCCGTCACCATCGAAACAATAGACATGTCGTCCGGGTTGTTGCAAAGCGATGCCCAGTGCAATCTGCGAGGCATGCCCCATCGAACCCACGGTCAGGAAATCGTGCGAGTGGTCTTGGCCTCTTCGCCCGCGTATTTCAAACAGTTCGCGCGAAATCATGCCTGTTGTGGAAACCACCACGGCATCGGTTTCGAGTGTTTCTACCACACACTCTATGGCATCTTCGCGAGACATGCTGCATGTGGTGTCTGTATGGTTGGTCAATGTGTAAGGCTCGAATGTCTCTTTCTCAATCACAAAAGCATAACATTCGTTTGTGCGCTGCATGTATTCAACAGCCGCAGTTATCTGCTTGGCGGCAGTATCGGTGTCTTTGCTCAGCACAGTATAGTTAATGCCCATTATGTTGAGCAGGCCAGTGGTCACCTTTCCTTGTTTCACGTGCTGCGGTTCGTCGTGAAAGCCTGGGCGTCCGCGCCACCCTATAAGCAGAAGTACAGGTATGCGATAGACCTCGGGGTCGGTGAGCGATGCCAACGGGTTTATGATGTTTCCCTCGCCCGAGTTTTGCATATATACCACTGGTATGCGATTGGTGGCCAGGTGGTATCCGGCTGCTATGCCCATCGCTCCCCCCTCGTTGGCTGCTATTATGTTGTGGTCGCGTGGAAGAGTATCTGTGATGTAGGCACAGACATTTTTGAGAAGTGAATCGGGCACACCGGTATAGAAGTCGATGCCATGAGAGCCCAGATGGTCGATGAAGAATTGTGGACTTATCATTGTTTTTTAGTTCCTGGAATGAGGTTGAGTATTTCTTTAATCGGCATACAATATTTGTCGGATGCCTCAAGGCTGCGACTGTTTGTGAGTATTGACTTTGCACACTCAACCATGGCAGGGTATGCCGAGCGCAACATGTGGTTTGCATAGATTACGATATTGATGCCCCAATCGGCCAGTTGTTCTTCGGTAAACTGGTTGTATGTGGTAGGTACAGCCACAATAGGTGTATGGATATCGTCCTGTCTGAATCTGATACAGAATTCGCGTATGTCGTCGCCGCTCTTGTTTTTTGAGTGTATCATGATGCCGTCGGCTCCTGCATCGACGTATGCATGGCAGCGTTGCAGGGCATCGTCAACAGTCTTGCCGGCAATGAGGCTTTCGCAACGGGCTATAATCATGAAGTCGCGTGTGATTTGTGCCTCCTTGCCTGCACGTATCTTGGCCGAGAACCCCTCTATGGTGTCTTGAGTTTGCAGGGCGTCGGTACCGAAGAGTGAGTTCTGTTTCAGTCCCACTTTGTCTTCGATAATTACTGCCGAAATGCCAAGACGTTCCAATGTGCGTACTGTAAAGCCAAAATGTTCTACCTTGCCCCCGGTGTCACCATCGAAGATGACCGGCTTGGTTGTCACCTCGAGTGTGTCGTTGAGGTCGTGCAGGCGTGTAGTGAGATCTACCGCCTCGATATCGGGCTTGCCCTTGCTGGTAGAGTCGGTAAGGCTCGAAGCCCACATGCCGTCAAACTCGCGTGTCTGTCCGCCAACGTCAACCGTCGTGTGTTCGATGATGAGTCCGGTGAGTCCGCTGTGCGATTCAAGTATTCGCACCACGGGCTTGGCCGATATAAGTCGTCGCAACGACGAGAGTCGGGTTTGCGGAGTGACACCGATTGATGCTATCTCGTCTTTCAGACTCGAGTCGGATATACCTTTGGTGTAAGGTATCTCTATCACCCTGCCACCCTGTGCAGTCATCACCTTTATCACCTCGTCGCGTATGTAGCGGTCGGGGCCTTCCTGCCAGTCGTCGCCGTGTATGATATAGTCGGGACGGTAGCGTTTGAGGTTTTCCACATAACTCCATTCGTCTTGCGGCACCACACATGCCACACCACGTATGTTTTCAATCACATTGCGACGCTGTTCGTAGTTGAGGTAAGGCAAGCGTCGGTGGTTGGCTATGGCACGGTCGGTGAACAAGCCTATCATTACATCGCCATACCTTGCTCCCTCGTTGATTATGTTTATGAGTCCCGGGTGCATGATGTCGCCTATCATTCCCAGATATACTGTTTTTGCCATATTCGTAAGATATATGTAGAATTACATCGATAATCGGTAAACCTCCATCAACTGCCTTGCCAGCACCTTAGGATTAAATGTGCTTGTTGCATATTCGCGTGCCTTGATTGCGAGTTCGCTTCGCAGAGTCTCATCGGCAAGCAACCGGGCTATGTTGTCGGCAATATCTTCGGGGCTGTTGGGATTGGCTTTCAGGGCGTAAGGTCCGCCCGCCTCGGGCAGGCTGCTCACATTACTTGTCACCACGGGGCATCCCGACAGCTGAGCCTCTACCACCGGCAGGCCGAACCCTTCGTAAAACGAAGGATATACTAAAAGCAGGGCATGTGCATACAGTTTGTGCAACTCCTTGTGGTCGGTGGCATGTCGCCATTCCACCATCTGTCCCAAGCCATGACTCATCACATATTCCATCACCTCGCGCTTGTAGCTTCCGCCATCGCCTACAACGATGAGTCTCGGCAGCAGGTCGGCCGGCAGCAGGGTCATTGACTTCACCACACCCATCAAGTTTTTCCTGGAATTGACAGAACCCACATACAGCATATAATCTTTGTCGCTGTGAGTTTGTTCTGTAGGGCTATCGTCATGTATGGAGTTATAATACAGGCTGCCGGCCGGCTGATAGACAACCGATATTTTTTTTTCATCCACACCATAAAACTTCATCACATCGTGTTTTGTGCATTGACTTATGGCGATAATCCTGTCGGCATTTCTGCAGGCATACCTCCATTTCATGTCGTAGATTATACGGTCGTGCCATTTATACATCTGTGGGAAAGTCTTGAATGCCACATCGTGAATAGTCACCACCGATGGGACTCCACACCGTCTGAGACCCACTGGCAATTCGTTTGAGAGTCCGTGAAACACATCGACACCATCACGCCGGCACTCGGTGGGAATGCCCATCGTACGCCATGCGCTGCCGCGCAGCACACTGCGGGGCATAACCACCCGGGAGTTGTCGCGATTGAGGTAAGGGCGGGTAACATCGTTCATCGTGATGCCTGGCGTGTAAAGACAGAACGACGTGTCGGGGAACTCGTCCCCGAGAATGTCTATCGTCGTACGGCTGTGGTTGCCCAAACCCGTGAAGTTGTTGAACAGCCGCTTTGCATCCACTCCTATCTTCATGCACTTATGGTTTTCTTTTTTACCGGAGTTCCCCCTGAGTCCTTCGGATGGACTGTTCCCGTCATCCTCCTTCTATGTGGGAGAGTCTGTGCGGGTGTGATATTCCTGCCCCCTCCAGAGGAGGGTAAATCGTGTCTTTGCACCGAGTTTCGGTGCCCAAAAAACACAACGAAATCGTATCTTTGCACCGAGTTTCGGTGCCCAAAAAACACAACGAAATCGTATCTTTGCACCGAGTTTCGGTGCCCAAAAAACACAACGAAATCGTATCTTTGCACCGAGTTTCGGTGCCCAAAAAACACAACGAAATCGTATCTTTGCACCGAGTTTCGGTGCCCAAAAAACACAACGAAATCGTATCTTTGCACC
>CALGGJ010000111.1 GCA_937915745.1 uncultured Prevotellaceae bacterium | reverse complement strand
CGAAACGCTATCTTTGCGCCTGCCCAAAGAAACGCAACGAAACGCTATCTTTGCGCCTGCCCAAAGAAACGCAACGAAACGCTATCTTTGCGACTGCCCAAAGAAACGCAACGAAACGCTATCTTTGCGACTGCAAAGATAGCAGTTTTGTGCGAAAAAGTGAAGAGCGCAGATTGAAAAGTTGTCTTAACACATGCCAAATGAAACGTCCAGACACATGTTTTTTACTTTTTACACTTCACTTTTCGCATAAAAAACATTAACTTTGCATCTGCAAAGTAAGCATATTCAGTGCGTTTCTTTGGTACCTACAAATAAAAAAGGGTAATCATTATGGATGCAATAAGCGAGGTACGTTGGGGAGTTATAGGTTGTGGCGAAGCTACTGAAACAAAGAGTGGCCCTGCCTTGCAGTGTGCCGGCGGTTCATCGATAGTTTGTGTAATGAGCCGCGACGGGGAAAAGGCTTTGTCGTATGCACTACGTCATGGTATCGGGCGTGCCTACACTGATGCCACCGAGCTGATTAACGACAGTGGGGTCAATGCTGTCTATATTGCCACGCCTCCGTCGTCGCACGCCACGTTTGCCATTATGGCCATGAAGGCGGGCAAACCTGTGTATGTGGAGAAGCCTCTGGCCGCCAGCTACGAAGAGTGTCTGCGTGTTAACAATGTTTCCGAACAGACGGGGGTTCCGTGCTATGTGGCCTATTACAGGCGGTACCTGCCTTACTTCCAGCGTGTGAAGCAGTTGGTACTTGGCGGCTCTATAGGCAGGGTGTTATCGGTGCAGATACGCTTTGCCGTACCCCCGCGCGAACTCGACTATAACAAGACGAACCTGCCGTGGCGCCTGCAACCGGATATAGCGGGTGGCGGAGGCTATTTCTACGACCTGGCCAGCCATCAGATAGACCTGCTGCAGGATATGTTTGGCATCATTATAGAGGCTGAAGGCTATGCCACGAACATGGCCGGACTGTATAGGGTTGAAGATACTATCAACGCTTGTTTCCGTTTCGACAGTGGATTGACGGGCAGTGGCTCATGGTGTTTTGTGTCTCATGACTCAGCCCGTACCGACCGGATTGAGATTGTCGGCGACTGCGGCATGATTAGTTTCTCGGTTTTTGACTACACTCCTATTGCCCTGCACACCGAGCATGGGCTTGAGATAATAAAGACTGACAATCCGAGGTATGTGCAGATGCCGCTCATACAGGCTATTATAGAAGACTTGCGCGGTGGCAGGCCTTGCGGGTGCAACTCGGTGAGTGCGACTCCTACCAACTGGGTTATGGACAAAATACTGAAACGATGAGACGTCTTCTGCTCATATTGCTCATGGTGGTTCCGGCTTGTTCGCATACGGCGGCAGTGTCGGCCGACTCTGTCGCAGTGAACGGCTCCGGTGTCGTTATCGACGATAGTGTCGGAGCCGGCTCTGGTGCCGAGCGTCCCAGACCATTGGCACGCCTGCTGAGTCCTGTGATACGAGCAGCCGATGCTGTGACCAACTTCTTTATGGGGTGTGATACGAACTATGTGACCCCACAGAAATATGAGTTTACGGCGCAGACCGAGCTGTCTTACTTCCACGACTACTACCGCATGACGTCATCGGAGACGGGGCAGACCAACAGCATGGTTCTGCAGTCGGGTAATCCGCTGGTGCTTGGCGGATATGTATATTGGAGTATCTTCGGTTACGGCCACTCAATCAATGTGACAGATATAGGTAAGCCGAAGGGGGCGCACGGGGACGGAACGGGTTACCGCAACTCGTTTGTGCTGAATACTGCCAGCATCGTTGCCGAGGTGTATAATTTCAAGTCGGGCAAGAGTGCCAAGTTTACAGACATCACAAATGTTGACCTGTCGGGTCAAGACTGCACGTTTACAGGCCTCCGTTCACGATGTGAGGGCATCAACGCTCAGTATATCTTCAATCATCGTCGGTATTCGTGGCCGGCTGCGTTTGGCGAGAATGCGGTGCAGCGACGCAGTCAGGGTTCGTGGAAACTGGGTTTTTCGTATAACCACTCGACCATAGACTTCGACAGCGAGGCTTTGAACCCATATATTATGGCTCGCATCGACTCCACCCTGTTTTTCACCCATGTGTCGTATCGCGACTATGCAGTCAGTGTGGGCTATGGCTATAACTGGGCATTTCGCAAGAACTGCATATTCGCAGTGTCAATACTCCCGTCGATAGGATACAGACGTTCGGACATCACCGAGCAGGATTTCGACCGCGACATACTGCGCCGTATAAGCACCGACGTGTTTTTCCGCACCAGTCTGTTTTGGAACAACACGAAATACTTCACCGGCATCGTGGTCGATATACATACTTACGCTTATCGACAACATAAGTTCTCGCTCACCAATTCATACGGAACAGTAAAGCTCATCATGGGATTTAATTTCCTCAAGAAGGGTGTTTACAAGTAGCGAGTCATCTCAGCACCTTGCGCTTGGCAACCACCTTCTTGTTGTACTCCACTAGCAGGTCAGCCACCTCCTGGCTGTTCATCACCTCAACTTGTTCCGACTGCGGTACATCCTTGAAGATTTGTTTGTATTCGATGGTGAACAACTTTGAAGCACTGTCGAGTTTTTTGCGTGTAGTAGCTTCATCAACACGTTCGATGGTTTCTTTCAAGGCATCGACCATTTTATCCTTCGGACTTTTTGAAACACATGCCCATACCATGAACAAGGCAAACACGGCCGTAGCCATTTTGAGCTGGATTCGTCTCATGTAATATAAACAGGTTTGGTTGGGTTATTGAAATAATTGTTGTTTGAGTTCGCAAATATAGTAATAAAAAAAGTGACATGCAAACTAATGGGAGAAAAAAATGATGTATTTTGCCATATTACCCTGTCATATATGCCTGATTAACACATTACGTTTACCACAAGACAAGTAAAAACCCGACACCCGAAATGAATCCAAAACAAACGAAATGTGCGGGATGCGGAATAAAATAACACATCATTTACACATTTCTTTATTTATCATGCCCCATGCTAAAGAATTATTTCGTAACTTTGTGGCAAACTCATAACAGTTTTCGCTAAGCCAAATGACCGCTTGGACGTTCCTACCTGAAAGGGGAGTACCCCGCAGGAGGCTCCACCGTGCATAGCGAAAAAAAGAAGGATGAAATCCAACTAATACTAAACCTATATGACAACTTTAACAACTCAGGCAAAGCTTATGACCAACTGGCGTTGGTGGCTTTGTTCGTTGCTCTTTGTGGCAACTACTGTGAACTATCTAGACCGTCAGGTCCTAAGTCTGACCTATGAAGAATTTATCAAGCCGGAGTTTGGCTGGACCGATGCCGACTATGGTACCATCACATCGTTCTTCAGCATTTTCTATGCCATATGCTGCCTCTTTGCAGGTAAGTTCATTGACTGGATGGGTACCAAGAAGGGATATCTGTGGAGCATCGGCGTATGGAGTGCAGGTGCATGCATGCACGCAGCATGTGGATGGGGCACATCGCTCATCACCGGCGAGGCCGACATCACAGCCGTAGAGATTGGCTCGAAAGCAGCATTGGCAGTATCAACCACCTCGGTATATCTGTTCCTGCTCTGCCGCGGCATACTGGCACTCGGCGAATCGGGAAACTTCCCTGCCGCCATCAAAGTGACTGCTGAATACAACCCAAAGAAAGACCGCGCATTCTCTACCAGCATATTCAACTCCGGAGCCAGTGTAGGCGCACTTGCCGCACCGCTCTGCATACCTCCATTGGCCAAGAGCCTGGGATGGGAATGGGCATTCATCATAATTGGCGGACTCGGATTCCTCTGGATGTTCTTCTGGGCATTTATGTACGACAAACCAGAAAAGAGCAAGCACGTGAATGCAGCCGAACTGGAATACATACATCAAGACGACGAAACAGAAGCAGCAGAACAAACCACTGATGGCGAAGAGAAAGCTATCCCGTTCCTCAAGTGCTTCACCTACAAGCAGACATGGTCGTTCATCTGCGGTAAGTTGCTGACCGATGGTGTATGGTGGTTCTTTCTGTTCTGGGCACCATCATACTTCGACAATCAGTTCCATGCCAAGGCATCCAGTCCGCTGGGACAAGCCCTCATATTCACACTCTATGCCATTGTGACAGTCATATCCATTTTCGGAGGATACCTTCCAAGACTCTTTGTCGAGCGCCGAGGCATGAACCCATACAGCGGACGTATGCTCGCAATGCTCATATTCGCATTCCTGCCACTCGTGGCACTTGCAGCACAGCCACTGGGCGTATCGAGTCCATGGTGGCCTGCAATACTCATCGGTATTGCAGCTGCAGGACATCAGGCATGGTCGGCCAATCTGTTCTCAACCATCGGCGACATGTTCCCTAAATCGACCATAGCAACCATCACCGGTATCGGAGCCACGGCCGGAGGTATAGGCTCCATGTTCATACAGAAGATAGCCGGAAACCTCTTCACCACAGCTTCAGGCTCATTCCAGGCAGAGGGTGTGGAACAAGCAATGGAGATAACCGAAAAGAACATAACAAAGGTGTTCGATATACCTATCGAATATGCACAAGACCTCGTAGGTACGGAAATGCAAGACGTGATAGACAAGGGAGGCATCGTGATAGAAAAAGCAATGTCGTCGGGGGAGATGATAACAAAGATAAACGAACTTGGCGGACAAATCGTATCCGACCCAATGACATTCCTCGGATTCGAAGGAAAGCCTGCAGGATACTTCATAATGTTCTGCTTCTGCGGTATAGCATATCTCATCTCATGGGTAGCCATGAAACTGCTCGTTCCGAAATATAAACCCATCAAGGCATAATTAATAATGCGAGAATAAAAGCAACAGCAGAAATCGCTGCTATACCGATAGAGTAGGCTATAAGGCCGGCGAACAGGAAATCCTGTCATAAAGAAGAAGCCCGATGGCTGTGGAGCCATCGGGCTATTTTCTGTCAAATAAGTATTGTCCTTTGCCAAGCGTGAATCGTCCCCACTCAATAGCTCGCTCAGGACATGTATGGTAACAGCGCATACATTGCACACAACGATCCAGCCACTGTGGTCGGTTGCCTTCGGTCAGTGTTATATTGTGGAACGGACATGCTTTTACACATGCACCGCAACCCACACACTTGCCGGCCTCATATTTGAAATGCCTGGGATTAATGAGAAATCTATTGAAGAAAGGACGTACAATGTGGCTTTTTGCCCATTTCATTGGGCCTGGGATGGTATCAAATCCGTCTCTCCCATCGATTATATCATCTACAACCTGATTCAATCTTGCAGGCACGGCACTGAGTTTGCGTTGTTCCTTTGGTTTAGAGTCAACATCAAAGCCAGGAAGACATACGTACGATTCGGGCATTTGCACAGCATATCCCAGCGAGCATGTCCACCCTTTGCGGGCCACTATGTCGCAAAAGAGTTCGGCTGTCATTCCTGTGTCGTCGCCACAAGTTGTGACAAAATAAAGGTATGCAACTCCCTTTACCTGCATCCGCTCGATGAAGTGTTCAACAAACGGTGGTACCCCCCAACCATATGTGGGAAATACAAAGCCGAGCCGCTCTCCCTCTTTCATCGAATATCGCATATCGGTATCTAATTCGTCTGGAATGAATCGGAGTTGGTCGCCAAGTTCGTCAGCGAGAAAACGTGCCACCCAACGGCTGTTGCCTGTACCTGAGAAATAAAAAATCATAGCCACTTACGTTTTCTGAAGTACCACCACCCAAGCATTGTGAGTATTGTCGAGATGATGATGGCGATAATGAACCCCCATCGGCTTTGTTCCATTCCGTTGATAAGGTTCATACCAAAGAGGCTTGCTACGAGAGTAGGCAGCATGATTATCATGTTGAGGCTCGTGAGCAGACGCATCACTTGGTTCATGTTGTTGTTAATGAGGTTGGCATAGGTATCCATTGTAGAGTCGAGGATGTTGGAATAGATGGCAGTCATTTCACGTGCCTGCTGCATTTCGATATTAACATCTTCGATTAGTTCTGCATCAAGGTCATCCACAGGCAGGCGGAATTTCAGCTTAGAAAGCAAAGTCTCGTTTCCACGTATTGATGTTGCAAAGTATGTGAGGCTGTCTTGCAGTCTTGAAAGGCTTGTGAGGTCTTTGTTGTCAATATTGCGGTCGAGGTTCCGCTTGGCTTTCTCGATGAGTCCGTTAACCTGTTTCAGATACTTCAGATACCACACGCTGGCCGACAGGAAGAGTCGGAACACGAGGTCGGTTGCATCAATGAACCCTTCAGCCCTGCGCTGCTGGTGGTTGATGAAGTCGAGCATCATCTTCGTCTCCTGATGGCATATGGTGATAATTTTATCGTCTTTGATAAGTATGCCCAATGGTATTGTAATGTATGGGCTTCGGCTTGCCATATTTTTGATGTGTGGGATGCGGAGGATTATCATAAGCCACCCTTCGTCGTAGTCGTAGCGCGAACGCTCGTCGGTATCGCTGATGTCCTCTACAAAATAGTCGGGTATGCCCAGTTCGTCAACCAGATATTTCACATCATCCTCTACGGGGCACGTCACCTGCACCCAACATCCCGACTCCCATGTGTCGAGATGCTTGATGCCCTTATTAAAATTCCAATAAGTACGCATAAGTTTACGCTCCTTGCTTTAATTCACAAAAAAATAAATGTATGAATTCACATTGTTTCGGAAAGAGCCTAAACCTACTATTCTTCTGTCATGGCTCTATCCTGGATTCGTCGGGTTGCCTTGTCGCCGGATAACTGTCGTCCATGTTGTTGTTCTCGTTTATTATTTTTAACTCTATGTTGCTAGAATATCTTTCTCCATGTTGTCAGGGTGTGCAAAGTTACGAATTATTTGAAAAACAGCAATTGTTTATTGTCTATTTTTTGCTGCTGTACCTCGTTTTTTTGCCCTTCGTTCTTATCTCTTTATCATTTTGCCGGCACATTTGGCTCATGACCTCAGTCACTCTCACTTTATCAGCACCTTTTGTCCATTATGTATATAGAGACCTTTGGTCGTGTTCTGCGGCATCAATTTTCTTCCTGTCATGTCATACAGCAGATTGTCCAACGCTCCATTCGGTTTTGTATGTACAGGCTGAATGGCCGTTATGCTGTGGTCGAACACCTGGCTTATTTCGTCGGGTGTGAGTTCAATGCAGAAGAGATGGAAATCGTCTATTGTACCTTGGTAGTCGTGGTTGTCGGAGGCTACGTTCGTGTCCCACCATTGCGTACGTCCTATATAGTTTCGGTTGTCGGTGGCCAGAAGCGTAATTTCGTATGGTTCGTGGGTAATGTTCGTATTCTGGGTGATACATTTGCCGTTTACATATATTTTTGTAATCCTGGTCGAGGCATTAAACGTTACGGCTATTTTTAGTTCCTGTCCGGTTGACAGCTGTTCTGCGGTTTCTGCCAGTGCAGTTGTGCCGCCATTGTACTTATATCCAGCAGCCAACTTATTTGCTCTAAGGAAGATGCTGTTTGCGGTGGCTGCACCAAAATCGTAGAATCGTGGTTGTTTGTTGAGTGACGATGGTTTTGCTACGAATGCGATGGTATATGAGCGCAGCGAGTCGAGCAGATGGTTGGGTACGAGCAGATAGCTGTTGTTTTGGAAATCCTGAGCATTGTTGCCTGTCAGGTTCAGAAGCCCGTTTCCAATACTGCCATTGTTGCCTTTCAGTTCTGCATCGCGCTCGTAGGTGCTGTGGTCTTTAACATAGGTTTTGTTTGCATACTCATACACATCGGCATCGTCGAACGAGTAGAATAGTTGCAGGTTGCTGAGAGGATTGCGAGCTTCGACCACAATATCGAATGTTTTCTTGTACGCACCCACATGTGCCGTGAGCGTGACTTTTTGGTCGGTATCGGTCAGGCTCACAAGCCCCTGTCCCGATACAATCGTTTTGTCGGATGACGTCCAAACGATTGAGTTTCCATTATCGGTGGATTGTGGCAAGAGTATGTCAGAATGTATTGTTAATGGTATCTGTATGTTGTCGGCCGAGTTGTCTCTCACCCTCACCCTCATCTCTGTAATGCTGTTCCACATGCTTTCCGAGGTTCCGTTTCCTACCACTCTCACATATCTGGCCTCTACAGTTTGTGCCAGCCTGAAGCGTTCGAGTTGAGTTGTCAGTCCCGAGCTTTGCACGTCTGTCAAGATGTTTTCGTATGCTTTTCCATCCTTGGATGTCTGTATGTCGAAAAATGCGATTCGCTGGTTTCCGTTGTAGAATGCTATATCTACTGCTTCTACCGTCTCTATACTTCCCAAATCTATCTGCACCCACTGTCCGGTTCCCTCCTGGCTCCATCGTGTTGACAGATTGTTGTCGATGATGTTTGCAGCCGGATTTCCGCTTTGTGCCCCAATGGCAGTTACGGTGAGTCCCGATTGTGCCTGTGATAGCGGCACTGGCAGTATTATTGTCTTTTCCTGTCCGTCGGCCTGTTCTCCTCCTTCAATGGTTTGCAGGCCCGTCACTTCGATGCGGTAGCAACCGTAATCAACAGGTTCGTTCAGCTGTATGGTTACGGTCCTTCCATCTACTGTGATATTGTTTATAGCGAGAGTGGTACCGTTAAGAGTGTAGTGGTGGGGTTGTGTGGCAATATCTGGGTCGGGTTGTATGTTGAATGTGAGGATTATCTCGTCGGCATCGCCCAGCTGGGCTTGTGTAAGCCTCAGTTTTGGTTTTTGTACGTCACCTACGGCCAGTTTCGAAATCTCGGCTGTTGCCATGAGGAATGCACCCACTCCGAAGTCATAGTAGCTGCTTGGATACAGATATTGTCCTGGTATTGCAGCCGAGCCTATCGGCTGTATGTATCCCACGGTTCCGTCTGCCTGGTATGCGGTGTTGGCCAGGTAGTTCCATGCGTACTCTAGCGTTTCTCCATATTCTTCCTCCGACAGTATTCCGTTGTTGATGCCCCATGCATATCCGTAGGCGAAGAATGCAGTACCCGATGTTTCGTATCCTGGAGCTTGTTCGGGGTCGATGAGCGAACGTTCCCAGTATCCGTCGGGTTGTTGACATTGTTTCAGTGCAGCAGCCATACGCCGGTAGTAGTCGATATACTCGTCGTGGTGTGGGTCGTCGGCAGGCACATCTTGCAGAATCTTTGCGAATGCGGCGAATATCCAGCCGTTGCCTCGTGCCCAAAAGTCTTTCTTGCCTGCCAGAGTTGTGTGCTTGGGATAAACATAGCTGGCGTCGCGGTAGTATAGGTCTTCTTCGTTGTCGAACATGCGGTCGGTGTACCATTTCCAGTATGTGTACATCTTGTCGAGGTAGAGTTGGTTACCGGTTATGTTATACAGTTTGCTCATCACAGGCATCACCATGAACAGTCCGTCAACCCACCACAGGTATCCCTCCTCGTCGGTACTGATTTCATATCCCATCACCTCGAGTGCCCGTGCAATCTTCGTCGGGTCTTTATCGGTGTCGATGTTGTAGAGGTCGGCATAAACCTGGAAACACACCTGATTGTCTCCGAACAACACATAGTTGTAGGATTCACCGTAGGTCCATTTCCACTTCGTAGGGTCGGAGTCGCCGTCGCGTCCGCGCCAGTTGTTACGCTTGGCCCATGCTGTTGAATAATCAAGGTAATCCTGGTCGTGAGTCACCTCGTAGGCGTGCATATTTCCTATGTGATATACTGCACGGTTCCAGAAGAAGTCCCCGTGGTTGGGGTGGCGGGTCTGCCATGTCTGATTCACCGAATTGAGTATATACATCACGTCGTCTTTTGTTGGCAGTGTGCCGAAGCTGGCATGGCTGAGCGGATGTTCTTCCTGCATCATGGTTTGCCTTGAGACGACGGAACTGCACACGTTGTTCAGTGGTGACGACTGCCGGGCATCATACTGCTTCGAAAATGCACAGATACTCAAAAGAGACAAAATGGCTGAGAGAGCAAGATTAGCCATGTACTGTTGTTTCATAGTTTAGTTGTATTGTAGTCGGATTATAGTTTTCATAACTTGAAAAAGTTAAGCCCTATAGGTTATTGGGACTACAAAGTTACGAATTTAGCTGAATTGATACAAGTAATAAAAGGAAAATCCTTACCTTTGTCATTGAATTTCCGACTTTTTTCAACTTTTTATTTATCACTTCACAACAAATATCATCATGTTACGACACCTTCCATCACTCAGACCGGCTATGTCGCTGTATCGGGTCCCAATCATTATAGCGGCTCTCACATCATCCATTATCGGCACACATGCACAGCAATCAACCGACAAAAGTCTCGACCACACAACCATCAACATTGAGAACCCCACGGTGCGACACATGATGCGACACTCGGTATCGACCTTCGAGCGCGGCAGCAAGTCATATCTGGACGATGCGGAATTCCGTCAGTTGCGTTCGTCTGCCTTGAGCAGCGGCTACCGCAACGACCAGCCTATGGGCTACGAAATACAGTTCAAAGCCAAAAAGGGAGGTATGGTACGGATAATCCTGTCGTCTGAGGACCACGATTCCCCATTACGGCTCGACACTTTGTTTGAGGCCTCGAAAGGAGATAACACCTTCAGGTTCGTCAACCTCGTGCCACAAACGACCTACCACTATACTGTTCTTCAGAAGAAACCCCTGACGAGCGGCATGATTCACACCGAGGGGCAGCTTCGCATGATACGTATCGACAGCAGTTGGAACATACGCGACCTTGGCGGATGGGTCGGATGGGGCGGGCACCGAGTGCGGTACGAACAGATATACCGAGGCGGAAGTCCAGGCGGCCAGAATGTGCGGCATCAGACTTACTTCCTCTCCGAAAACGACATATCCGAACTTCACCGCATCGGCATACGTTCACACCTCGACCTTCGTGCCATGCCCGGCAAGGGCTCATGGCCCGACGACCCAAAGCTTAATGCACACTCTCTGGGATATACACCGATGCAGGATGCCGACTTCATGAACACAGCCACCGACTATGCCCTCCACGATGCCCTGCATTACTCGGCCGCTGTGGGCAACGTGGCCTGGATAATACACCAGCTGAAACACCGAAAACCCGTATATTTTCATTGTCGCACCGGAGCCGACCGCACCGGAGTGATGGGCTACACACTGCTCGGGCTGCTCGGATGCGATGACTACGCTACCCCTGCACATGGCAACCAGATAGCCATTGACTATGAACTTACCTCGCTCGGGATGGACGAAGAAGGTACGATAGAATATAACCGTACTGGCAAACAACCATCAAACTACAGCAACCGCTATGCCAATAGCATCGCCACATCGGGCTACGACTATTTCCGACGCCTGCGCAACATGACAGTCGAAGGGCTCAACCTCGACACCTTCCAACTGAAATGCTACTACTACCTCAACCGTTACTTTCACGATAACACCGTCGATACCGCAGGACCGGTATTCATCAACAAGGCCGACCTCGACTGGTTCATCAATTTCATGCTCGGCATCACCGACTGCGACGGACAGCTCATTCCACCACACACCACCCGTTTCGTAGGCCCCGACTGGGGTATCGACGACCCTCAGAACACACTTGCCAACGCCTACGAAACTGCCAACCGGCTGCAATATCGGCCACTGTCTTAACGATATCTGTATATATATGGTTGCGTCTATATACCTTCGCCGTCGATAAAGCCGATGTGATGAATGGGTTGCGACTGACGCACATGCGAATGCGGCGGCACATCGTGGGTAATCCACAGGTTACCTCCAATGACCGAATCGTGGCCTATGCGTATGCGCCCCAAAACCGAAGTATTGGAATAGATGGTTACGTGGTCTTCGACAATGGGGTGTCGAGGTGTATCTACCATATTGCCATTAGCATCTCGGCTGAAGTGTTTTGCCCCCAGCGTCACTCCCTGATATATCATCACTCCTGTGCCTATAATCGATGTGGCACCGATGACGACACCCGTCCCATGGTCGATGCCGAAAGCGGCACCTATCTGTGCTGCCGGATGAATATCGATACCTGTAATGGAATGTGCACGCTCGGTTATGATACGTGGCAGGAGTGAGATACCCAGTTCGTGTAGGGCATGTGCCACACGATAATGTAGCATAGCCGTGAATGCCGGATAACAGGCTATGACTTCAAGCGACGAAGTCACTGCGGGGTCGTTTGACGTTACGGCATCAATATCGCTACGTAAGAGTTCTCCTATAGTAGGCAACAGAGCCATGAACTGCCTGGCGGCCACATCGGTGTCGAGCCGTGGTGTTGAGGGTGTCACATTCTGCCATGCCGCCACTGCCGCCCCGATGTGGCAGATGAGTTGATCGTAGAGGTCGCTGTCTGATATCCGACCGAATACCTCAGGAAAGAGCACACACTTCAATCTGTGCATCAAGAGGTCGAGTTCGGCATTCGATGTTAATATGGGATATTGTTGCATCTGAAGATTTTTTTTGTCATTGATAATTTAACCCAAATCGGAATAATCAGAATGGTCGAACAAGCCTGTAGATAGATAACGCTCGCCCGTGTCGGGCAACAGAGCCACGATGGTCTTTCCTTCATATTCGGGTTTTTGCGCCAGACTCATGGCAGCGGAGAATGCAGCCCCCGACGATATACCAACCAAAAGTCCATCGACACGAGCCAACGAGCGTGCTCCCTGTCGGGCATCATCGTCGCTCACGGTTATGATTTCGTCGATTACCGCAGCATCATAAGTGTCGGGTACGAAGCCTGCACCGATTCCCTGAATCTTGTGCTTGCCGGCAACACCTGTTGACAGTACAGGGGAAGACTCGGGTTCTACAGCAACCACCTTCACAGCCCCGTTGCGGCGTTTCAGTGCACGCCCCACTCCACTCACTGTACCTCCGGTACCTACTCCTGCCACGAACAGGTCGATTGCTCCGTCGGCAGCATCCCATATTTCCTCACCGGTGGTCCGTTCGTGTATGGCTGGATTAGCGGGGTTGACAAACTGTCCCAGTATCACGGCTCCATCTATCTGTGCTTTCAGTTCGTCGGCACGACGTATCGCACCTTTCATCCCCTCGGCACCCAGTGTCAGTTCTATCTGCGCACCGTATGCCCGCAACAGGCTGCGGCGCTCGAGGCTCATGGTGTCGGGCATGGTAAGAATCACCTTATATCCACGGCTCACACCTACCCAGGCAAGACCAACACCGGTATTTCCACTCGTGGGCTCTATGATGGTGGCTCCGGCTTGCAGCAATCCACGCTCCTCGGCATCGAGTATCATGGCAAGCGCAATGCGGTCTTTCACACTGCCACCAGGATTGAAATATTCGAGTTTAACTACTACACGTGCCAACTGACCGTCACGTTTTTGTATTTCCAGCAATGGGGTTCGACCGATAAGGTCGGTAAGTTTGTTGTAAATCATAGTAATTTGTATTTAATGGTTAAACATAAATGATGTCTGAATAATCGAGTAGGAGGAAAATGAAGTAGTTTTCCTCCTACTTCATTTTCCGACCTCT
>CALGGJ010000110.1 GCA_937915745.1 uncultured Prevotellaceae bacterium | reverse complement strand
ATCCGTGTGTTTTTTGGGACCCCCATTACTCCTTCAATGCCGCAAGAAACCTGCTTAAAAATAAACTTAAATAAAATCATCTAAACGCTAATGACCGATTTGGGTTTACTGGCGATACAGTGATGCCTGTGTCGGTTAGAATCGGAATCCGAACGTACACATGAGCTGGCTGCGGTTGTTCTCAATTTCGGTTGGCTTGAGGTCAATCTCATCGAAGGCATAGAAATCGCCTTTCTGTGTTGAGTATTGGTATGCCAGGTCGATATATCCGCCGTTGTAGCGATAGCCAAGTCCGAAGGTAAAGCGGTTGGTGTCTTTCCAGTTGGTGAAGTCGGTCTCGGTGAATGGGCTGTTGTATGCGATGATGCGGTATGCATCTTTTTTCATCGGTGCCGATACGTAGTTGTAGCCTGCGCGCATGCAGAAGGCAGATGTAGGCTTCACTTCCAGTCCAATCTTGAATGTGTGTTGTGCTTTCAGGTTGTCTTTGATAAATTGGTTTTGGGTGATGAAGTAGCTTGTCTCGTGTCCGTGTTCGTTGTATTTTCCTGTACTCAGGTCCTGATATTCGTATTCGGCTCCGATGGCAAAATAGTTGCCTACGGTGTATCCTGTGCTTACCCCGAACTTCCATGGTGTGCGGTAGTTATATTCGTAAGGTTCGGTCGATTGGTTGTCTATCTGGCTGTCGTTCATATACAGCATTGAGCCGTTGACGTCTTCAAGCCGATACCATGTCGGGGTGTTCACGTTGAAACCGAAACGGAATGGTGAGTCGTCGATTGGCCGGCAGATGAAGCCGAGTTTCAAGTCGATACCGGTGCCGTCGGTGGCATACCAGTTGCTGAAGTCGTAGTAGTTTCCGTCGATGCCCAGTTCCTGATAGAAGCTTTCGCGATTGTAGTTCACATCGTAAACACCTACTGATGCTCCGACGAAGTATTTGTCGAGTAGGTTGATCGAAAAGTTCATATCTACTTGCGATTGGCTGCCGTAGGTGGAGCGTTGGTAGTTGGCTGCCGAGGCCGGTATGCCTTCGTATCCTGTGAGGTTGCCGTCGTCATCGAATACTTCGCCCACTATGGCGTCTTTCACCAACATTCCGTTTTCATCGTATAGTGGTGCCGACATGTCGGCCAGCAGACCGAAGTCGTTGGCTCCGAGAGCTTGTGTGGCAAGTTGGGCTACCTGGAATGTCTGCGAGAATAGTCCGCCCAGATTGTCTATGTCAGTGTTGTAGTTGCCGAGGTAGTTGCGCGACTTGCTGTAGTTGATACCGAAGTTCAGGTATTTCATGGAGCCTGCGTCCTCGGTCGGCATGGCTATTATGATTCCTGTATTGTCAATCGACATGCGTGAGCCGTCGTGTCCCAGCTGTCCTTTCGGTCCGAATACACCGCTCATGGTGACGGTGGCGTAGGTCTTGCGGAACAAGGCCGTTCCGGCTGGGTTGGTACCCATCACTGATACATCGCCTCCGAGGGCTCCGAGGGCTCCGCCCATTCCTACGTAGCGTGCGGTTCCGTTGAGGTCTTTGGCGGCAAGTTCGGCAGCGTCGTAAGAGTCTTGTGCCATGGCTGCACCGGTCACGAGGAGTGCTGATGCAAGTATTGTGAGTCTCATTGCGTTCATAGCTTTATTTGTTGTTTTAATAATCAGTATGCAATTCCCATTTTCCATTCTACAGATGTCAATCCTATAATATGGCTGCTATCGTCTTCCGCTACTGCTGCTGCGAGTTGCACTGCCGCCGCTTCCTCCGAAGCTCGACGATGAGCTGCTTGATATGCTGCTGCCACTGCTACTGCTGTAGCTTGGTGTCGATGTGGTGCGTGTGGCACTGCTCGATGCTGCAGCCGATGTCCGTGTGGCTGTGTTGGCTGTGGTGGTAGTGGTGGTTCGTGTGGCTGTGTTGGCCGTGGTGGTAGTGGCGGTTCGGGTGGCAGTGTTGGTTGTGGCCTGTGTGCGTGTAGCTGCCTGCCGGTTGGTTGTGGCTGTGTTGTTGGTTGCCTGTGTACGTATGGCCGATGTGCGTGTGCTGCTGGTGCGCCCGGTTGCGGTGTTGGTGTTGGCGGCACGTGTACGTGTTGCGAGCGACTGTGCCGCACTGGTGCGGGTTGCCGTAGATGCTTGCAGGGTGTTGCCCGAACGGCTGCCTGTGGCTGCTAATGCGCTGGTGCGCACTGTAGTGGCCTGGCTGTAGCGGTTTTGGTTGAATGTGCCGCGGTTCCACGATTTATGATAACTGCCTGAGGCTGGTACTCCGCTGCCTGCGATGCCTGGATGCCACATCGGACCGATGCCCCAGTAGTCGTAAGGCTGTGGTGCATACCATCCGTACATCGGACCGTACCATGAGTCCCAAGGGCCCCAACTCCATCCGTAGCGCCATCCGAAGTCCCAATAGAATGGGTCGTAGAGTGCGTTGTAGAATGGGTCGTAGAGATAGTCATAGACTCCGTAGTCATATACGAGGTCCCAATAGTACGGGCTGCTGATGACTAATCCGAGTCGTGGACTGTGAAACCGCAGTATGCGACGCGAGTATGTATAGTCGAGCTCTGGGTCATAGACGTCGTATCCGCCTTGTCTCAGTATTTCTATTTCGGCTTCGAGGCTGTCAATCATGGCGGTGAGGCTATCCACCTCTTCGCCGCCACCTGTCTGCCAACTGCCCGCATAGTTTGAGTATCGGCGGTTGTATTCGTCGGCAGTGCGGTTGTTGTTGCTATATACTTCGAGGGTGGGACGTGAGATTGGTGTCACGCTCTCGATGCTGGCTGACATGTTGTTGCTCTGCTTCTTCGAAGGAGTGAAGTAGAGGTCATCGTCATCTTGTGCATGCACTGTCACGACGGCTGTCAGTGCAAGTCCTAATGTAAATAATAACTTCTTGTTCATACCTTGTTGCTGTGTTTAAGAGTTTGATGCTATGTGGTTGGTAGTGTCGGCATTTCTGCTTTCACGCTGCAAAGTTCGGAATTTTTTTTTACAGTATGTAGGCAAAAGCCCTAAAAGGAAATAGGGAAACCCCTATATGGTCTGTACTTGATATAAAAAAAGCGGGGAGGAGATGTGATGAAACTCCGAATGAACAAGATTTGAGTGCCCGTGAGTCTTTGTAATCCACCGACTCGAGGAGTTACCCCTTCCGGGGTGTGGCCCGCCATTGAAACACGGAACGTTCTCGGTTTTTCAGATTTTATTGATGAGTATCCCAATCAATCCTTAATCCCCGCTATGTTTTGTGGGTGCAAATATACGTCATTTCTCGCATTCGGCCAAATGTTTTGAGGTCTTTTTGTGTGTTTCATGCCGATTTAGGTCTTGGTAGAGACTTTTCCTCTGCATGTTTGTCTTGATGGCGTGATTGCCCGCGCATGGTGCCTGCGAGTGCGCGGTCTCGATGCTTTGACTGCGCACTCTTGACACGTTGACTGCGCACTCTCATGCCCGAGGGTGCGCAGTCGTGGCCGGGGTGTCGGCCGCTGTTCAGAATTCTATTTCCTTCGTCGGCAGGTCGGCTGCGCTCACCTTTACTCTCAGCTTCGAGCCGTGGCTGCTGCGCTCGATGTATGCCAGCAGACGTCCTCGGTTGGCATTGCGGTGTGTAGCTTTAGGTGCTGTCATGTCAGAGTTGTTGGCATTTTCGAGGCCGAGCAGTTGCCCGCCACTCAGTACTTCGATGCTCACGTCGTTGCGGGCAGTGAGCACACGGTGGCCGTCGGGGTCGGCTATTTCGATCAGAAGGTGACACACTTCGGGTTTGCCTGCCTGTGGTGCCGAGATGTCGGACTGAGGTGTAAGTATCAGTCCCGAAGCCTGGCCGTAGGTGGCAATATCGTATGTGGCCGTCACTTTGCCCGAGGCGTCAAGACCCTCTACCATGAGGGTGCCTGCCTCGTAAGGTATGTCCCAGTAGATGATGCCGCTTTGGTCGTCGCGTTCTTTCTTTTCTCCCACTTCCTTGCCGTTGAGTTTCACTTGTGCAAACGGTTGGTTGGTGTAGCAAAGCACGCGCACCGTCTGCCCATCCTGATAGTTCCACGAATCCCACGCATCGGTCGATAGGTTCACGCGACCGCCACGGTTGTTGTTGCCACCGAAGTTGTTTGCACGTATGGCTTGTGTGCCGGCATATACCATGGGGTCGGTGCGCCACAGCGATGCGAAGAACCAGCCTCGCGGCTTGAGGAATCCGGCAAAGTCGATAAGGCCCGTTCCAAGTCCGCGCGATGGCCATGCTCCCGACTCGCCCAGATACTCATATCCAGTCCACACGAAATGTCCGAAGATATGCTCGTTGTCCCTCACCGCCTTCCATGCAGCCAGGTTGGTACTTGTCTCGCTGCCATAGATGATGCGTTTAGGGTAGGCCTTATGGTCTTCCAGGTACCGGCTTTCGGTATAGTTGTAGCCACACACATCCACCGCTTCGGGGTATTCTGTCTGATTGCTCATCACCACTCCTGCCATGGCTCCGGTCACAGGTCGCGAAGGGTCGAGGCTGCGTATAATCTTTGCCAGACGTTTGGCAATGATGCCAATACGCTCAGCGTTAGGTGCATCTTTCTTATAGCCGCCGTACATAGGCTGACTGATAGCAGCGTTGCCACCATCGAGCACAGGGTGGGAGTATGGGTCGTTGGGATAGTCAACCTCGTTGCCTACGCTCCAGAGGAATATGCTCGGATGCAGGCGGTCGCGACGCACCATGTCGGCTATATCGCGGTCAATCCACTCTTCGAAAAAGTCGGCTGTGCCCTCATAGCCAGGTGTGCCCCGGTTCCAACCCTCAATCCATTTGCGCTTCGGAAATTCCCACTCGTCGCTGCCCTCGTCCATGATGAGGAATCCCATCTCGTCGGCCAGCTCATACACATCGGGGGCTTGCACGTTGTGGCTCATGCGTATGCCGTTCACACCCATCTGCTTGAGCGATACAAACCGACGCTTCCACACCTCGCGAGGTACGGCTGCACCAAGCACTCCGGCATCGTGGTGTATGCACACACCCTTCACCTTCATCTGATGGCCGTTGAGGTAAAAACCATGGTCGGGGTCGAATCGAAGCGAGCGAAGGCCTATGCGGCTTTCGGACTTATCGACAACCTTACCTGCCGACAGAAGTTCTACCTTAAGGGTGTACAAATAAGGTGTATCAGTGCTCCACAAGTGTGGCGACGAAATCTTCATGCTACATTGGGCTGTCGCCGTTGTTACTTTGTCGGCAGTTGCTGTAGCTACCTGATTGCCGTCACCATCGACAAGTGTTGTCTTGACGCTCAGACCAGTTGCCTTCCCCCTGTCGATTTCAACATTCACATCAAGGTCGGCACCCTGCCTGTTAATGTTCTTCGCTTCGTAGCTCACACCCCATTGGGCGAGATGTGTCTCGGGTGCATTGACCATCCACACATTGCGGTAGATGCCACTGCCGGTGTACCATCGCGAGTCGGCATACTTGCTGTGATCTACACGCACCGCCAGCACGTTGTCACCCTTCTGCAAGTATGGCGTAAGGTCATACATGAACGAAATGTAACCGTTGGGCCGACGACCAAGCAGCTGTCCGTTGAGATATACTTCACTGCGATTATACACACCTTCGAAGTGGATGTACAGTTTGTCGCCCGTCTTGAGCGACGAGTCGAAATGCTTGCGGTACCAGCCTATGCCACCAGGCAGAAAGCCTGTACACGATGCCAGTTGTCGCGATGGAGTACCCTCCACCGACCAGTCGTGAGGCAGGCGGAGTTGCCGCCACCCGGTGTCTTTATACGCTGTCTCTTTGTAGCCTGCCTCGTCGGTGAGCGAGAACAGCCACGAGTCGTTGAACAGCTGTGAGGTTCCGAATCCTACTTGTGCACAAAGTCCGGAAGGGAGGAACAGCGTCGCCAGCAATGAGATAATTAAGTGTTTCATGGTTGTGACATTTAATAGATTCATGTTTATTCCTGTTTACGTACTATATATGATTGGTTTAGGTTTCCAACGTTTTCGTTAAGCCAGAAGAGCAAAGTGCTTGCATTTTGCCTTGGCGAGGAAACGTCTGAATTTATTCGAACGTTTTCGATAAGCCGAGAGCAGAGACCAAGCTTGCTTGGGCTATGCCGAGGCAAAGAAAAGGTCGGATGAAATCCAAAGTTTTCAAAGCGCGAAACAGTCTAATGACCGATTTGGGTTAAACAGGAGTTGAACGATGATACATCGCTCAACTCCTGTTTGTCTATTCATGCAAGTGTACGAATTGTCTATTTTATCCTTATCTTCAGAATGTTGACAGAATATGCTGGCACCTGGAAGAGTACCTGAGAGGGTGTTTCGGCCTTGATGCGTCCTTCGCTCGGATATATCTTGCGTGGGTTCTGAATAGTGTTTTCGTCGGTCCCGTTCTCCGAGAAGAGACGTATGAGCCGCAGGGCATCGTCGCGGCTGGTATCTACGGTGCAGTTCTTGAGGTTGACGGTACCATCGGCATAGCCTTCGCCTATGTTCACTACCTTCACATACATCATCTTTTCTTTGTCGTCGATGGTGGTCGATGCAAAGACGCCTTCCATGGCACCGCCTTTCTGTGTCTTGCAAGCGAAGTCGAGGCGTCCGTCGATGTAGCAGTGGATGCTGTCACCGTCGATATCTACTTGCAGGTCGTACCAGCGTCCGGTTTCTACCTGGAAGCGGCGGTCGCGCCCAAGTTGTACACGGCTGCCGCCGATGGCTTGCTCCACATTGCTCTGTGCGTTCGACCATCCGCCGATATTGTACCACTGATAGTTTCGTGCGTCGTGGTAGCCGAACATTACGAGGAATCCCTCTGAGCCGCTGTCTTTCTTGGCTTGTGCCTTGAAGGTGTATTTCTTTCCTGCCTCGATGGTGGCAGGTGCCACTATCATGGCCGGTTGCTGAGAGCTGGTCTGGCTTATCTCTGTAGGCGATGTTGTCCATTGTCCTGCACCCTTCTGCCATTTAGCATAGTCGCTTATGTCAACAGCCTTGCCATCGACGGTGAGCGACATGTTGCGATATGTTGCATTGGTGCCCCATGTGGCAAGTCCCACCTGCACTGGACGTGCTTCTTCCTCCTGTGCCGACTGCGGCAGGGTGAGTCTCCATGTCCAGTCGGTCTTGAGCACTTGTGTGCCAATGTTGTTGGGGAAGAGTTGCTGTACGTAGTACGACGGAGTTCCCATCACCTGCGACGAGTTGAATCGTATCATGTCGGGACGCCAGCGTGCATCGTTTTCGTTCACGAAGATTGGTGCGTACGAGTTCATCACCACCACGTCGGAGTTGTTTTCCATACCCATCATATATACGGCTTCGCCCAGTGCGGCGTTTAGGTTCCCGATTTCACCGAAGTTGCTTGTCACGGCATATTCGCCTACATATACCTTGTATTTTGAGCGGTCGTAGGTGTCGTATTTGTTGAAGCGGTCGGCAAACCACTTAGGGTTGCGATAGTAGTGTTCATCGACCATCTCTACTGGGTAGTCGTTGCGCCACGACGGGTAGTCGGTTGACCACGATTCGACGTTTCCTATGCAGTGTACGTATGGGTATTTCTCCTTGATGGCACGATAGAACTGTATGTATCGCTCCGGGTAGTGGTCGCTTTGGTCGGAGTTGTTCTGCATGTTGAAGTTGTAGTTTTCGTTGCCAATTTCGATGTATTCGAGGTGGAACGGCTCGGGGTGTCCGTTGTCGGCACGCATCTTGCCATATTTTGTGTTGATGTCGCCGTTGGCATATTCCAGTGCATCGAGGCATTCGTCTATCCATTCGCCAATCTGGTCGTAAGGTGTGCATCCTCCGTGCCAAATACCTACATTGACTACAAACAGAGGTTTTGCTCCGAGGTCTTCGCTCAGTTGCAGGAACTCATGAAATCCGATGCCGTCGCTTGTGCGGTAGCCCCAGTTGACGTTGGCATGTCCTTCACGCTGTTCGATTGGTCCGATGGTGCGTTTCCAGCGGAAGGCATTGTCGGGACTTTGTTGTCCCTCGACGAAGCATCCGCCGGGGAAGCGCATGAAACGTGGGTGCATGTCGGCCAGCATCTGTGCCAGGTCGGGGCGCATACCGTTGTCGCGGTCTTTGAATGTAGGAGGGAAGAGGCTCACTACATCTATCTGGAATTCACCGGTTTTGGTCGGTATCATAACGAACTGAGCCTTCGGGTCGTCGGCGTCGGATGTGAATTCGGCAGTGTATTTTTTCCATGTTTTGCCCAGTTTCAGTTTCAGTGTGGTTGCTGCTACCGGTTGTGTGTTCTCTTTTATCAGCTGGAAGGTGATATCGCTTGAGTAGCCGGCGTCGCTCTTTGCCCAGAACGATAACTTATACTTGCGGCCCTTCACGGCATTGATGCCCCAGAATCCCTCGTTGATTATCCTGCCGCCGCTTTTGTCAACTTTCACGTTCAGAGCGTTGTGTTGCACGTCGTTGAGCAGGTTGGCTTGTGTCAGCGATAGTTTTATGTCGCCGTTTGTGTGCCATGCAGTGATGCGTGTGTCTTGTGTCACGTCGTCCTGCGTGTCCTGATTGCGGCGGCGGTTCATGCCGCGCCCCGAGAGCATGGTGTCGTCTTCGAACGAGCGGTTGCGAATCAGTTCGGCATACAGTCCGCCGTCGGCTGCGTGGTTGATGTCTTCGTAGAATATTCCATAGTGCGTGGGACTAATCATAGGCCCACGTTGGGTGGCGTCGATGTTGATTACTACTTGCGCATCGGCAACGCATGTACCAGCCATCAGCATGGCTGCAATGATGAATGAATGTTTCATAAATGATAGTTATTGCTTGTTTTTGTTGGTCATCGATCTGGAATTACGCTTCAAAGATAAGCATTATTCTCCAAACAGCAAAGAAAATAGATACATATACCATCACTTTTTTTATAAAACTATTGCTGAGCAACAAAAACTTCGTATATTTGCGGTCGGAATAGCAATACGATTTGCATATAAAATCATTCATCAACATTCAGTATTAACCAATTAAAAACAAAGAAAGTATGAAGAAAATGTTTGTTACGCTGATGGCTGTTGCAGCTGTCGCATTCAGTGCTTGTTCGGGCAGTGGCAGCAATGCCGATACAGCCGACGGAGCCGAAGTGGAGGCCATAGATCAGGAACTGGCCGACAATCTCGATGAACTCGAGGCAGGACTTGAGGCGGAAGACAGTGATGCCGTGCAGGCAACTATCGAAGCCATCAAGGCAAAAATTGCAGCCCTTATAGCCGACGGCAAGAACGAACTGGCCCAGCAATGGACGGCTAAGCTGCAAGAGTTTGTAGAGTCAAACAAAGCAAAGATTGAAGAACTGAACCCTGAACTCGCAATCGTGGCACAAAGTGCAGTGCAAGAGGTTGTGAGCAAAGTCGCAGCCCTGCCGGCAGCAGCTGTAGAGACAGCCAACGAGGCTGTAAATGCAGCCAAGGATGCAGCCAACGAGGCTGTTGAAGCCGGTAAGCAGGCCGTTGAAGACACAAAGGCCGCTGCAGAAGGCGCTGCCACACAAGCTGTAGATGACGCCAAGCAGAAGGCTAACGACGCAATAGACAAGGGTGTGAGCGATGTGAAGGGAAAGCTCGGACTCTAATCTGAAAGTATTACTGCACGATAAAGATAGGGGAACCCCTAACCCTGACTATAACTTTATCCCTGATGACCGATTTGGGTCAGGACAGCCGATGCACCGCAGCAACCACTGCGATGCATCGCTTTTGTAGCCATACAACACACCACCTTTGTACTGTCTTCGTGTGCATCTCCCATGGCGCGGAAGAAGAATGGGGTTAAAAATGGGGCCGGGAACTTCAGTTTTCGCCATCAATCTTCACCATTGCAGTCACAGCAAAGGTGACGAGACACAGAATCATGACGATGACGAAGAATGTGGGGTATCCGGTGTTTTGGGAAATGAGTCCCGACACCATGCCCGGCAACATGACACCACCGAGGTATTGTCCGGCGGTGCAGATGGAGAATACGGCCGTTGACCGCTCGCCCCGCGAGAAGGTAACGAGGTAGAGTGTATAGGCGGCAAAACCGAGACCATATCCCAGTTGCTCGATGCATACGCATGTGCCTATGGTCCACAGGTTGTCGGTGGGTAAATAGCTGAGATATACATACACGATGTCGGGCAGGGTGATGCAGAGTACAAGCGGCCACAGGCATCGTTTCAGCCCCCATCGCGACACGGCCCATCCGCCGACGATGCCTCCAAGAAGCAGTCCGACCACACCTAACGTGCCATAGATGAGACCGAAGTGCTCGTTGCTCAAGGCCAGTCCGCCTTCTTCTGCAGAGCGAGTGAGGAACAGGGGCACAATCTTGGTGAGCAGTCCTTCGGGCAGACGGAACAGAAGGATGAAGAGTAGTGCCGTGACGAGGTGTGGCTTGGTGCCGAATACTTTCAGTGTCTCCCAGAATTCAAGGGCCTGCTGCTTCAGCCGGAATTTGTCGTGACGTGATGTCTCCACCAGTGGCAGTGTGAACAGATGGTAGGTGGCCAGCAAGGCCATGAGCAGTCCTAAGATAATAAAGATTACTCCCCAGCTCAGCTGGCGCGACATGCCGGCATCCGTTTGCAACCATCCGCACAGCATGACGAGTCCGCCTTGACCGACTACCATGCCTATACGGTAGAATGTATTGCGCACACCTACGTAGAGCTCTTGTTGGCGTGGTGGCAGACCTATGATGTAGAAGCCGTCGGCCGAGATGTCGTGTGTAGCGCTTGCAAATGCTATAATCATGAACAGTGCCAGCGAACTCTGCAGCCATAGCGGTGAGGGTAGGGTGAAGCTGACGAGTGCCAATGCTACACCCATGGTGAACTGCATGGTGAGTATCCACCAGCGTTTGGTGTGTAGGTTGTCGATAAGAGGACTCCACAGTGGCTTTATTACCCATGGCAGGCCAAGCCAGCCGGTATAGACGGTTATTTCTCCGTCGGTCAGTCCGAATTCCTTAAACATGATTACCGATATGAGCATTACGGCCGAAAACGGAAGTGCCTCGCCCAGATAGAGCGTCGGTATCCACCAATATCCTTGTTTCTTGTTCTCTTGTCGGTTGATGGATGTTTGCTTGTCATTCATATAGTTTGGTTATTTCTGTGTCTTTGTAATAGTGATGGAGTATGGTCCGATAGTCGGCTCCTTGGTGTCCCATCACCGCTGCTCCTATCTGGCACAGTCCCACACCATGTCCCCATCCGTGTCCGTCGATGTCGAATCCTGTGTCGGTGGGGTGTATGCTGAATGCCGATGAGTAGAGGTGTGTAGGCGATAGGGCCTTGCGTATGTTGAGTTCTTTACCTATTGTAACCTGTCGTTTGCTGCCGGTGATGAGCAGTTGGCTGATACGTCCGGAGGGTCCGCGGCTCAGTGCTTTCATGTCTTTTATTGTTCCGATGTCGATGCCCAGCTTACGGCAGACGAGTATGGAGAGTTCGTCGGTGGTGTAAAGGGTGTGCCAGTGGTAGAAGTCGTGTGTTTCTTGGTCGTAGTCGTTCAGTACCTGGCGTAGTATGCTTGCATCGGTGGTATTGCAGTAGGGGCAGGCCACTGATTGCAGATAGGGGTGTGGCTCGTGTTCATCCCAGCAGGTTGAGAAGAGTTCGGTGTGTCCGCCGCAGCATTTGGAATAGCGTGTGTCGCATATCCGGCCTTTGTGGGTGAGCACCAGGCCACGGGTTTCGTCCACTGCCTGCACTACATGTGGGTTTGTCTGCATTGTGATGCCTTGATAGCGTTGGCAGTGGTCGTCGGCACACACATCGTAGTTGGTGTGTGGTGGCTCGGGCAGCCGGCGCTGTGCGAGGAGCCAGCTGCGGGCGATGATGGCATGTGCCTTGAGGAATTGAAGTGAAGATGTGGCTCGCATTTCCGACGATATGACGCTCGTCAGGTAGTCTTCGATGGGCAGTGTGTTGACTGCGGTGATGTTTTCGCCTTCGACTATGATGTGCAGTTGCCCGCTGAATGTCTGCGCCTGGCATCGTTGCCAGTGGAACTGTTTGCCTATGACTACGTTGTGCAGGGTGAATTGACGTGGCTTGGAGAGGAACGGTGTGAAGTCGAGGCGGTCGTAGAGCCGGCCGTCGAACAATATCTGCCCTTCGTGCCACGACACGACGCCCTCACTGGTCGTGATCTCTTTGGCCGACATGATGCCAACTGTTACATCTTTATTGCTCACAGTCTGTACGTTATTGTTGTTCACAGTCTCCACATTGTCTTATTATACGGGCAATTTCGTCCGCAGTGATGTGGGCGAAGTCTTCGTGGCGCGGTGTGATGATAAGTCCGGCCATATCGAGTGCTCCGGGGCTGATGAGCCGTCCTGCGAGGGTGTTGTTGTAGCAGTCGGGTCGGTGCTGCCTGCGTGGTATGATGACTGCATTTACTTTGCCGCCTCCGGCCCACATCAGCACGTTGATGCGTGGTTCGAGTTCTCCTGCCGGAACAGGCAGGGTCTGATATATGTCGATAAACTTTTTGTGCATTTCGTCGGCCGTATAGGCTTGCAGTGTATAGTGGTGGCTCAGGAACGTGTGTGGCATCGTGCTTTGCGGTGCGGCCTGGAAGTGCATGTGGTCGGGTGCCGAGGCTCCGCAGTGTGCTCCGTTGTAGAAGATGAAGAGGTCGGTAAGCCGCATTGCAAAGTCTGTCATATCGTCGATGTATGGTGCGATTTGTTGTGGCTGGTGTTGTCGCAGCGGCAGTGTGTAGTGTCGTGGCAGTATCGGGAACGGGTTCACCAATAGTTGGAAACGGTTGTTGAGGGCTATGCCCTGTTGTTGGTGGGGGCGGTTGTAGCTGCAGAGGAAGCATGGTCGCCTGCTGATGTCGGCGGTTTGTATTGATGCTCCGGTCGATACCATGCGCGCGGGGTTGTGTTGAAGTGTGACGGTCTGCCCTTCTACTGTTAGTGTGCGTGTCTCCACGTCTTTTAGTTGTTCGTATCGCTTGGCGGTTTCCGGCCACGACTGCATCTGCTCTTCAAACAGGTGGTCGGCATCGGCTTGTGTGGCATGATGGTGCCAGTATCGGTTGAGTTGCTGGCGTGCCTTTATCTCGTTGGTGCGCAGCCAGTCTTTGTAGTGGTTGTTGGCATTCACGCGTTCGGCCGACAGTGCTGCATCAGAGTTGCCCTCCCACCTGCGGCAGAGGTAGAGTTCGTCGTAGATGCGTCCTATCTTGTATTGGCGCGAGAAGGTGAGTCCGAGGGCATAATCTTCGCCATAACTGGTGTTGGGTACTCCCATAGTTCGCAGCAATGGTGTGTAGAAGGCACGTGGTGCACCAAGTCCGTTGATGCGCAGGGCGTTGTTCATGCCGTTTTCGGCCGTCCACTCGCGGTGGTCTATTATGCCGGGAGGCAGTGTCTGCAGCTGGAAGTCGCACATGCGATACGACCCTATGACCATAGCGCAGCACTCGTCGCGGAACTTATCTACCACAGCCTGCAGTGTGTGTGCCGATGAGTAGAGGTCGTCGGAGTCGAGCTGCACGGCATAGCGGCCGCAGTGTCGGTCGTTTACGGCAAGGTCCCAGCAGCCGCCTATGCCCAGGTCGGTTTGCTGTGGAATGATGTGTACCACTCGTGTGTCGGTGCAGGCTATGTCGGCAATGATGGCTGTGGTGCCGTCGGTTGAGTGATTGTCAACTATGATGACGTTGAATCCGAAGTCGGTCTGTTGGCTCAGGGCCGAGCGTATGGCATCTCCGATGGTCCGTTCACGGTTACGCACCGGTATGATGACCGATGCCTCGATGTCAAACTGTCCGCTGTATGGGTTGATGTCGGTCAGTGTCGTGGAGTCGATGTATGCACCTATCTGCTTCAGGTGGTCGATAGACACTTGTTCCATCTCTATCTGTACGTCGCGGTTGCGCGGATCGACATAGTCGAATTGTTTCTCGCCACTGAGCCTCAGGTCGCGTTCCTCCTCGGTGTAGAGATATTCTGGAATGTGGTTTATGGGTGCCCCCTGGCGGCTGACATACAGTATGAATTCGTAGAGGGCGGCAGCGTGCCAGTGGTTGTGCTTGTAGGTCTCGGCCCATGCTTTCAGTAGTGCCGACTTCACCACGAGCAGCGACCCAAAGTCGAAGTCGTTGCGCAGGCTGCCGGGCTGATAGTCGATGACCGGGGCCTTGGTCGTTTCGCCACCCCTCACTGCATAGTGGTCGGCATAGAGAATGCCGGCATCGGTCTGCCGGGCCACGGTCATGATGCGTTCGGCTGCCCGATAACCCAGGGTGATGGAGGTGGGCTTGGTCTGCAGTGCTATATAATTGCTGCCGGCATCGATGGAGATACCCCTCAGTGTGTCCGAACTCATGGATGTCAGTTCGAATATGTCGATATTTGCTTCTCTCATTTTCCGGTTGTTTGTGTGATTGGTGATTCAGTGTGTCGGTTTGTCATGCAAATTTACGAAAAACAATGATATGCAGTATGCCGCAGTCGTGATTATTTTGTCTGGAAACCCAAAACAGAGGACAAAAATCGCATTTCCGCTTTACATGTTCGCCCCCTGGATGGCGAGGAGGAATCCGGCACGGCATCCGGATAGAGGCTTCTCGGCAAGGTCGAGCATACCGCCTTGCTGAATCATCATCCTGCGACTCAGGGAAA
>CALGGJ010000109.1 GCA_937915745.1 uncultured Prevotellaceae bacterium | reverse complement strand
CATTTTCACGGCCTTTCAGTCACGACTACGTCGTGACAATCCGTGTGTTTTTGGGGAACCCCATTACTCCTTCAATGCCGCAAAAAACCTGCTCAAAAATATACTTAAAATCATCAAAACGCTAATGACCGATTTGAGTTAAACCCAAATCGGCCGATGGCAACAGCGTAAACGACAAGACTTTTGAAAAGTGAAAAGTGAAAAACAGACGTCGCAACACCTTATTTATTATAATATACGTCAACTTTTCATTTTGCGTTTTTCCGATTCGTTGCTTTTTTGTATCTTTGCACATTATAACCGAACCGAACTACATACTTACATGGCAAAGAACAAATACAGGCACAATACCAAGCCTGCACACGAGGCTCCTGCAAAGCCCCAGGCTGCCCCCCACCCTGCATCGGCACCATCCACCCACAACCATGGCCGGTGGATTGACGCAAGTCTCCCCACATTGTCTTTCATCCTGTTTGCCCTGTGGGCAGCCTACATGCTCATAGCGCGCAATTCCGACTACCTATATACAGCCTCTGAGCATACCCTGTGGATTGCCGACCGCTCGTTTTTCGACATGACGATGGTGAAGCCCGGCGGTCTGATTACCTGGCTGGGCTGTCTGCTCACCCAGTTCTTCCACCACCCCGCACTCGGCAGTAGTATGCTCATCGCCATTTGGGCAGCCACCTACGTACTCACCATCCGCGCATTCCGCCTGTCACGCCAATGGATGTGGCTGGCTCTGCTGCCTGTTGCCCTGATGCTTTGCAGCGAAACATGCATCGGCTATTGGCTCTACTACATCAAGATGCCGGGATACTGGTTCGTCTCGTCGCTCGGCCTTCTGTTCAGTGTCGCAGCCATTGCCATCCACACACGCCTCTCGCTCGCCGCACCACGCTGGGTCGGCATAGTGTGGTTGCTCTTATGGTCGGCAGTAGGATACATAGCCACCGGCTGGTGGGCCCTGCTCGCCGTGACCATCATGGCCATCATGGCACACACACGCGGAGCCAGCCTCATTGCGGCAGCAGCCGGCATTGCAGCCGTGCCTATACTGTCGTACCAATACTACACACAGATGCGCATCGAAGATGCGTGGCGAGTAGGATTTCCCATGTTCCAAATCGATAAATACATATCGTGGAAACCGATGCTGCCATTCATCATAATCCTGTGCCTGCTCGTCATCATGGCAATAGCAAAACGTCTGTCCGAGCACAAACAGCTGATTACAAAGACACGGCTCGTAGCGTCCATCGGCAGCACCGTTACCCTTGCGGCCATCATATCGGCCACCCTGTGGACCGACTTCGACAACACCAACTTCCATACCGAGATGCGCATGTATCGTGCAGCCGACGAAGGCCGGTGGGCCGATGTACTGCAAGAAGCACACAACAATCCCACAGCCCCCACACGCGAAATAGTGATGCTCAAAAACGTGGCACTCACATACCAAGGCAACATAGGCAACTACATGTTCAAGTACGACAACAAGAGCATACCGCCTTATACCTACGACTCCCTCGCCGTACGCATGGTACAGACCAACGCTCCGCTCATATATTATTACTATGCCCGACTCAACTTTGCCACACGATGGTGTATAGAAAACGGAGTTGAAACAGGATTCACCCCCGACATCTATAAAGTGCTGACACGCTGCGCCCTCGTCGCAGGCGAAACGGACCTTGCATCCAAATACGTCAACATACTGAAAAAAACCATATATCACCACACATGGGCCAGCCACTACGAACCCATGCTGGCCGACACAGCCCTCATAGCACAAAGCGGAGAGTTTGACAACCAACGCGAATACTACGCACACTTCCGTTCGATGCTCGACGGCGACGAAGGGCTTGTAGAGATGTACCTGCTGCAATACTTCTCGCAAACCATGAACAAAGACAGCCGCCTGCTGCAAGAAACCACGCTGATATATGCCCTGCAAAGCAAAGACATATCACTGTTCTGGCCAAGGTTCTTCCTATATGCCCACCTGCACCCCAACGAGCCAATGCCAATACACTACCAAGAAGCAGCATACCTGTATGGCAACCTGGAACACGAAGTTGATATAAGCGGTATGCCGTTCGACGACGTGAAAATACGCCAACGCTACGCCTCATTCAACCAAATATCACAAACCCTCATCGGACAAGGCAAGAGCGTAGAGGAAGTGGGACAAATAATGAAGCCAAGCTATGGCGACACCTTCTGGTGGTTCTACTTCTTCTGCCGAGGCATCAACTCGTATTAAACCATGAGACACATCAACTCGCCACACATAACGACGCTAATCATTGCAGTCATGCTGATGGCAGGCTGCGGACGACCCACCGTGCCACAAGAATACGACACCGAGGCACGCCCTCCACGCATCATGCCCGACTACACCGACGTCACCATGCCGCCCAACATCTGTCCACCAAACTTCACTGTGCATGAAGTAGGCCGGCAAACAGCCGTACGACTGTCGGCACACGACATATCATATACCTACGGCAACAACATGAACGTCGAGATTGACGCCAACGAATGGGCGGCACTCACAAAAGCGGCACGAGGTGGCAGCATCAAAGTGGAAGTATTCGTCGAGGAAGGACAACGATGGAAGTCATACCAACCATTCGCCATCAATATTGCCACCGACGACATCGACCCCTATATATCCTACCGGCTTATCCCGCCGTCATACGTGGCATACAGCCACATGATGCTGGCACAACGCAACCTTGCAACATACGACGAAACCATATTCTACGACAACCAGGCACTAACCACCAAACAAGCCGGACAGTGTGTCAACTGCCATTCATACCAAAACTACCACACCGACCACATGCTCTTCCACATGCGTCACAACCATGCCGGAACAATAATAGTAGATGGAGGCAACATAAAGAAAATAAACACAAAGACCGACTCGACCATATCAGCAGGCGTATATCCATCGTGGCATCCCACACTCAACCTCGTGGCATTCTCGACCAACCACACCGGACAGACATTCCACACTAAAGACATATCCAAGATAGAAGTGCAAGACACCCAAAGCGACATCATCATCTACGACATCGACCGCAACGACATCAGCACCGTGGCCAACGACTCCAACGAACTCGAAGTGTTTCCGGCATGGTCGGCCGACGGGCACACACTCTACTACTGCTCTGCACACTTCAAACACCAAGCCGACAGCATTGTAGAAGACCACTTCATCACACACTATAAAGACATAAAATACAACATCTACGCAAAGACATTCAATCCGCAGACACGGCAATTCGGGCCACGCACACTCATTGTCGATGCAGCAGCCATCGGTAAAAGTGCCACACTGCCACGCATCTCGCCCGACGGCCGATACATGATATTCGCCCTCGGGCCATGGGGATGCTTCCATGTATGGCATCCTGAATCCGACATATACATCATGGACCTCGACACACACCTTGCTCAACCACTCGCAGAAATCAACAGCGAACGGTCGGACAGCTACCCATCATTCTCAAGCAACGGACGGTGGATAATGACCGCATCACGACGCGACGACGGTAACTACACACGCCCTTACATTGCGTACTTCGACACCAACGGACACTGCCATAAACCATTCGAGCTGCCACAACGCGACCCAAATCACTACCAATACCTGCTATACTCGTACAACCGTCCAGAATTCATGTGCGAACCTGTGCCATACACAGCCGGACAGTTTGCAGCCGAAGCACTCAAACCCGCAACCAACGCCATATACCACGGAAATAAGAACATCAACGCCACCAACAAGCACGACGAAGAAAGAAAGTTCAAAACACTCTCGGAAACATCATAAGGCAAACGACTAATGGCCGACAAACAACATAGACCGACAAACAACAGCAAGCATATAACGGCTCGCATCACTGAACATGCACGACACATCGTATTTCCTGTCGCGGCCTACATCATGCTTATGCTCAACGCCGACTATCTGTACGAAGCGCAGGAACACGACGTCTTCATCGGCACGAAGCAGTTTATGACCGACATGCTGGCCACCCATGGAGGACTATGGGCCTTAGCAGGAAGCTACCTCACACAGTTCTTCTACTATCCATGGCTTGGCGCACTGATGCTTGTTACAGTCTGGACAGCCACATACACACTACTCATTTCCATATTCAGGCTCAAAGGCATCCAACAACTGTTTGCGTGGACTCCCATCTGTGCACTGCTCATATCCATACTCGACATCGGCTACTGGCTCTACTATCTGCAAATGCCCGGCTACTGGTTCTCACAAAGCCTGAGTTTCCTTGCAGCCACATTGCTCACATGGATTGCAACAATCATCATCCGCCGGCGGTGGCAGCACGACATATCGTGGGCAATATTCATAGTCGCATATCTCGCAATAGGCCAACAATTCCCCGAATTTGTCAAGGCAAGCGAAAGCGACCCACGACTGCAAATACCTTTTATCATAGCACCCGCAGCGGTGGTCCTGCTCCCCTTGTGCCGTTACATACACCTTCCTCACCCCACAACAATCAAAGACAACATCGTCACAGTAGCAGCCCTGGCAATATTCTGTGGCACAGCCCGACACTTCACGTTCAACGACAGCAACTACCATGCCGAACTGCGCATGATGCGAGCCATCGACAGGAGCGACTGGGACAAGGTACTGGCCGAAGCAAAAAAGGCGACACACCCCACCAACCTCATGGTAGTATATAAAAACATCGCCCTGCTCCATACAGGCAGACTCACCGACATGTTCATCCTCAACAACTGCGGCACACACCCCAACAGCGGCGACAGCCTCAGCGTGAGCATAGCCCATCAGGACGGAGCAATGGTGTATTACCAGTTCGGACAACTGAACTATGCCTACCGATGGGCAATGGAAAACGCCATGGAATATGGCTTGAAAGCAAAAACGCTGAAGATGTATGTGCGTTGTGCCATCATGAATAAGGAATTCGACCTCGCGGCAAAATACCTCACCCTGCTTCACAAGACGACATTCCATCGCCGATGGGCAAAACAGCACGACCCAATGCTGACACGTGCCGACGCCCTGTACCAATCGGCCGAATACCAAGCGATATCGCCATTGCTCAACGACGACATCAACGACCTCGGCATGGATGACGGTATGCCCGAGAAATGGTTGCTCACACACTTCTCTGATATTATAAAAGCCAATACACCAAAACTGGAAGAACTGATAATGTGTACTGCACTGTGGACAGAAGACGAGTATGCATTTTGCATCCACTTCTATAACTATGTGAACAAGCATCCGCACACGGCAATACCTCCATTGTATCAACAAGCAGCCATGATGCTGGCCACCACCGAGACATCTCCAGTCACCCTCAACGACTTCCCGTTCGACCCTGCCATAACTACACGATACAACTCGTTCAAAAACATATTCAGCACCCTGTCGGCTCAAAACATAAAGACGACCGACATCGGGCAGAAAATGCGGCACGAATATGGCGACACCTACTGGTGGTATTATTATTTTTATACCGACTTCAATATTTATTAAGGATATGAACATAACGAAAACACAACTATTCTGTGTAATGCTGGCAGTGTTCACACTCACATCGTGTACACACCACCCGTCCCTGCCTGCAACATACACCACAGAAACATCACAACCCGACATCTACCCCGACTACCGCGATGTAGTCGTACCGCCTAATATTGCCCCTCTCAATTTCGGCATCGGCAGCAATGTTGAGCAATGTGTAGCCCGATTCACTTATGCCGGACAGTCGCAGACCTATGGTTCTGGCAATAAAGTCATTATCGACGAGGACGAGTGGAAAGCCATGCTTGCAGCATCGAAAGGGGGCGACATCAAAGTAGAGGTCTTCACCCTGAGCGATGGCAAATGGACGGCATGGAAGGCGTTTGCCATAAAAGTGGCTGAAGAAGACATCGACCCGTACATCTCATATCGTCTCATTTTCCCGTCGTACGTGGCCTACGAGATGCTCAGTATCAACCAACGCGACCTTACATCATTCGACGAGTCGGAGATATACAACAACTTCATCATCTCGGGCGAGGCCGACGGACAGTGTATCAACTGCCATTCATACCAAAACTACCACACGCAGAACATGCAGTTCCACATGCGCCAAGGTTATGGAGGCACCATGATAGTACACGATGGTACACCAACGAAGGTGAACCTGAAGACCGACTCGACCATCTCGGCCGGAGTATATCCGTCGTGGCACCCTACATTGTCGCTCATAGCCTACTCCACCAACCACACCGGACAGTCGTTCCACACCAAGAGCCATGCCAAGATTGAAGTGCAGGACACCGAAAGCGACATCATACTCTACGACGTGGAAAAGAACGAGGTGCGCGACATAAGTGCTCTGAACGAAGAACTTGAATGTTTTCCGACCTGGGCTCCCGACGGCAAAACCCTCTATTACTGCTCGGCTCACTTCGAGTATCGCAACGACTCGATAGCACACGAAACCGAGATGATAGAACGATTCCGCGAAGTGAAGTACGACATCTACCGCAAGTCGTTCGACCCGCAGACACTCAGTTTCGGCCCGTCAGAAAAGATATACGAAGCATCGGCCGACAGCATGAGTGCCACGTTCCCACGTGTAAGCCCCGACGGCAGGTACCTGCTTTTCGGTCGTGCCGAGTTCGGATGCTTCCATGTATGGCATCCCGACGCCGACCTCTACATCATGGACCTCAAAACGATGCAGGTTCGCAAACTCGAAAACGTAAACAGTTCACGAGCCGAGAGCTTCCATGCATGGTCGAGCAATGGCCGCTGGATGGTATTCATCTCGCGCCGCGACGACGGCAACTACTCGCGACTTTACTTTGCCTACTTCGACAGGAACGGACATGCTCACAAGGCATTTGAGATGCCACAGCGCGACCCAGACTTCTATACGTACTTCATGCGCTCTTACAACGTACCTGAATTCATGGCTGAACCTGTCAGCATAAGTCCCCAGGAGTTTGCAAGTGCTGCAAAAAAAGAGCCTGTGCAGGCCATGTTCGTTTCCAGCGATGCACCGAAGGGCAACAAATCGAATGAAGATGCCGAGTTCATAATCAACTGACAAATAGTCGGTATCAAATAATAAGACGTTCTATATTAACTAATAATAAATTCACTTTTCTCATGAAAAAAGCACTATTTCTTATCGCCTCATGCATGGTCTGCACCAGCATTATGGCTCAAGGCACATTGGCCGACTATCAGCGGGCATATGGCATTCGCAGTGCATACGCAGGTAAAACCACAAACATTGTCAACAGCAACGTACAACTGTCTGACGACCAGTCGCAACTCATTTATTCGGTTCAGACCAAGACTGGCAACAACTACTATGCCATCGACCTTAAGAAAAACACTAAGGCGCCTCTTTTTGATTCCTCGAAACTGGCTGCGGCACTGTCGCAGCAAAGCGAACACCAAGTAACGGCACGCAACCTCACGCTCACGTCGCTCAAGCCGGCAACCCTCGATGCCGGCAACAAAGGTATCACATTTGATGCCTACGGCTACCACTGGACCTACGACACCACACTCGACCAGCTGACTCGCGGCGAGCAGATGCAGCAGGATGCAGGAGGCATGCGTGGCAGGGGTGGTCAAGGTGGCCAGCAACGCCGTTGGTCGGAGGTGGACGACCAACGCGGACGCACAGCACGGTTTGGAGGCGGACCGCTCCAGGTATATGGTAAAGATAACAACCTCTACCTGCGCAACACCGACACACAGGAGGAGACGGCACTTACGACCGACGGCAACGAACAGTTCTACTACTCATCGTGGGGCAGTTTCTCGAGCGATGGGAAATACTATGCTACGGTGAAAATCAAGCCAGGAATCAAGCGTTACGTCACATACGTCAACTCCTCGCCTACCGACCAACTACAACCTAAATACTATAATATAGAGTATGCCAAGCCTGGTGATTCGCTCGACTACAAGGTGCCGGTGGTCATCAACCTCGAAACCCGCCAGGCTACAGTGGCCGACGACGCACTGTTCCACTCTCAGTTCGACCTCTCAACCCCTCGTTGGGACCGCGATAAACACACACTCACATTCACCTTCAACGAGCGCGGCCATAAAAACTACCGTATCCTGGAAATGAATGCCGAGACCGGCAAGGTACGTGCCATTATCGACGAGCACGACGACAAATACGTTGCATGGACCCGTATGGACCGCCGCGACGTGCTCGACGGCAAACAAATAATCTGGTTCAGCGAGCGTGACGGCTACGGACACCTCTACCTCTACGACCGCGCTACCGGCAAAGTTGTCAACCAAATAACCAAAGGGCAATTCTATGTACGCCGTATAGTCGATATCGACGAAGACCGACAGCTCATTTACTTCACCGCCAACGGCGAAGGCCTGCCTAAGACCAATCCGAAGGAAGACCCGTACAACCAACACCTGTGCCGCGTGCAGTTCAACGGCAAGGGATTCATCGACCTCACCCCCGACGAGGGTAACCACTCGGCACGTTTCCTTGGCGAGGGCAAGCAGTACATCATCGACACATACTCCACAGTCGAGGTACCGCCAACCACAGTCCTGCGCGACGGCAAGACCGGCAAGGTCCTGCAGACACTGGGACAGACCGACATAAGCGATCTGCGTGCTTCCAACTGGCAGGGGCAAGAGGTGTTTGTGGCCAAGGGCCGTGACGGCAAGACCGACATCTGGGGCATCATACAACGCCCATCCAACTTCGACCCCTCGAAGAAATATCCTGTAATCGAATACATCTATTCCGGACCTGGCGACCAATACGTGCCAAAGACCTTCTCAACCGTCGGCAGCCTGGCCGAACTGGCCGAACTCGGATTCATCGTCGTACAGATGGACGGTATGTCAACCTCATGGCGCAGCAAGGAGTTTGAGCAAGTATGCTACAAAAACCTGAAGGATGCCGGATTCGAAGACCGCAAATTATGGATAAAGGCCGCAGCACAAAAATATCCATACATGGACCTCGACCGTGTCGGAATCTATGGATGTTCGGCCGGCGGACAGGAAGCACTGGCTGCCCTGCTCTTCCACGGCGACTTCTACAAGGCAGCATACTCAGCCTGCGGATGCCACGACAACCGCATGGACAAGATATGGTGGAACGAACAATGGATGGGATACCCCATCGACGAATCGTATATTGCCAGCAGCAACACCGAAAACATTGCCAACCTGAAAGGCAAGCTGATGCTTGTGGTGGGCGAACTCGACGACAATGTTGACCCGTCGTCAACATTCCAGGTAGTAAACCAACTCATCAAACACAACAAAGACTTCGAATTCATCTACCTGCCAGGCGAACGCCACACAATGGGCGGAACCTACGGCACCCACAAGATGTACGACTTCTTCGTGAAAAACTTCCTCGGAGTTGAACCACCTGCATGGAGCCTGCTCGAGCGCAGATAGACAAGACGACATACGGCCGCAACCATAGGAAACCGGAGGACATGCCTTCACATCGGCATTCCTCCGGTTTTGTTGTGTCCTTATGCAAACCCATCATGTTATACAAACATTTGAGAGTGCGCACTCACGGAACCCACGGCATAGTCATCAGTACAGATGACACACATACGGCACAGGCCATAATGGCTACATCCCCGTTACTTCGCCTTTATCTTCAGGCTGGTGCCATCAAGCCCAGCCGATGCAGCCCCGACTGTTATCCTGCCACGTTGTCCGTTCGACTGTATGCCAACAACCAGCTGACCCTTGAACACATGCATCTTCGGATGCGTGAACACCTCGAACGAAGTGGCATCGCCATTACAGATGCCGCGAAACTGTGCTGCACCCTCTACGCTGATGCTCACCTCGTTATCGGCCTCAGGGCATAGGTTACCGTCGCGGTCAACAATGCTCACAGTAAAGAACATCATGTCGTCGCCGTCGGCACGCAGTGTCTGCGGCTGATGATACTCATCAAGCGTCTGCGGCTGGAGCTCAATATGATGCGGCTCGCCCGCAGTGCGGCGTGCAGCCTCACCACGCTTCACTCCGTTGGCATCATATACCACCACACGTATCTCGCCAGGCTCATATTTCACATCGTTCCAACGCAGGCGGTAACGGTCGATAAGCGGTTCGTCAATCTTGGTAGTGCGTCCGCCGTCTGCCTTCTGCCTCACATCAAGACGCTTGCTTATACGCCCCTGACTCTTACCGTTGACGAAGAGCTCGGCCGTAGGATAATTGGTATATACATACACAGGAGTGACCTCACCTTCACGTCCGGGCCATGTCCAGTGTGGCAGCAGGTGGACAGTCTCGGCCTGAGTATTCCATCGGCTGCGATAAAGGTAATAACGGTCCTTTGGCAGTCCTGCCAGGTCGAATATACCAAAATAGCTTGACCGGGCATTCATACGGTCGTCGTAAGGTGTCGGCTCTCCCAAATAATCAAATCCTGTCCACACAAACTCGCCTATCACATAGTCGAAATCATCTTGCAGCACCCAGTCGTCTTCGGGTATATTACTCCACGAACATGCCTCGAGGTCGTATGACGAGCACTGCCCGTCGCTATAACGCATGCCATCGGCCCTCACCACAGGGAAGTGGTATGTACCTCGGCTGCTTACGGTAGATGCCGTCTCACTGCCAAGCAGGAATTTCTGGTGCAGACGGTCGTAGGCACCTTTATATTTATGTGTACGATAGTTGAGCCCCACTATGTCGATGACGTCGGCAAAGCCCGATGAGATGACATTATCCCAACGGTCCATGCCAGTAGTACAGAGTCGTGAGGAATCAAGGCTGTGCATGAGGTCCTGCATTGCAGTGAGCATCCGCGTACCATTACGGTCGCCCTGTTCAGGGATTTCGTTGCCTACCGACCACATCACAACCGATGGATGCAGGCGGTTGGCCATGACGAGGTTGGTGAGGTCGCGCTCCCACCATTCGTTGTAAAACCGGCAATATCCGTTTCGGCACTTAGGATACACCCACATGTCAAACGATTCGGCCATGACCATCATGCCCAACGAGTCGCAGACATCCATCTGCAACTGGCTTGGCATGTTGTGAGCAGTGCGTATGGCGTCACACCCCATTGCCTTCAGCAGTTCCACCTGACGCACAAGTGCCGCCTTATTTACGGCAGCACCAATCATGCCCAGGTCGTGATGCAGACATACACCCTTTATTTTACGGGTTATACCGTTGAGTTGGAACCCATGTTCGGCAGTGATACTGACAGACCGTATCCCGATACGCCGTGTCACCTCGTCGCGCAGGATGCGCCGTCCCCGCACATCATCATAAATCCTGACCCTCAGGTTATAGAGCGACGGACTCTCGGGCGACCACAACCTGGCCTTCGACACATTGAGCGTGGCGTATGCCTTGCCATCCGAACGTACCACATCGGTTGCATTGGCTAATACACGTTTGCCATCCATCAGGTCGAACTCAGCCGTAAGCATGTGTCCGTAACCGGCTCCCACCACCAGGGCATCAGCCATGACTACAGCCTCTGTCGCCGTCGTTCCTGCGGCATCAGCACCTTTTATGCTTTGCGTCACACAATTCAGTCCCCAGCTATCGACAGCAATGCCGCCCGTCTCGATAAGCGTGACAGGGCGGTAAAGCCCGGCACCAGGATACCACCGGCTGCTCTCGGGCAGGTTGCTGAGGCGCACTGCCAGCAAGTTGTCCCTGCCCTCCTTCACTATATACGGCGTAGCATCAATGTTGAATGCGTTGTATCCGTATTTCCACTCACCGGCCTTCTGTCCGTTGATATAGACTTCGGGTTCGGACATTGCACCATCGAAATTGATTATGACACGTTCGGCAGCATCGTTCACCTTAAAGTTCAGTCGGTACCATCCGGTTCCGGTCCAAGGCAACGCACCTGTACGTCCGGTTTTCTCGGTTGCCTCGCGCTCCCCGTTCTGCTCTATAGCCACCGTCTGGCGGTCGTTGTTGTTGTCGAACGGACCGTATATCGCCCAGTCGTGTGGCACTCGCACTTGCTGCCATGCCGAATCGTCGAATCCCATGCCGGTGCTTTCGATAGTTGCCTGACGCGAAAAACGCCATCCGTCAGACAAAACGGTTTCGGTTCTGTGGCTTTGTGCGCTTGCTGAAACTGTGAACAGCGCAAGCAACAAAATAGTTAGATTTGTTTTCATAAATAAAAGAATTTGGTGTGCAAATATAGATAAAAAACAGCGTTCAACCAAAGCCGAACGCTGTTTTCTATATATTATGTTTCTAATTTCGGTGTTTTGTCCGTTATTTCATCATTGAAATATGGCTCAAGATAAGTGCAAGTACCATAATGCCTGCGGTAAACATAACTATTGTTTCCATAACTTTACTTTCTTTTTACCGGTTATAATACTGTAGGAGACGCTTCTCCCTGTTTCCCCAGTAACAATATTTACTGTCATTGTTCAATTCTTAACAACCGCCCCCTCTGGTCTGGAGGGGTTGGGGATGGTCAATTCTCAAATGGTTAGCCCACCATTGCAAATGCATAGAGGAACAAACCGATGAACGTTGCAATGAATGCAAGCGTAGCCAACATCTGAATCTTTGTTACTTGTTCCATTGTTCAATCTTTTTACCTTTTGTGTTCCTTAATTACAGGGGCGCTCCCCTTTTCTTAAAATAATAATCCTAAAAACTTATGTTGTATTTCTTATTGGCTCACTCAGCCTTTTTTGTCGCTTGTCTCTTTTGACGCTGCAAAGTTACGCCTACTTTGCGAATTGGCAATCGTTTATATGCACAAAAATCGCGTTTTTAGCGGTTTTATTGATTTTGGTCAATGCATGTTTGCGAACACGTGCAGTTTTTCGGCCTATTTTGCGCATTTTTGCATATGTATGGATGTAAGGGCGATAAGGCTTAGATAGTGGGGTGATGAGGTTGGAATGAAGTGGCGATGAGGTTGGAATGAATGGGCGATGGGGTTGGAATGAATGGGCGATGATGCCGTGGCAGCTATGGTTTGTTACTCAAAGATATATAATCCGGTAATAATGCAGTCCATCTGCGATGAGTATGTGGCGATCATTGGGCGTTTGCTGCCGTCGGCTCCCCACTTTTCCATTTCTGACAGTATGTCCTGATAGCTGAACGAGTCAGTATCGAATATGATGTAATCGGCCGTTGTGCATGATGCATTGAAGAGGTCATAGACGAGGTGATGGCGGTCGCACAAGGTTGCCATCCTTTCGATATTTCGGTTTGACCCTCTCAGCAGGTAGCGTTTCTGTTGCATGTATTCGTGCATTGTGTGTTTGTTGCCGAAGAGTTGCCACAGTTTGCGTGTGAGGTATTCGCTTGCTCCCTTTATGTATATGGCCATGCGTATTGGGACCGACAGCAGCCAGTTGTAGTGGCTGTAGTGTTTTCGGAAGAAGATATACATGGCCTGATAGAAGATATAGACGTAATGATATGTGTTTTTGTTTGAGCTTTCACCCTTGTAGTGCAGCATGAGTGTGGGCAGGTAGTAGTTTTGGTGTCCTGTCTGCAACATTCGGTATGAGAGGTCGATGTCTTCGCCATACATGAAGTAGTCTTCGTCGAGCAGTCCGCACTCGTCGAGCACAGAGCGGCGTATGAACATACATGCTCCGGATATTACGTCGATGGGATTGGCCCTGTGTTCGTCGAGATAGCGCATGTAGTATCGTCCGAGCTTATGGCTGTAAGGAAACAAAGAGTTGAGTCCGCTCATCTTGCAGAATGCCGTGAACGGTGTTGGCACTCCTCGCCTGGACTCGAGTGCAAATGTTCCGTCCTGGTTGAGCATTCGTACTCCGGTTGCGCCTATCGTCGTGTCGGAGTCGAGCAGTTTGATGCAGCTGGGTATTAGTTGTTCGCTGATAAAGGTGTCGGGGTTGAGCAGCATGACGTATTGGCCGCTTCCACGTCGGATGCCTATGTTATTGGCACGTGCAAAGCCCAGGTTTTCGGTGTTCTCTATGTATGTGACGTCGGGAAACATGCGGCGCACGTAGTCGAGCGAGCCGCCGCCGCTGGCATTGTCAACCACGATAATCTCACCGTCGATACCATGCATCGACCGGCTGACGGAGTGGAGGCACTGCACAAGAAAATGTTCAACCTTGTAGTTTACTATGACGACGGTGAGTTTCATGTGTTGCTATGTCATGTCATTATATGTTTCCGGCCCGTTCTTCATCGTTGGCACTGAGAAAATCCCTCACCTTTTCTCTCGACGGGATGCACAGCAGTGTCATTACCATCGAGATGCAGGCACACAGCAGTCCGGTGGTATCGACCAGCAGGTAATATGCCACGAGTCCTGCTTCTGCGCATAGTGCCAGCATACCGAGCCTCACGAGGCTCCAGACGTGGTAGGATGTCAGTGCGTCGTCTTTGTTCATGCGGCGCAGGCCACGGCTGGTATTGAGTGCGAAGAGTTTCAGCGACAATGGCACACACACCAACGTGAAGAGTATGACTGCGGTATTGAGATAGACGCCTGTAGTGTGACTGTCGGCATCGGCCAGTATTCCGTTTGGTATGATGCCGGTCTCGCCCAGCATGTATGTGATGATGGCCAACAGCCAGACGGCACAAAACTCGCCCATCAGGTATCTCAGAAGTTTTCTTACTATCCTGTCCATTTCTGTTTCGTTTGCTATTATATATAAATAAGGTGTAGGCACGAGCAGCAAAATCAGCACTTCACATCTCCACCCTAAACTCAACGCGGTTGGTTATGCTCCGTCCCAACGTCACTTCGTCGGTATATTGCAGTTCGTCGTTCACCGAGAGGCCCCGGGCCAGCATCGTGAGTCGCAGGCCGTCGAACCGTGCCAGTTTACGCGATATGAAGAAGCTGGTAGTGTCGCCCTCCATGGTCGAGCCCAGAGCCAGAATCACTTCGCTCACCCCTCCCGCACCCACGCGATCGACAAGACTCTGAATCTCGAGGTCGGACGGGCCAAGACCGTCAACCGGACTGATGACCCCGCCAAGCACATGATAGAGGCCGCGATACTGGCCGGTAGCCTCGATGGCCATCACATCCTGGATATTCTCGACCACACACACGGTGGAGCTGTCGCGCAAGGGGTTTGAACAAATCTGGCACACATCGACATCGCTTATGTTATGACACACGCGGCAGTATTTCACGTCATGACGCAGACGCGATATGGCACCGGTCATTGCATCGACACTGTTCACGTCCATACGAAGCACGTGCAGGACCATGCGCAACGCAGTCTTGCGACCAATGCCCGGAAGCTTGGAAAATTCATCAACCGCATGTTCAAACAAGTCCGACGAGTAATGTTGTTCCATCCGTTCTTTTTGATAAAGTGATTACGCAATGCAAAGATACACATTTTTGGTCACACCGCCACATCATCAGTAACAAATAATTGAAAAAACGACGGGTGCTGCAGCCATTTTCACTCCCAAAGACACAAGCACACGTCAACAAGTGCGCACTCGCAAGCCCGGGAGCACGCACTTGCAGGTCCGAGAGTGCGCACTCGCAGGCCCGGGAGCGCGCACTCGCAAAACCACAGACATACGGCCGCCCGCCATTCACCCTGCAACACCCGGAACACAGCCCCACTGTGTGAAAAACACCGGAATACAGGCCCTCTTCAGTAAAATTGCATTAAAAACCACACTTTTCCATTAAAACATTTGGAACATATTAAAAAAAATCACTACCTTTGCACTACACCTTTTGAATAAAAAGCCTACAATAAAATAAAAAAAGTTGTAGGAGAAAAAATAAAAAGGTGTAGAGAATATAAGTAAGAATAATAGACCTAATCGAAATAAGGACTACAAAAAGTAGTAAGAGATCAGAGATGAGTATAAGATACAGACTGACCGAAATGAAAGACAACATAAGCAACAAGCCCAAGAAGGGCTATTATGCGCAGGTTGTCACCAAAGGGACCATCGACACGCCCACACTGTGTCAGCACATAGCATCCAGTTGTTCGCTCACGACAGCCGACATGGCAGCAGCCATCATCGCACTCTCTCAGAACATAACGAAGTATCTGCTCGACGGCTACAACGTCAACATCGACGGCATCGGGACGTTCTCGCTCTCGGCCGAATCGAAGGTAGTAGAGAAAGCAGCCGACATCAGAGCCCAATCGGTGAAAGTAAAAAACATAAACTTCCGCTCGGCAGTGAGCCTGAAGAAAGCCATGACCAACTCGAAATTCGAGCGAGTGGAGGCCACCCAAAGGTGAGTCCGGCCGGCATGGCAGGCACAAAAATAAGCAATAAGACGCACAACGGTGCAAAAAACCATAAAATCGAGAAATTCAAAAACAAGAACAACCAATAAAACAAACAGAAAACAATGAAAGCAAATCTCATTCTCACCCTGGCTGTTACGGCAGCCTTCACACTCGCATCCTGCAAATCATCAGAAAGCAGCTACAAGAAAGCATACGAGAAAGCACAGGCACAAGAGCAAGTGCAGCAGGCTACAGAGCCTGTACAAGTGCAGCCGGTAGCAGTGGCACCAGTACAGAACGTCACACCTGTCACGCCGGTTACACCGGTTGTTGAACAAGACAATGCCAACCTCCAGACCGAGAGCCTCACTGCAGTAGGCGGAGGTTCAATCCAGGCCTACAACGTGGTATGCGGATCGTTCAAGAGCATCGACTACGCCAACAACCTCTGCTCCACACTCAAGAACAAAGGCTACAGCGCCATCGTGGCACAAAACCCTGCGACAGGCATGTACCGAGTTATCGCCACATCATCGTCCAACCGCGCCGACGCAGTATCGGCACGCGACAAACTGCGCGCCACCTATCCCGACGCCTGGCTCCTGCTGGCAAAATAAGACAACGGCAACCTAACGCCGGCAAACTAATCACTCAGCTTAGTTTAAGCACATTTTAATTTCTTTTTGGTAAGTGAGAATAATGTAAGAATTATCTCAGGCGGCCGCCGATTGTGAAATTAGCGTCCGCCATTATTTTAATCATTGCAAACTGCAAAACGACAAAACACCTAATACACAACACATAAAAAAAATTAAATAACACCCAAACACTTGCCGCTTTCACTTTTTTTTCGTAACTTTGCATGACGAAAATCCAAACGGACAAACCAATGAAAGCAAAAAAAATACTGTTCATCACCTCAGAGATGACACCATTCGTTCCCGAGTCGGCACTGGCCGCCAAAGGGCGCGAAATGCCGCAAGCCATACAAGAACTCGGCCACGAGATACGCACATTCTCGCCCAACTGGGGAACCATCAATGAGCGCCGGAACCAACTGCACGAGGTGATAAGGCTTTCAGGTATGAACATAATCATAGACGACACCGACCACACCCTCGTCATCAAGGTAGCATCCATACAATCGGCAAGAATGCAAATCTACTTTATCGACAACGACGACTACTTCACACACCGCCGACTCATAACCGACGACAGCGGCAACGAATATACCGACAACGGCGAACGAGCAATATTCTATGCACGCGGAGTACTCGAAACAGTAAAGAAACTGCGATGGGTGCCCGACATCATACACTGCCACGGATGGATCACATCGCTCGCACCACTCTACATAAAACGAGCATACCAAGACGAACCATCGTTCTGCGACGCAAAAGTAGTATATTCAGCTACCGCACCGTCATTCAAGACCAACCTCGGCGACACATTCCAGGCAAGCATACCATTCCGCAACATAAAACAAAACGAAGTGGCCGACATAACCACCGGACCATGCACATTTGAAGAGATGCAGATGATAGCAGTGAAATATGCCGACGGACTAATCGTAAACGACAAGAAAACACCAAAGACCGTAATAAAATACGCAAAAGAGACAGGCAAGCCGGTGCTGCCATACAAAGACGATTACAAATCATACAGCGACTTCTACGAGCGACTCATGCCATAACAGGCACACAAAGCCGTCCCAAGCGACACCCATACAACACAACAACCACCACAACACACGGCTGCGGCACAACCACAGCAGCCATACTGCATAACAGCACACAGAGATGAAAACAAGACACATCATAACCACAATCATCACATTAGCCATCTCACTCACAGCATGTGACGACAACACCGGCACACTAGGCAGCGACATGATGCCAACCGCCGACCTCATACAAGACACATGCCAGACCTACAACGTCACAACACAATCATACTCTGCAGGCGACTCAGTACTCGCACGCTCCAACCGCTCATTCCTCGGACAATTCACCGACCCCGAAACCGGAACCAGCATTAAATCCGACTTCCTCGCACAATTCCACTGCATCGAAGACTTCGCATTCCCCGACTCCATAATCGGCGACTCGGTCATATCAACCGAACTGCTGCTATACATCGACGAATACGTAGGCGACTCACTCGCCACATTCAAAGTAAGCGTATATCCACTCACGCAAGTGCTCGACCCCGATGCCGACTACTACACCAACATCAACCCCGAACGGTACTGCGACACCACGACACCACCAATCACCGTCAAATGGTACACACTGTCCGACCGCACCATCGACGACGACACACGCCGGAAATCAACCTACAACAACCACATACGCATACCACTGCCCAACGAAATAGGGCAACAGATATATCAAGCATACAAAACACGTCCCGAATACTTCAACGACTCCGAATCGTGGATTAACAGCGGACTCCCAGGCTCAAAAGGATTCTACTTCCGACTCGAAAGCGGCGACGGAGCCATGGCATACATCAGCATAGCACAATTCAACCTCAACCTGAGATACCACGACACCGAAGAAGACATCGACACAACCGGAATGTGCCAGTTTGCAGCAACCGAAGAAGTGATACAAGCAACACGATTCGAAAACTACAACCTGCAGAACCTCCTGCTCGACAACCAAGCCACATACCTCAAGAGCCCTGCAGGCATATTCACACTCGCAACACTGCCAGCCGAGCAACTCAACTACAACGACACCATCAACTCTGCCAGCATCACATTCACACGATACAACGACCGGGTAGCAAACGGATTCAAACTCGGAATACCAAAATACCTGCTCATGGTACAGCTCGACGACTATCTTGGAGGATACTTCGAACAATACCGCACAGCCGACTCCAACACATCATACCTCGCACAATTCAATGCTGCGACCAACACCTACACATTCTCAAACATCTCACACCTGCTCAACACCATGACAGCCGAGAAACTGAAAGGCACAGCAAGCGACAACTACAACAAAGTGCTCATCATACCAGTCGAACCGACATTCGACTCATCCAGTTCATTAACAGCAGCATACTACTACACCACAACATCCACATCAACATCAACACGCACACTCGTAAAACTCTGTCACGACTTCTCAATGACCAGCGCACGACTCGTAGGTGGAGCCAACGACCCGATACCACTCAAAGTGATATACAGCAAATTCAAGTAACAATTAACCCAAATCGGTCATTGGCAAAACATTCGTCTCTAACTTCGAGCGAAGCGATAACTTCTTTAACTTCATTCTTCATTTTCCTTTCCCACTTCCTCCAAACATCTCACGATACTCCATTGGCGTGCGTCCTGTCACCTTCTTAAACAGGCGGATGAAGTAAGAGTGGTCGCCGAATCCCAGCGTGTATGCCACCTCCTTCACCGCCATATCGCCGGTCAGCAGCAGGAGTTGGGCTTTCTCCACCTTCTTGCGGTTGATGTATTGCAGCGGCGACACCCCGAAGTCACGCCTGAACAGACGGATGAGGTAGGGCTTCGTCACACACGCCACGTCAGCCAGTTCGTCCACGTCGATGTCGTCATAGATGTTGTTGTGGATGTGCTTCACCACCTTCGTCAGCCGCTCGTCCTTCGTCCACACCTTCTCCTTCGCCCGTTCCATAAACCTCGAAAACAGCAGCAGCGTCGCACCTCGCAACGCCATCTTCTCGTGCAGCGGCAACTCGCCGTACCGCCTCACATAGTCCGTCAGCCCCCTCGTGTTGTCATACGACCTCGGGTCGCTCTCGGGCAGCCGTGCGTCGGGGTGACGCTCACACATCCTCCTCATCAGTTCCTCGTCGCCCTCCCTGGCAGGCACCTCCGTGGGGAAGTCAAACCGTTCAAACACATTCGTCTCTTTCTTGAACCCCTCATACACATGCAGGTAGTAGTGCCCAAACACACCGTCACACTCATACGAATGCGACGTGTAGGCAGGGATGATGTACAGGTTTCCCTTCGTCAGCCTCACTGCCTTCCCCTCCAAGTGCAGCACCGCCTCTCCCTCCGTCACGCAGTAGATTCTCGTGAAGGGCGAGTTCACATCCTGCCAGTTCCAGTCAGCCTCCTGTCGGGCAAAGCCCACATTCAGCATCAGCAGGTTCAACGATTCAATTGGCATTTGCATATCTAAATTTCCGTTTTTACATTGAGTTCTTAAGTTGATTCTTCATTCTTCATTCTTCATTTACTCTTTTTCATCTGCAAATATACATCTTTTCTTCCATACCCACCAAGTCCCATGTCAATTTTGTCCTACCCTAAGTTCATTTTGTCGTATAGGTCACACGCTGCACCATCTGCCCAGGGTCGCCCACAATCAGCGACAACGTGTGTCGCTTCCGCCCCTTCGCCAGCAGAAAAGTCAGCAGAAAGTCCTTCCGATTCTCCAGCACTTGCCGTTTCCACGGGTACGACCACTCCTCGAAACGGTTCTCGCACACCACCGCCTTGCCTCCGTCCACACTCACGCCCAGACGGTTGCTCCTTTCGAGACTGACAGGCCACATCGGCACCACCGTCACACACACCTGCACGCTGTCCCCCTCGCCGTCAAACCTCAGGTCGAAGTGCTCCGACTCCATGCTCTCAGGGTTCTGCACCTCGTCCAGCGGTTCACCCATCTGCAGCACCTTGCCGTCCATGCCCAGCCCTTCAATCATGCGGAACGCTCCCTTCACCTTCCCTCGTCCCAAGTCCATCCGCTCCTTCAGCACCGTCCTGCGTTGGCTCTCCGGCAGGGCATACCTGTCCGTCGGCTCCGTCACCAGTTCGGGCATCAGTTGATACTTCGCACAATAGCCGGGTGGCACCTCCGACATCATCCCTCTCCATTTTCCGTCCACCATCGTGTTGTACCTTTCCATCAGCCTCCCGATGCTGTCCTGAGCCGCCCTTGCCCCCTCGGCAGCCGCCCCATTGCCCGTCTCGTGGTTGTCGTGAGCCAAGAGGAACTTGCGGTTCATCTCGCAGGCAGACTTCACGGCAAAGCCCAGCACCTCGAAGAACGCCGCCTTCTTCTCCCTTGGCAGTTCCCTCTCGATGGCGTCGCACCGCTCGGCAATCTCCTCATACGCCCTCAGCCGCTCCACACGCTCCTCAGCCGAGAAGTCCGTGTCGTGCAGCAGATTATTTTCCTGACTGTCCCATTCCATCTCGTAGCCCATAAATTCAGGCTTTCTCGCCCACGCCAGCCTGTAGTACGTGTCTGTCAGTTTGCGGAAGTCACCCTCCCACTTCTTGCCAAACACACCAGCCAGCCACTGAGCCTGATAGTCCTTCGCCCGCTCCATGTCGAACGCCTCCATCTCCCATGCCATGTCGAAAAATTCCTGCACAGCCAGTTCCATCGGCTTGATGTCGCCCACGTTCAGCAGCCAGTAGCGGTCGCCCCCCGCCTTGTACGCCTTCAGCAGTTCCTCATACATCAGCACGGGTGGTGTCGTACACACCCACAGATAGTCGTGGGGAGTGCCCAGATAACTCAAGTGGTAATACACGCCAGCCCCTCCGCCGCGGCTCCGTTCAGCCTCGTTGCTCACCCGCTTCATGTAGCCGTAGTTGTCGTCAGGCCACACCAGCGTGATGTCCTCCGGCACCCTCAGCCCTGCGTCGTATATGTCCAGCGTCTCCTTGTAGGGCACGAAAATCTGCGGAATCTCCTCGATGGGCTTCCCTTTCCGCCGAGTCAGAATCTCACGCTGGTCTTCAAACACTTGTTCCAGCGTGCGAGCCCTCACCTTCGGGTCGGTCGAGCCCTTCATCGCCTCGTCGTGCAAGCCCCTCATGCCCATCGTGTAGATGTTGTCGTAGGCGGCAGTTTCCCTCAGGCGGTCGTCGAGTTTTTTCCAGATGGTCCCCTTGTTCGTCAGGTAGTTCCACTCGCCGTCGCGAGCCTTGTCCCACTCCGTCGGAGCCGCATTGTTCAGCAGCAGAGGCTCGCAGTGGCTCGTCGTCACCATGATGCCCCACTCCGCCGCCACGCGCTGACTCTCCGGGTGGCTGTAGAAAGCCCCCGT
>CALGGJ010000108.1 GCA_937915745.1 uncultured Prevotellaceae bacterium | reverse complement strand
TGAAAGCGGTGAGCTGCTTGAGATGGCTACTTCGGATGAAAACGGCAAAGTTGCCTTTATCAAAGATTATCCGTTTGGAAACTATGTGGCAAAAGAGATAACTGCTCCTGCCGGGTATGTAAGCAGTGAAGAAGAGATTGCTTTTAATACGGAATATCAGGGTCAGGATGTAAAGGTGGCAGAGTACACCTCTGATTTTGTAAATGCTCCTACTACTTTCGAGTTTACCAAGGAGGATATTACAAGCGGCGCTGAGCTTTCCGGTGCAACGCTTTCCGTAATTGATGCGGATGGAACTGTGGTAGACACATGGACATCTGAGGCAGGAAATGTGCATATCATCAAACGTCTTGTGGTTGGAAAAACCTATATGCTTCGTGAGGAATATGCTCCGTATGGATATCTTCAGGCGACTGATATTGAGTTTACGGTAGAAGATACTGAGGAAATTCAGAGTGTTGTTATGAAGGATGAGGTTCCAACGGGAACAATTATTCTGAATAAGGACGGTGAGTTTGTACAGGATATTTCGCTTATCAAGGGACACTGGTACGACTTTATTTTTAACTGACAAAACATTTGTCGTTTTTTTTTGTATTTTTACTGAAAAAAGTTGTGCCGGTTGGTGTCTGTCCTTTGTTTTAACCCAAGTCGGTCATCTGCGTTTTGATGGTTTCACGTTTAACGCGATTTTGGGGTTAATCAGTTTGCAGCTTCAAATTCGCGTAGGAATCGCATGTCGTTTTCGCTGAACATGCGAAGGTCTTTTACTTGATATTTGAGGTTGGCTATACGTTCCACACCCATTCCGAATGCATATCCCTTGTATTTCGTAGGGTCGATTCCGTTGAGTTGGAGTACGGCCGGGTCAACCATTCCGCATCCCAGTATCTCTACCCATCCTGTGTGTTTGCAGAATGTGCATCCTGTTCCGCCGCATATATTGCAGCTGATGTCCATTTCGGCTGATGGTTCGGTGAATGGGAAGTATGATGGGCGGAGGCGTATTTGTGTCTCTTCGCCGAACATTTCGCGTGCGAAGAGCAGCAGCACTTGCTTGAGGTCGGTGAAACTTACCTCGCGGTCAACGTAGAGTCCTTCTACCTGGTGGAAGAAGCAGTGAGCGCGTGCGCTGATGGCTTCGTTGCGATATACACGTCCAGGGCAGATGATGCGTATTGGCGGTTGTGTCGTTTCCATCACACGGCTTTGCACCGAGCTGGTGTGTGTGCGCAGTATTACGTCGGGGCGTGCTTCGATGAAGAATGTGTCTTGCATGTCGCGTGCCGGATGGTCGTCGGCAAAGTTCATCGAGCCGAACACGTGCCAGTCGTCTTCCACTTCGGGGCCTTCGGCAAGGGAGAAGCCGAGTCGTGAGAAGATATCCACTATCTCGTTTCTGACGATGGTGAGTGGATGGCGTGTTCCGAGTGGAGTAGGGTAGGCGGTGCGTGTGATGTCGATATCGTTGTCGTCGGTGTCGGTTTGCGCAAACTCGGCGCGCAGCGAGTTTATCTTGTCGAATGCGCGTGTTTTCAGTTCGTTTATCTTTATTCCTACTTCTTTCTTTTGTTCTGCCGGTACTGAGCGGAAGTCGTTCATCAGGGCTGATATGCTGCCTTTTTTGCTCAGGTATTTGATGCGCAGTGCTTCGAGTTCTTCCGCGCTGTGTGCCTCGAGTGTGTTCACCTCGGCCAGTAGTTGTTGTATTTTCTCTAACATTGTATTGTGGTCTTCTGTCCTTTTTATTTTATCATGTTGCCCAGTATGCTGCGTGTTATCTCGCGTGTGGCTGTGCGTGTTGCCGAGTTGATGGCGTTTTTCGTGGCTTTCTTTGTCAGGCTTTCTGACGATTTGCTTTTCTTTCCGCTTATCGTGTTGGCCACATGTGTGCCGAGCGCTGCGGTCACGCTTGTTATCACGGCTCCTATTACTTTGCTCCAGATGCTTTTCTTCTTCGATGTTTTCTTCTCTTCCTTTTCTTTTTCCTTGGCTGCCTTTGCTTCGGCTTTTGCCTGTTCGGCCTCGGCTTTTGCCTGTTCGGCTGCTTGTGTGTCAGCTTCTGATTGGGCCAGGAGTATTTCGAATGCGCTTTCGCGGTCTATCGGGGTGTCGTAGCGTCCGTAGATGTTCGACGAGCGTATGATTTGTTCGCGTTGTTGGTCGGTCACGGCTCCAATCTGGCTCAGTGGGAAGAGTATTTTTGCTCGTTCTACCATTGCCGGCATTCCTTTTTCGTCGAGGAACGACACGAGGGCTTCGCCTGTGGCGAGTTCCATGATGGCCTGGTCGGTCTTGAATTGTGGGTTGGCACGGAAGGTGTCGGCTGCGGCTCTAACGTTTTTCTGTTCTTTGGGTGTGAATGCGCGGAGGGCATGTTGTATGCGGTTGCCGAGTTGTGCGAGTATGGAGTCGGGTATGTCGGTAGGGTTTTGGGTTATGAAATATACTCCTACACCCTTGCTTCGTATGAGTCGCACCACTTGTTCTATCTTATCTACGAGCGAACGTGGCGTGTCGGTGAACAGTGTGTGTGCTTCGTCGAAGAAGAAGACGAGCCGTGGCAGGTCCTGGTCGCCCACTTCGGGCAGTGTTGCATAGATGTCGGACAGGAGCCATAGCAGGAATGACGAATAGACTTTGGGGTTGAGCATGAGTTGGTCGGCTGCCAGTACGCTCATTATCCCGTGTCCGTCGGCTGTGGTTCGCATGAGGTCTTGTATGTCGAATGCCGGTTCGCCGAAGAATCGTTCTGCTCCCTGGTTCTCAAGTGCGAGCAGTGCGCGTTGGATGGCTCCCACGCTTTGTGCCGACACGGTGCCGTAGGTTTTTGTCAGCTCTGATGCATGGTCGGCAATGTATCCCAGCATGGCACGCAGGTCTTTCAGGTCGAGCAGCAGGAGTCCGCGGTCGTCGGCCACGCGGAACAGTATGTTGAGCACTCCCGTCTGTGTTTCGTTGAGGCATAGCAGGCGGGCCAGCAGCTCGGGACCCATGTTGGATATTGTGGTGCGCATGGGGTGACCCTTCTCGCCATATACGTCGTAGAATGTGACTGGACATCCGTGAAACTGAGGGTCGGTGATTCCGAACTCGCTGCAGCGTTTTTCAATGAAACCGGTCATGCTGCCAGTCTGACTTATTCCAGACAGGTCGCCCTTCATGTCGGCCATGAAACATGGCACACCGGCCTGTGAGAATGTCTCGGCCAATACTTGCAGACTCACTGTCTTACCAGTACCTGTGGCACCGGCAATCAGTCCGTGGCGGTTGGCCATGCGGCCAATCAGGTTGATAGGACCGCCCGGGCCATGGGCCACATATAGTTTCTTTTCGCTCGTGTACATATTATTATTTTTTTTGACAAGTATGCATCCTGTTACATACCTGGGTGCAAAGTTAGGAAAAATTCATCAATTATCAAGTGTCAACTGTCATTTATTTGCGTTCTCCTATTGCTTTTCGTCTGTTCAGAGTGGTTTCGTGTTGTTTTGCAACGCACATGGCATTCTGTCATACTCCTACGGATATTTTCCTCTGTGCCTGCAGGTATTTCCTTCCGCCAATATGCGTATTCTTGAAATTGTGAGGCAATTTATTAAAATCCTCACGACAATTTATTAAAACTCTCGCCACGATTTATTAAAATTGTGCTGCGGTTTTAAGAATTAGTCTATAGCTTCAGGTGTTTTCCTGTGCAGCCTAACGAAAAAAGCAACAGGGTTATCGGTGTGATATCCCTGTTGCTCGCTAGCTTGTCTGTTAATTGGTGTGAGCCTTACGACACGGCAATGGTCTTAGTCGTTCTCGTTTCGGCTTTCTTCTGCTTAGGCATCGTTACGGTCAGGATACCGTTCTCCACCTTTGCCCCGATGGCTTGTTTGTCAACATCTTCAGGCAGTGTGTAGCACTGTTCGTAGTTGGAGTACGAGAACTCGCGGCGCAGGTAGTGATGCTTATGACCGTCGTTTTCCTTGTGTTCGGTCTTGTTCTCGATGGCAATGCAGAGGTTGCCCTCTTCGTTGATGCTCACCCTGCAGAACTCTTTGCGGATGCCTGGCGAAGCAAGCTCCATGATGTAGGCCGACTCGTCTTCCTTCACATTGACTGCAGGTGCTGTATTGTTGGCACGAGGCATGAAGTCAGTGTTCAGAAAATCATCAAATACTGTTGGAAACCAACTGTTTTTAAACATTACTGGTAACATAATCAATACCTCCTAATTTTGTTTTGTTAAATGGTTAAACGATTTACATCAACACTACATGCAAACTCGTGTGCCAACCCGCCTATGTGGACATTTTGGCCTGCCAATGTGGACAAATGGGCAGGTCCTGTTATTTTATCAGTTGCTTCGTCACGCTTCCGTCATCCCTGCGGATAATGTTGATGCCTCGCTGAGTGCTGTTAAGCTTGCGTCCGTCAACTGAGTAAATCTGGCTTTTGCCTGTAGGGATACGCTTCACGCTCTCGATGCTGCTGCTTTGCTGGTCGATGAGATACCAGGTTGTATGGTCATCAGCATAAGAAACCATATACGTTTTATTTCCTAATTTGTTTATGTAAGGATAATTAAGATTTCGATCGTTAATGGTGAAGAGTGTAGCTCCATCTTCATTAACTACTTTATAGCCTGTTATGATTGTTCCGGATGTAATTCTTCGCATATCTCCTCGTTGACTATCGTAATATTCAAAAATATTTTCGCTATCTTCGTATAATGGAAGCATGTATTCAATCTTTTCGTCTGTATTAAATAATGTCTGTGTGAAACGATATCCTTCATCATAGAAAACATTGTTGTCGTAATCTCCGTAGAATTCAAAATAGCTTAAATTATATATACCGATGGTGATAGTATTATTTTCTTCTTCGATTGTTTCCCATTCATCGGTCGGTACCTCTTCATATTCTACAGTTACTTTGTAAAGGGTTCCATAATTAGGATCTTCCTCGGTAGGATTCCAGTAGTAATAAATCTTAGGATATAAATATCCATAACGATAATATTTTAAATAATAATAACTGTCATCTTTAGGTATAATGGTATGATTACCTTCATCAATAATTGAACCCCAAAAAACTCCGTGACCGTCTTCTACATAAGACGTTGCATCGCCCCAATAGCCAGGTTCTATCATCTCCATCTCTTTAGATTTTTCCTTCACCTCATATTTTCTCTGTTGCTTTGTACTTACTTGCTGATAACTGGATGGTGTGAAGGTGAACGAACGTACCTTCTCTAAGTTCGAGTCGTAAATATCTACGGTGTTTTCATCATCTTCGGAAAGGATAACAATGCTTGACTTGCCTTCATAGGACAATGACTTAGGGATGATGTAATAGTGTTCAGGCATTTCTTTGCTCTCGAATGTCTGTCCCCATGCTGCTGAAGCAACTGATAGTGTGATTACACTCATTAATAATTTTTTCATGATTATGTTATTTCATGCCCTTTCAGCTGCCACAAGAGCCTTTGGTTTATTATGAAGCGTGGAGCTGATATACCACGTCTTCTGATGGAGGCCGTAGGAATTGCCTTGATGTGTAGAGGTAGTAATCAGTCCACGCTAAACGCGCGAACCGTCATACACCGTCTTGCACATCTTTGGAAGTTTCCTACGTTTCCATCAGCAAGTCGAGCATAACGCTTCGTTTTTATTATATGTGTCGTCGCTTTCCTAAAGGATTGCACGTGCAAATTTACAAAAAAAGTATAAAGTGTATAGTCATATATGCATAAAAATGTACAAATAGATGATGAAAACGATGCTGAAAAGAAGAAAATGAAATGAAAAGTAGCACATGGGTGCTGACATGCATATACGAAAATTGCCATCCTTGCACATGCTCTCACATGCTCAGGATGGCAATAGCCGGTATAGTTATTTACTTTATTTCTCAATCGCTATCACAAATCCTCCGCCCGATGCCATGTGGATGTCGAGGGTGGTGGATGATGTGACTTGCAGTGACTTCAACTTGTAGTCGGTTGCAACGTGGTCGGCATTCACACCGTCGGTGATAATCACGGCCTTGTATGTGCCTGAAGGCAGGAACGAGAGTGGCAGGCTGATATCGCGAGGCTCCCACGAGGTTTCGCCGCCGATATAGTAGTTTCCACGAGCGTCGGTGCGCAGGGTCACTATATATTCGCCCATCTTGCCTTGCAGAATCTTCATCGACGTGTAGCGCGATGGCAGGGAGGCAAGGAAGCGTGTGCATTCGTCTTCCTTCATATAGATGGTGGGGTTGTCGGCAAACATGGTGAGGGGTGACTCGTGGACCACGTAGTGTGCCATCTGGTGGCAGCGCGTACCCATGGTCATCGGGTTGTTGTTCACCGGCTGGAAGTCCTTTGCCGTGGCATTGCGGAAACCGCCTGGTGTGAAATCAACATAGCCGCATTGCATGCGTATGAATGGGAATGTGACATCGTAGAGCGGCATGTCTTGTTCGCCGTTGCGGGTCCATTTGGCTTCCTCCATACCAAACACCGCCTCGAAATTGACAATGTTGGGGTAGGTGCGGTTGATGCCTGTTGGTGCATAGATGCCGTGGTAGTCGAGCATCATGTGGTATTTGGCACAAGTCTCGGCTATGCGGTATATCATCTCAACACCAGTCTGGTCGTTGCGGTCGAGGAAATCGACCTTAAAGCCTGCTATGCCCATATCTGAATACTTCTTGCAGATGGCTTCGATGTTGCGGTCGAGGCAGTTGAACACACACCAAAGGATGAGTTTTACATTCTTCTGACGGGCATACTGTGTGAGCATCGGGAGGTCGATTTCAGGTATTGTGGTGAGCAAATCTCCGCTCGATGGCTTATACCAACCCTCGTCGAGGATTACATATTCGAGTCCGTACTTCGATGCAAAGTCGATGTAATACTTGTATGTGTCGTTGTTGATGCCCGAAACGAAATCCACACCGCTGATGCTCCAGTCGTTCCACCAGTCCCATGCTACATGTCCGGGACGCACCCACGAGTAGTCGCCTATGCGGTTGGGCGTTGCAAGTGCATACACCATGTTGTTGACAGGCATCTCGGTATCATCATGAGCCACAGCAATAATGCGCCAGGGGAATGTGCGGTTGCCTGTGCAGCGTGCTATGTAGTCCTCGGTTGATGTCACATAAAGCTGGTCGCGCCACTGATAGTGGTCGGTGGTCTTAGGATATTTGGCAAACGAGGCCTTGAGACTCAATCCTTCGGCACTGACGAACATGCCAGGATAGGCTTCGAGGTCGCTTTCCATAAGTGTCACCTTGCGCACACTCTGGTCGATAGTTGCAGGCAGGAATGCCGGCAACGACTTCTGCCGGGTGACTGGAGCCTTAGCATAAGTTGCCTGAAAAGCCATCGCTTCGGGCTTGCGCGGATTGGTAGTGAAAGGCAGGTAGGTGTAGTAGTCGGCATCAAACGTGAAGTCGGCTTGCTCGTTTTCTATGATATAATCGCCTTTCCATCCGGTTGTAACATATCGATAGGCAATACCTTCGTCGAAGGCCCGCAACTCAAGCGACACCCCGCAGTTGAGCTTGACTGTAGCTTGGTTATATGCTGAACGGAATTGGTTTTGACGGTAGAGTGGGGCGCTGATGTCCTCACTCACGCTTTTCATCACGGGTTTGCCCACGATACTTGCCTCGCCCACATGTGTGGTCTTCTTGCCTTGACTGATGACGAGGTCCATCTTCAGTTCCTTCACAATGGCATTACCCTCGTCGGCAACGCTGAGCGTAAGCCCGCCGGTATCTGAGAGTGTTGCAGAAAGCTTGCCATCGGGCGATGTAACAGTCTGGGCAGACAGGCAGAGGCAAGCGAAGAGTGAAAAGTGAAGTAGAAGCCACCTGCCGGATGTACTGCCCCACTCAGTTCCCCTGTGGGAGATGATTGGAGAGGGGCTTAATGGATGAAGGCTGAATAATTGAAAAATCTTCATGATGTCGTAAATAATGAATATGTTATAATGAATAGTGTGTGCTATGAATAGTGTGAGCTCATGGAGTTCTCATGGTTCTCAGAGCCCCCGTGGGGTCTCATGGTCTTCTTCTCTCACGACGCTCTTAATATTTAATCATGTAAGGATATGTTGCAGGACCTTTCGGTGCCTCGCCCCCCTGCTGCTGACCACCACCTCTGCGACGTCCGAATCCGAAGGTCTCTGGCTTGTATTCCTTGGTAGGACAGCCTACAACCACAAGGTATAGTTTCTTGATATTGCCGGGGTTCTTGTAGGTGAGGGTCTTCTTTGCTTCCGAATTAGCACCGAGGTATGTGGCATGGTTGTCGTTGTCAACAGCCACAAGACCATAGCGGTAACCTATGTTATCGTCCTTTGACAGAGCCTGGAACTGCACCTTTGCGGTCTGTCCCACGGCAGGAAGGGTGATTTCATCTACGTTGAATCCGTAGGTTTGAGGTGCATTCACAGGCTTCATCCATCCTGCAGTGTCGGTCATCTGGCTCAACATCTCACACGAATAACGCAGACTTTCCTTCTGTTTGTTGGGGAAGTCGAAGGTGATGAGGCGGCTGTAGCAGTCGAGCAACTCGTCGCCCATCTTCTGTACATCGACATTATACATGCGCATGTAGGTTTGTGTGAAGTCTTCCCCACGTTGTCCGCCGCGGAACATATCGGCCATGTATGTAATACCATGCAACATGCTCCAGTATTCGAGCACGAACGGTGCGTGATACATATTCTCAGAGTTGAAAAGGCTGAGATGTATGAGCTTCTTGAAAGCTTCCCAGTGGTAGTTCTCGTCGGTTGTCCAGCGAGGGTTGACATTCCATAGCATCCACTGTGCAGACGTCTCGAAAATACCCCCACCTGCACCACTGCTCTGACCGTCGCATGATATCTGAATTTGGAACGAGTGGCCTATTTCGTGCGCAATACAGTTGAGAGTCTTGTCTTGTACGCGGTTGGGAGCAATCCACAAGGCTCCAATCTCGTTGTCGTAGCTGCCACCATAGGCTGTGCCTTCAAGCGAGTAGTTGAGCATCACCATCATACGATACTTCTCGGCCTTACTGCCCGGGAGCAGAAAACCCATCATGTCGCGATACACATTATAGAAATATTCTACACGCGAGAGTAGGTTTTCAAGGTCAACAGTCATCTTATGACCATCGAGGTCGGGAGCTTTGCTCAGGTCATCGCCGAATCCTTTCTCCCAGAAACATACCACATTGGGCGTGTAGGCCATGCGGTAATAGCTCCATTTTGAGTCCTTGCTGGTAAAGTCGTTGTCGCGCAGTTCCTCTGGAATGTAAATTGCTTTGCCACTGGGAATGGTGTAACCTTTTTCTTCCTGTGCATTCATGACTGCAACGATGCAGATGCAGCAAACAATTGTCGAAAATAGTCTCTTCATAGTTTTTGTGATTTTATTGTGAAACACTTAGTTTGTAGATTTTGCATTCATGGGGTTCTTCATTCCTTCCCCGCTCCAAAATACATGTCGTCAACATTGTCATCGATAATGGTTTCGGTTATTGCTTGAATGTATATATCGCCTCCGTCGTTATAAACAAGTAGCATGAGAGCCGGCTCCGTCTGCTGTTGCAACTTACGCAGGTTCAGACGCCTGAGATTTGTACCTGTTGTGTTGCAGAGCACCACATAGGGTGTCCCGTCGGTATCAATCAGATAAAAGCCCGCCCATCCACGCGGCATCTGTCTCAGAGGTTTGAACTCCTGTGACAGTTTCTCCGTCCCACTGGCACTGACGTTGCTGTAGTATGCAAAGAGACGTGTGCCGATGGTGGCGCCTTTGTCAAAGTGCCCCAATGAGTCGGCGTATGCGGCATAGAGGCGTGATGTCATTATTGAGTTGTTGTTACCCTTGTCGCCAAATGCCATGAGGTGTTTCTGGGAGGTGATATCTCCCTCACCGTCGATATGCCGGCTCACAACTCCCACACAGTTGTCGATGTTGATCCAATCGGTCTTGAACTTGAACAGTAGGTCGCCGTTAGTCTCTGTCGGGCTGTTGGAGTTGTAGTATAACGTACGCCGTTCAGAAGTGAATGGGTCGGTAGATATGGCCAGGAGCCCGCCACGCTCGTGCAGGATGTCAACATCGGCTGTAGCACGTGTGATGTCGAGGTAGAGGATGAGGTTGTTGGGGGTCGTGAGCATGATGTAGTCGTTGCGGAGCGTCCCTTCGTTGGTAACGAGTGCACCGGCTATGAGGAATGATTCGTCGGTCGCCATCACTATATTATGACCGATATCGGAGGCATCGGTGCGGTGGCCTGCCACATCATACCAACCTATGTAGTTACCTGTGCCACCTGAACGGAATGGTACGACGATATTGTTCGATGTGTCACTGACAGGGGCAAAGTAGCCTGTCACGTTTTTCAGACCTTTGCTCCAGGAGAAACACGAGAAACGATGAGGTGACGATGTTGTTATGACATCCTGATAGCGGAAATGTATGGTATTGGCATAGCGTTTCCGGAAGTCATTCCATGTGCTGGGTTCAAGGTTGTCGGTCGGCAGCAGATGGTGCATGAGCCATGTCATCATAACGCGGTGTGCCTCGACTCCCATGCGGCGCGCACCCACATCGGGTCGTAGCAGCCACGATCCGTCGGGGGTGGTTTTTTGTCTGCGTTGTATCTGTTGCAGTGCTGCTTTCTCCAGCATCAATGCGTCGGGGTCGCGCAGAAAGCACGACGCGGTGGAGTAGCTAGTTATCTGATCGTAGAGGAAGAGGCTCCAGTCATTGCCGTTAGGCATAGCCAGCTCGCCGTCGGCCAGAGCTAATCCGTAGAGCACTTCGGTAAACACTGCCTGTATGTTGTGCATCAGCGTGTTGGTCAGCCATATCTCATTGCCTTGAAGTTCGCGTTGGAAGAGTGACAGAGCCAGTGCTGCCTCGCCCAGTTCTTGTGCCACTACGTTCTGGTAACTGGTGTGGAAGTAGTTGTGGTTCTGAAGCGTGTAATCTATGTAGAGGTTGTCACCGCGATATAGGTCGGCTATGGTTGTATCGTCGTAGTGAGGGTCTATGGGTTGATGATTCTTTATTTTGTCGTCTTTGTGCGAGTATGAGTTGATGGCAAATTCGCGCAGACGGTTGAACCATCGTGGGGCGAGCTTGTCGTTTGGGAAGAGACCCAGTGTCACAGCCAGGACGTCACATTCCCATCCGTTTTCTTCCGCTTTTGTGTCGCCCACTGCGTTGGTGGGTATTGAGCGTTCCAATTCGTAGTTGCACTCGGCTTTCAGCATCTGATAGATGCTTTCGCGCTGTTGGGTATTGAGTCTGTCCCATTGGAAGAATGCTGAATATGCAACCGACATGGCCCAAAGCGACGATTCCCACATGTGGTCGCGTTCGCTCACCGAACCCCAATATTGGTTGCCTTTGCACGGATACAGCCGGTTTGCCTTGTGGGTGGAGTATGAGTATGTGAGTGTGTGCATTGCCATAGTGGCGAGCGAGTCCCATGAGACACCTTCAGGCAGTACGACTTTACCTTTTGCATACTTGCAGAGGAATGCACAAATCATCGAAAGGTCTGCATTATGGCGCACGCCTTGTTCGTTGTTTCCGTATGTGTTCTCGCCACGGAATGTAGCCATTGGTTCATTGCGTTGGTTCCGTTCGTCTATCTTTTGGTAGTTGTTATACAGATAGGGCGTGAAGTCGGCAATCATCTGCAGTGCTTCGTCGAACGATGGCGAAACTGTTGCATTTGCAGCAATTGCGGGAATGAAACAGATGGTTATTAGAATAGTTCGAAGCATTGTGCTGGAGTGTCGATTATGTGTTTGATATTCAGTTTCTCTAAGGTATCGCGATTGCGGAATCCCCACGATACAGCAATGAATTTTAGGTTGGAATTGATTGCGGTTTGCATATCAACTTCGCTGTCGCCCATGTAGATGCTCTCGTCGGGTTCAACACCCAAGCGTTTCATGGCGTTAACTATCATGTCGGGTGCAGGCTTACGACGCACATCTGGTGTCTCGCCTATTGCCAGGTCTATGCTGTCGTGAAAGAACCTGTGGTGTAGGTCTTGTACTGCAGCATTGGGTTTGTTACTCACGATGGCAGTTTTCAGGCCGCGGCTCTTACACTGTTTCACCATAGCTTCCACTCCGTTGTAGGGTCGTGTCTGGTCGAGGCTATGTTGCAGATAGTGTTGCCTGAATGTGGCCAGCACTTCTTCTGTCTTTGACACAGACGTGCCGGTCGGCACCGATTGTTCAATAAGGCGTTTGACTCCGTTGCCAAGGAAACTGCGTACCTCTGCTCTGGTACGTAAGGCAAGACCATGTGTGGTCAATGCGTATGACACACTGGTATATAGGTCGTCGAGGGTGTTGAGCAATGTTCCGTCGAGGTCGAAGATGATAGCTCGCATGTTGTCTCTTGGTGTCTTCTTGTGGCTACTTCAATGGTTCCGGACCATTGACGGTAGGTGTTACAGGTACGATGAGTCCTTTTTTGTCGAACGTCATTTCATCTATACATACTTCGCGGTGTGTGCCGGGACTGTTGTTCAGGTAGTCTTTGTTGATGCGGTGATATACGATGTACCACTTGTCTTTACCTGCCAGTTGAAGTACCGAGTTGTGTGCTGTGCCATAGATTTTGAGTTCTGGCTTTTGGCTTAGTATTATTGGTTGTTGTGCCACGGTGATAGGTCCGAGTGGACTTTTGCTTGTGCCGTATGCGACGTGGTAGTTTGGACTGCCTGTATCATCTACGCTCCATAGGAAGTAGTATGTTCCTTTACGGTAGAAGACGTATGTTCCTTCGCGATATGCATAGTCGCGTAATGTGCCGCCTTGTGGTGTGAGCACTGTTGTGGTACCTTCCTTCAGGCTTACCATGTCGTCGTTGAGTTCGGCTCCGGCCATATATCCGTTGCCCCAGTATATGTAGTGTTTACCTGTTTTGGGGTCGGTGAATACATCTACGTCAATTTGCTGTCCGCCGCGCACTCCGTCGGGAGTTTCACTTATGATGGGTTTCCCGTGGTCGGTGAATGGTCCGGTTGGGTTGTCGGCCACTGCCACACCTATTTCCTTACGGCGTCCGGCGTCGGCACTGTAGTAGAAGTAGTATTTGTATGTGCCGTCTTTCTGCTTTACTTCTTCGATGGCTGGTGCCCATGCGTTGCCGCGAGCCCAAGGTACTTGGTCGGACTTTACGTCGAGTATTGTGCCTTCGAGTTTCCAGTCTATCAGGTTTTCTGAAGAGAATGCCTGGAAGTAATATCCGCCCCACCCTGAGAATCCGTCGGTGGTAGAGTAGATGTAGTATTTACCGGTTTTGTTTGAGTAGAGTACTTCGGGGTCGGCATGGAATCCTGATAGTATAGGTTGCTTGGTGGATGGGAATGCTTTTAGCAGTCGGTCTTTTTCTGCTTGTGTGATTGGTATCATTGTTCCGTGGCGTGGGGTAAACATGCCTTCGGTCTTTGTGTCTTGCACTTTGGCGAATGTCTTGAGGTCGGCTGATTTGCAGAACTGGTAGTATCCTTGTGAATAGCAGTCGTACATCACAATCCAGCTCTTGTTGTCGATAGACTTGCATACACCTACACCTTCCACAGCCGTGCGTGTCACTTCTACTCGTTCGGGCAACTTGGTCCATTGTTCGCCAGGTTGTTGTCCTGCGGCTGGCAGTATTGTCTTTGTGGTGGCCTGGAATATTCCGCCTCCGGCTTCGCTTTTGTAGAAGAGGTGGTATAGTTGGTCGTCAGGGTTATAGACTATGTCACCGTCGATTGCGGCACGTCCGTCGTCGAATAGCAGTTGTGGGGTTGTGATGTCTGTGAAGTCGGCATTTGCATAGCTGTAGTATATTTTGTCGTATCGGTTGGTGGTTGATAACAGTGAGTAGAACACTACGTATTTCCCGCTGTGTTCGTCATACACGGTTTCGGGTGCCCACACTCGTTGTACGTTTCGCCATTCGTTAGGAAATCGTGTAGGGAAGTGTATGGTCGTGTGTTTCCAGTTTACGAGGTCGGTTGATGTCATGAGTACCATTCCTCGGTTTGACGACCATCCGAGGTTCGACTTCATGTCGGTTGCCACCATGTAGAAGGTTTTGTCGTCTTTGCCTCTCAGTATATGGGGGTCGCGCACACAGCCTGTCACGGCAATCGTGTCGGATGCTATGACGGGGCGTCCGTTGTTGAGTGGTGTCCAGTTGTAGCCGTCGTCGCTCAGGGCGTAGCATATTTGTTCTTTTTCGGGTTCGTTACCTGTGAAGTAGGTGAAGAGATATGCTACTTTGTCGGTTTGTGCGCTCGTCATGATTTGTAGGCTTACGAGGCTTAATGTTAAGATTAGTTTTTTCATGTTGATATTTGTTTATTGTTTGGTCTTTACTATGTCGAGGATGTATGTCAGTCGTGCGCTGACGGTTTGGTGTGCCGAGCGTCCGAAAGTACCTTTCTTGCTGTTGTCGAATACGTCGCCCAGTCCGTAGTAGTATCGTGCCGTGAGCATGAAGTGTCCGATGGGTGATGACAGTTCTATGCCTGCTCCTCCGGTTATTCCGTAGTCGAATCGGTGGTCAACTTCCATACCGTATTGTCCGGTCACGTTGTTGGGACGATGGGAAGTGTCCCATGTTCCGCCCCTGTGTTCGGTGCTGCTCAGGTTGAATCCTATCTGTGGACCGGCTTCGAAAATAAATTTACATCCGCGCCGTTCGTATCCCCATCCCATTTGCATGAGTATTGGTATCTGCAGGTATGTGAGGTCGCGGCTGTAGGTGTTGTCGGTGCCGTCTTCAATAAGTTCTTTCCATCCTATGTTGGCAATGTTCAGTTCCATTTGTACGCCACATATTGTTGTGAAATATTTTTCGCAGATGTAGCGCGCAGTGAGTCCGAAGGTGGGTGATTTCTTATACGATTGTTTTATGGTTGGTGTGAAGTCCATCTGTGTCATCAGGTATCCGGCATTGGCTCCTATTGCGAAGTCTTTGCGCGGCTGCCCCACTTGTGCTTTCAGTGTGCTTGACGGGGCTATTGCTGCGAGCAGTGTAAGGGCAATGGCGGTCAGGACCAAGAATTGTCTTTTCATAGTTGTTTCGAACTGATGGTGCCGTCGTCGTTGTACCTTACAAACATCATTGCATTGTTCACAAAGCCGCTCCAAGTGTTTTTGTGGCTGAAGTGCAGGGGATTTTGCAGTGAATTGCTTTCAAGGTTTTCTATGTTAGCGGCGAAGTCTTCGCCTTCGATATACATGTGCATTAGGAAGAAATTTGCGATGTCGTATCCCAGCATACCATAGTGTGGGTAGGTGTTAAACTGGTCGCGTCCGAATGTGGCACGGAACTTGCGGTTGAAGGAGTAGGTCTCGTCGGAGTTCGGGTTGTTGTAGAATGATGTGAAGAACATGCAGTTGTAGCGTCTGAATGTTTCTTCTTCTTTGTCTGCAAATGTTTGCCAGTCGGGGTATCCGAGCAGGTCTATGTCGTAGGCATCGAGTTCCAGGTCGGTCAGTTTCTTTGTCAGGCGGTCGAATGCCGTCTTGGTAGATGACGATGGTATGATTATGTTTTCCTTGCCTTCTGCAAGTAGTTCGGGTAGTTGGTCGGCCAGCTCTTGAAAGTTGGTACTGTAGTAGCTTACGTTTTCGCTGTTGAGATAGTTTTTCATGTGTACCACATAGTCAATTTTGTCGGCTTGTTCTTCGATGTTGACGAATATGTAGTTGGCGTAGGGGTGCATTGCTGTGAACGAGTCGAATGCGCGGTTGTAGGTTTCGTCGGTCATCTTTTGGTTTACCTGATATACGGTGCGGGTGTTGTTTACCAGCGATGTGGCCGACGACAGCGGTACAACGAGGCTTATGTTGTTTTGTTCTGTGTAGTTTATGAGTTTTGTTATGTTGTTTTGCTCTTTGGCTCCGATGATGATGTTGGTCTTCTTTAGTTGTGGCAGGGCCAATATGCTGTCAATCTGTTCTTCGTCGTATGCCATTACGTTGCAAATCAATCCGTCGCGTTTGAGTTCTGACACGGCAAGCATGATGCCTTCGTAGAAGTCTATCATGGTTATGGTCTCTTTTGTCTTTTTCTCCTGTCGCAGGCCGAACGGCATTATTACTGCAACATTTACAGGTACAGGTTCTTTTACTATAATTTCTTCTTCATCTTCTAACACGGCCCTCATCTCTGCCAGTTCGGCTTGTGTGTATGGTATGCATATTGTGGTGCCTTTCTTCAGTTTTTCCTGTTTCAGTTGTGGGTTGGCCGCAATGAGTTCGTCGATGGTGATGCCGTAGAGTCCTGATATGCCGTATAGTGTTTCTTTTTTCTTCACTTCGTGCATGGTCTTGCACTGGGGTTCGCCTTCGGCCAGCATGGCATGTCTTGTGGCCGACTCTGCTGTTGCTTGCACTCCCTCGGGGTTGATGAAGTGACTGTCTTGCCGATTTACTTGTCCCTGGACTGTTGTAGGGATGGTGGCAGCCGGTGGGTTTGGTATGTTCAATATTTGTCCTGCCAGTATGTTTTCTGTCAATCCGGGGTTTGCTTTTTGCAGGTCGGCAATGGTTACTCCGTACTTGCGGCTGAGGCTGTATAGTGTTTCGCCCGATTTCACTTCGTGACGTGTTGTGACGGTCTGTGCCATGATAATTGCCGGTGCAGACAGATGGCATGCAACAAGCATTATGCAGCCGTACCTCACGATACTTTTTATTCGTCTTATGGCTTTCATTCGCATATCGTATAGCGTCTGTTATGTTTTCATGTTTTGTTTAGGCTACAAAGATACGATAAAAGCGTGTCATTATGAAATTTTTCGGATGAAAAATGGCTGCAGACTTTGAATTTATATCTTTATTACAATACTTTTTACTATTTATTTCTGCTTATATCGACTTGCTCGGTTGTGTGTGTTGTTCGATATCTGACGAGTTAACCCCGGTGGGCGATTTGGGCTAGTGATAGCAGGGAGTGCGCACTCTCTGCCTTGCGAGTACGCACTCACAGTCTCATGAGTATGCACTCACAGTCTCATGAGTGCGCACTCACAGTAATTGGTGTGTGAGGTAATTATGTGTGGGGGGGCTGTGTTTTGAATATTTTAGCGGTCTTTCCGTTACTGCTGTTGACGATGTCTGCTCCTTGCTCCTGTATGCTTCTTGGTGTTCCTGGGATTGGCCGATAATACCGCAGGACTGATGCAGGAATGCCTATGGCCGTCGGTCGATGCAGGTCCTGACATAAGGCTCGACGTCAGTATATTCATGTCTTGACAGTCTTACGATGCACGGCTGATGTCGTACATGCTTGCCATCTTGCGGAGGTTGATGAGAGCATATCTCACACGACCCAATGCCGTGTTGATGCTGATGCCAAGGCTGTCGGCTATTTCGCGGAACGAGAGGTCGTCGTAGTAGCGCATCTTTATTATCTGCTGTTGATTTGCAGGTAGCATCCGAATGATGTTCTCTATGCTGTTCATGGTTTGCTGTTCGATGAGTTGATGTTCAATGTTGTCGTTGTCGGCCAAACGTATGTCGTTAAACAAGTTGGCATCTGTATCATCGTCGGTAATGGTCTGTCCTGTTTTTGCCTGACGCAGATAGTCTATGCTCTGGTTGTGTGCTACACGCAGGAGCCATGCACCGAATTTCTGCTGTTCGGTGTAGCGACCCGAACGGAGGGTGGATATTACACGCATAAAAGTATCCTGAAAGAGGTCTTCGGCCACTTCCTGACTCTTAACGTAATGCATGATGTAGGTGAATACCTTACTCTCATATCTGCTCAACAGAATGTTGAACGCTACATCGTTGCCTTCGACGTACTGACTGACGAGTTGCTCGTCGGTCATCTGATTTACATTTCCCATTAGGCTATGTCTTTGTTTGATTTAGCGTAATGATGTTTCGATAGGCAATGATGTTTTTATTAGGTTATGATATGAATCGGGTTTGAGGTTCGGGCTGCAAATTACGTAAACTTTTTGTTTCCGTGCAAGTTTTTTTGCCTAAAAATGTACTTTTGCTGTTGTTTTTAGGACATTTTCATGCCATTTTTGCATTTGAAGCCCCTTAAAAAGTCTTCTATCGGCATCCTGCGTTTACCTGCGATCTGAACTTCTTGCAGTGAAAGGAAACCATCAGTGGTGCGCACGTTGAGGTAAGTCTTGCCATCGGTCACTATGCTTCCCGGTGGCAGAGGTGATGCACCGTCCGTGTCAGCAGGCGATGCTTTGTATATCTTGATGTCGTGTTGCTGGCTGCCTGCACATAAGGTGGTCCATGCGGCAGGATATGGACTGAGCCCGCGTACAAAGTTGTGGGCAGACTGTGTCGTAAGTCCTTGCCAAGCTATGTGGCACGTGTCGCGGAATATCTTTGGGGCAGGGCGCAGTTCGGTAGAGCTTGGAATATCGTCTTGCTCGACGGGATGTATGGTTCCGGCTTTTATGCCTTCAACGGTTTCTATTACCATTTGCCCACCAAGCATCATGAGACGGTCGTGTATGGTGCCGGCATCATCGTCCGGACCAATAGGAATGCGTCTTTGCCGTATGACTGCACCAGTGTCGATTTCGTGACGCAGGAAGAATGTAGTGATTCCAGTCTCCTTCTCTCCATTGATTATGGCCCAGTTGATAGGAGCTGCACCGCGATATTGAGGCAACAGCGATGCGTGGAGGTTGAATGTACCGAGTGGTGGCATGGACCATACAACCTCGGGCAACATGCGGAAAGCCACGACAATCTGGAGGTCGGCGTGCAGGCCGCGCAATTCATCAACAAATGATGGGTCTTTCAGTTTTTCGGGCTGAAGCACCTTGATGTCATGCTCCACCGCATATTGTTTCACGGCACTGGCTTGCAGCACACTGCCATGTCGTCCTATCGGCTTGTCGGGCATAGTGACTACACCCACTATGTTGTATCCACCATCAACGAGACAGCGCAGGCTCTCGACTGCAAAGTCGGGAGTACCCATAAAAACTATTCTAAGATTGTTATTACTCATTTGTAGTATGATAATGTGTATGTATATTGACAATAATGCTAATGTGTCGGATATAAAATCTGCCAATCCACGCTGCTTTCCTTATTCAGCACTGAAGTTGACCAACACCTCTCTGTACGAATTGAACAGTCCCGAGCGCGACACGAAGCCGACAAATCGATGGTGTTCGTCTATCACAGGCAGATTCCAAGCCTTGGTGTCGTCAAACTTCTGCGTAGCTACCTTCAGGGTGTCGTTGGTGTTGAGCAGTGCCGGCGGAGCTTTCATAAACGACGCCACAGTATATTTGTGGTATAGCTCGGGACGAAAAATGTAGCGTCGTACAGAATCGAGTGTTACTACACCCAGAAACTTGCCATGATGGTCGGTGACAGGAAATATGTTACGGTGGGCATTTGTTATCACTTTCACCAACTCGCCCAAGTCGATTTCGGGCGACACCTGCTTGTAGTCAGTCTCTATTTGTGACTTCAGATTGATGATGGTGAGTATAGCCTGGTCTTTGTCGTGGGTGATGAGCTCGCCTTTACGCGCAAGGCGCATGGCATAAATACTATGTGGCTCGAAGGTGTTGATAGTGAGGTAGGATGCAACCGATACAATCATGAGCGGTACAAAGAGGTCGTAGCCTCCAGTTAGCTCAGCAATGAGGAAAATGCCCGTGAGCGGAGCGTGCATTACACCCGACATAAGTCCGGCCATACCATAAAGTGCACAATTCTTCGACGACACATATCCGCTGTTGCCAAGCTCAAGTCCGAGCGAGTCGTCCCATACATGTGCGAAAATGAAACCTGCGATACATCCCAGAAACAGGGTAGGGGCAAACACACCACCACACCCGCCACCTCCGTTTGTGGCAGTTGTGGCAAATACCTTAAGCAGGAGTACAAGTACGAGATATACGAGCAGTGAGTTTTCGTATCCATAGAACAGGGTATTGTGCATCACCTCCGATGGATCGGCATCGCGAAGCAACTGCGCAATTACGTCGTAGCCCTCACCATACATGGCAGGGAAGAAGAAAATCAGTGTACCGAGAACGGCCGCTCCGACTATGAATTTAGCCCAACCGCTACTCAGCTTGCCGAAGATACCTTCAAACCAATTCATCGTGCGGGTGAAATAGAGCGAAACCAAGCCGCAGACCACTCCTAACAAGATGCATTCGGGGATGATATCTATAGTGAAAGCCTTGTCCATGCTGAACGCAAACATAGACTCGGTTCCATAAAGGGCATACGATACACATACCGAAGTAAGGCATGTTACAAGGAGTGGCAGCAGCGAGGCCATGTTAAGGTCGAGCATCAGGACCTCCAACACAAACATGACACCTGCTATAGGAGCTTTAAATATGGCAGCAACTGCGCCTGCAGCACCACAGCCAACAAGCAACATCACGGTGTTGGCTGGCAGATGGAAACGCTTGCCGAGATGTGAACCGAAGGCAGAACCCGTAAGTACAATAGGGGCTTCGGCTCCTACCGAACCTCCGAAACCTATGGTTATGGAACTGGCTACGATACTTGTCCATCGGTTGTGAGATTTGATACGAGCCCGTTTGCGCGATATGGCATAGAGTATTTTCGTGACACCGTGACTGATGTCGTCTTTTACCACAAATTTCACAAACAAGCTGGTCAGAAGAATGCCGATGGCTGGATAGATAAGGTAGAGGCCATTGGTCTCAGAGAGAGTAAAGTGGTTGGTGAGCAGGTCTTTGATTACCTCGATGATATACTTCAGAATGAAGGCTGCAACACCGGTACACATGCCGACAATGAGACTCAGCATCAATACAATCTGTCGGTTTGTGTGGTCACCCTTTATCCATTCGGTGATATATCTTACAATTGATACTTCGTGGCGTAGTAGTGAAAATCTGCTCATATCTGTTGTGTCTCTATTATCCGCGTATGATTTGGAACTTGCCCGATGCATCAATCTTTATGATGCTCGATGGTTTGTGCTTTTCTTTACTACGGCGATTGTATTTTACAACGTAATCGACGGCCGACTTAAGGTCTTCGCTTATATCGTCGAATGTGGCAGGAGTCGGTTCGCCGCTGATGTTGGCACTGGTCGATACTATTGGTCTTTGGAATCGGAAACATAGTTCTTTCGAAAACTCCTCGCGAGTTACCCTAAAGCCCACGCTGCCGTCTTCACCCATGAGATTGGGCGCAAGCCCTGTCACACCAGGGAAAATGATGGTAAGTGGGCGTGTTGACAATTCAATCATGTCCCATGTCACGTCGGCCACATTGCGCACATATCGCGACAGCCTTGCCTCGCTGTCAACCAGACAGATGAGGGCTTGGTGGCCGTCACGATGTTTTATCTCATACACACGTTTTACAGCGTCGGGGTTGGTGGCATCACAGCCTATACCCCACACTGTATCGGTGGGGTAGAGTATCACTCCACCCTGTTTCATGATATCGATGGCTTTTTTAACTTCGTCTTGTAGCATTACATCTGTATTTTTTACTAGTGAAACTAGTATGACTAGTATGACTAGTGAAACTAGTATGACTAGTATGACTAGTATGACTTGTGTTGCTGGTTCTATTCATTAGAATTCGCTGGTGAAGTGGAACTTGATGTGTTTGAAATCTTGTTGGGCCATCTGCAGTACGTAGTTGGAGTCGGCCAGGAACACATCGCGTCCATCACGGTCTTTGGCCATATATTGGTATTTGCGTTTCTTGAATGCATCGAGTTCAGTCTCGTCATCACTCTCTATCCAGCAGGCTTTGTAGAGGCTCACCGGCTCCCATCGACAGCTTGCGTTGTATTCGTTTTCGAGCCGGTATTGTATTACTTCGAATTGTAGTTGGCCTACCGTCCCGATGAGTTTGCGCCCATTGAACTGGTTGATGAACATCTGAGCCACACCCTCGTCCATGAGTTGGTCGATACCTTTGGATAGCTGTTTGGTCTTCATCGGGTCGGTATTCTCTATATACTTGAACATCTCGGGCGAGAAGCTAGGCAATCCTTTGAAATGCAGCGGCTCGCCTTCGGTCAGGGTGTCGCCAATCTTGAAGATTCCGTTGTCGGGCAGACCGACTATATCTCCGGGGTATGCTTCTTCGATGGTGCTTTTCTTCTGCGCCATGAATTGTGTCGGCGACGAAAATCGTACTGTTTTTCCTTGGCGTGTATGTAGATAAGGGGCATTGCGCACGAATTTACCCGAACAGACTTTACAGAAGGCGGTGCATGAGCGGTGGTTTGGGTCGATGTTGGCCGTTATCTTGAATATGAATCCTGTGAATTTAGGCTCTGTAGGCTCAACAGTTCGTTCTTCCGCTTGTGTCGGTCGTGGACTTGGTGCAATTTCAACGAAGCAGTCGAGTAGTTCTCGTACACCGAAGTTGTTGAGTGCCGAGCCGAAGAATACGGGTGCCACCTCGGCCGAAAGGTATGTGCTGACATCGAATTCGGGATATACTCCCTCAACAAGGTCGAGATCTTCTCGCAGTTTCTGTGCATCTTCGGTGCCAACCTGGTTGTCGAGTTCCTTGCTGTGAATATCTACTGCCACCGTTTCAGTCACCATTTGTTTGTTTGGTGTGAAGAGGTTGAGGCGTTGTTCGTAGATATTATAGACTCCTTTGAATCGTTGTCCCTGATTAATGGGCCATGATAGTGGTCGCACTTTTATTTGCAGTTCGCTTTCCACTTCGTCGAGCAGGTCGAATGGGTCGCGGCCTTCGCGGTCCATCTTGTTGATAAACACGATGACAGGTGTCTTTCTCATGCGGCACACGGTCATTAGTTTCCGCGTCTGTGCCTCTACGCCTTTTGCTCCGTCAATCACAATGATGGCACAATCGACAGCTGTGAGTGTGCGGAAAGTGTCTTCGCAGAAGTCTTGGTGGCCTGGTGTGTCGAGTATGTTAACTTTGTAGTCGCGGTAGTCGAACTCCATGACCGATGTGCTGACCGATATGCCACGTTGTTTTTCGATGTCCATCCAGTCGCTGGTAGCTGTCTTCTTTATCTTGTTTGATTTCACTGCACCTGCCACCTGTATCTGTCCGCCAAAGAGCAGTAGCTTCTCGGTGAGGGTAGTCTTTCCTGCGTCGGGGTGACTTATGATGGCGAAGGTGCGTCGCCTGTTTATCTCTTGTTCGTTCATTGCCTTTCGGTGTTCTGTTTTTCTTTTATCTGGTCTTACGATATCGGTAGCTTGAATTCAGACAGGTCGATTGAGTGTCCGGTGAGGGTATATACCATCATGAGTGTGGCAACGATGATTACTGCTATTCCTATGGCGCGGTTGAGTACCCAGATGATGCGTATGTTGTAGTTGTTGCGCACTTTGTTTACCAGCCATGTCAGTCCGTACCACCACGATAGTGCTCCTGCCATCAGGGCGAGGTATCCCAGTACCTGTGCTATCACGTTCTCGACGATGATGAAGGAGAACATGGCGAACGTGGCAACAAAGAGGAAGATGATGAGTGGGTTGGAGAATGTGACGGCAAATCCTGTAAGGAAGTTTTGCAGCAGTGTGCCTTTGTTGCGCTTTATGGGCCGTGGTGCATCCTTTGGCTTCGACAGGAATGTGTATATTCCGAAAGCAAAGAGCAGTATGCTTCCAATTACTTTTATCCACAGTGCAATCACTGGGTTTTCTATGGTGTCGATCACAAACTTTATGCCAAGTCCCGTTATTATGGCATATATTATGTCTGACAGGGCTGCTCCCACACCTGTCGCAAAGCCTTCCCACCGGCCTTTGTTCATGGTGCGTTGTATAATTAGTATTCCCACGGGGCCCATAGGTGCTGAGGCTATGATTCCGATGAGCAGTCCTTTCAGTACCATTTCGTAATAGCTGGTGTCTTGCAGCCAGTCTTGGAATGTGGCATACTGTGGTAGTTGTGGATTTACTATTTCAAGTATGTTTTGTATCATTTGGTTTTTGTCAGTATAGTGGTTTCGGTTATGAGGCCGTAGTCTGACTGTGTGGTCGATTGTTGTATGAGTGTGTCGTCTTCACAACGTAGTATCTTGTACGATGTGCGCAGGCTGTCGATACCTTCGGTCAGTATGACGAGTATGCTGTCGCTTGTGAGTAGCCAACGGCCGTCTTCGCTTCCTTCGCCGTCGTTTATGTTGTATGTGTCGTCGGCGTTGAATGTCCAGATGGCTGTTTCGTTGCTTATTTCGGCTTCTCCGTCGTCAATCTGGCTTGCGATGTGTGTCTGTTTCCATTGGCCTACGAGGTCTGATGGATGCAGTGGTGTGTCGCATGAACTGAGTGTCAGGCTTATGAGTGCAGCGATTGTTATGTTTGTCGTTATGTATGGTATGTGTTTCATCTTGCTGATACGTATTTGTGCAGAGTGGCTCTTACGGCTCCTTTGCCTGCATAGAGTTCTTTCACCATTTCTTCTATCTTTTTGCCGAGTTCTGTTTCGTATAGATTGACTCCGAAGATGTCTGTACGGCTGTAGAGCTGTTTCAGGCAGCTGTAGTCTTGGTTGGTTTTGCCTATTTCGAGTGGTGCGACGATTGCTTGTAGCTCGGTGAGCAGTGGGTCGGGCGATGGCTGGAAAGGTGTACCGTCGTCTTTGATGCCTTTCAGGTATCGGGCGTAGCCTGCCAGTGTGAGCGGTATGAGTATGAGGTTTGACATGTCGAGTCCTCGTGCTATGTATTTTTTCAGTGTCTCTCCAAAGCGGATAGGCAGTTTCTGGCTGGTGTCCATGGCTATGCGTTGTGGTGCGTCGGGCATGAATGGGTTCGGGAGCCGTCGGTTGATGACTGCGCCTATGAATTCGTATGGGTTCAGCACGCCGGGGTCGGTCACTACTGGCATGGCTTCGATATATCCTATCTTCTGGATGAACGTGCGCAGGTCTTCGTCTTTCATCTCGGCGCTGATGAGCGTGTATCCCAACATGCAGCCATAGAGTGCCATTGCGGTGTGTAGTGGGTTGAGGCACGTGGTCACCTTCATGGTTTCTACTTTATCTACGGTGTCGCGGGTGGTGTAGAGTGCTCCGCCGAGGTGGAGTGGTGGGCGTCCGTTGGTGTAGTTGTCTTCGATGACGAGGTATTGCACTTCTTCGGCATTAACGAATGGTGCGGTGAAGGTGTGTTTGTCGGTTTCGATGTAGTTGTTGTCTTCGAATCCGTCGGCTGCCAGCATTTCTTTCACCAGTTGGTGTGGACGTGGTGTTATCTTGTCTATCATTGACCATGGGAACGTTATCTTTGTCTGGTTGTTCAGATAGTCGAGGAATTGTGCCGGTGCCAATCCGTCGTTCACCCATCGTTGGGCGTATGCCAGGACGCTGTTCTTTACTTTGTCGCCGTTGTGCGAGCAGTTGTCCATCGACTGTATGGTGAGTGGCAGTTGTCCGGCCTTGAAGCGTTGTAGTAGCAGTGCGCATACTTTGCCCATTGCAAGTGCCGGATTCAGGCCGCGGGCCAGGTCGGCTTCGTTGTATGTGTAGCCTTTTTCTGTTATGGTAAACGAAATCATTTGCAAGCTGGGTTTCCTGAATATTTCGATGAGGCGTTGCCAGTCGGTGAATTGCTGGTCGGCCTTGAGGGCTTCGGTGATGCTTGCAATGACTTTTTTTTCTATTGTGCCCGACGATTGCAGGCTTACCAGTAGCGACAGGTTGTTGTAGGGTGTGTATGCTTTGTCGATTATTTCGAAGTCGAAGGTTTCGGCCACAATCACTCCCCGGTCGTATTTGCCTGTGTTGAGTGCCTCGTTGAGTATGGCTGCAGGGAATGCCCGGAAGATGTTTCCCCCGCCGAAGTGTACCCATGTGGGTTCGTCGGCAGTCTTTTCGCGCACTGCCTTTATGTCGAATTTTGGGAGTTCGTATCCTTTTGATTCCCATTCGGAGGCATTATGGTTGCCTGTGAGTATGTCGTTCAGTTTCATGATGTCTGCTAATCAAAGAATCCTGGTTGTTTGTATTCTATTCCTAATTCTCTATCGACGGTGGCCAGTATGCCTTGCACTTGTCCCATGGCAAACATCCGTCCGAGCAGTGTGTATCCGGCATTGTGTCCGTGGCTGCTTTCGTCCATGATGCCTCCTGGCTTGTCGGTGAATGTCATGCCATGATCTACTCGCATCGGCAGGTTCGGGTTCTCGCGTTCGAATATGCGGCATAGTTCGACGAGGTCGGCTCTGCCGCCAAGGTGGCTGGCTTCGGTGAAGTCACCGTTTGGGAAGATGTGGCATGAGCGGAGGTGTACGAAGTGTGTACGTTTGGCAAATTTCCGAGCCAGTCCTACTACGTCGTTGTATGCGCCTGCCGAGAGGCTTCCGGCACAGAATGTGAGCCCATTGTGTTGGTTGGGTACTGCGTTGAGAAACCACTTGATGTCTTCTTCGGTGCGCACGATGCGTGGCAGTCCCAGTATCTCGATTGGCGGGTCGTCGGGGTGAACACACATGTTTATGTCGTATTGGTCGCATGTAGGCATGATGGCTTCGAGGAAATACTTCATGTTGGCACGTAGCTGTGCTTTGTCGATGCCTTGGTAGAGGCCGAGGAAGTCGCGGAACTTCTGTATCGGTGCTTCGTCGTTTTCGCTGAAGTTGCCCGACACGAAGCCTTGTGTCTTGATGATGATGTTTTCTACCAGTGCGTGTTCTTTCTCGGGTGTCATGACTGTGGCCAGTCGGTCGCATTCCGACAACACGTCGCGTCCTTCGCCCACACCTGCAGGGAACCTGAATTGTGCCCACTCGTCGCGTGCTCCAGAGCGTTTCAGGATGTATATGTCGAAGTATGCAAACTCTGCGTAGTTGAAGTAGAGGTTGGTTGCTCCGTTGGGGTTGGCATGCAGCAGGTCGGTGCGTGCCCAGTCGAGCACCGGCATGAAGTTGTAGCAGATGCAGTGAATGTCTTCGGAAGCCAGGTTGCGCAGGCTTTCTTTATATACCTCTATCTGGTGGTCGCGGTCGGGGCCTCCGTACTTTATGGTTTCCACCACCGGAAGGCTTTCCACCACG
>CALGGJ010000107.1 GCA_937915745.1 uncultured Prevotellaceae bacterium | reverse complement strand
TACTGGTGGGTGGCGGTAAGCGCGATGCCCTGCACGACTACTTGGAGCAGAACGGTGTGGGTACGGTGATTCACTATCCCATTGCACCGCATAAGCAGGAGTGCTATGCGAAGGAGGCATGGAATACACCGCAGCTGTCGCTGCCGATTACAGAGCGGTTGGCGGATGAGGAGTTGAGTCTGCCGATAGGGCCGACGATAACGAAGGAAGAAGTTACAACAGTCGTCGAATTTATCAATAGGTTCTAACTCTAACCTCTAACCTTTACCCCCTCTATAAACTTGCTCACGGTTCGTCCAGGTAATAGATGATGATTTGCACCTGACGTTTGGTGAACATGTGGCTATGGCTGTCGTAGTGTTCGCGACGCAGGGCCTCGACCAGCGGTTGACATTTCCTGATCCACCTCATGAGACGACGGCGGGCGGTGTCCGGACTGCTGTGGGGGAAATAGAGGAGTGCCAGTTCTTTCTTCGAGATACAGCGGATATATGGCATGATTTTAAGAGCTAAGGGTCTTGGAGGTGGGAGTCTGAGACGAAATCGAGTATATCTATCTTTTGTTGTTTCTGCAGGGCAGTGGCGCAGTGTTCTAACAGATTGCTGACCATGATGGGTTGATGCATCATCTGTGATGCCTCGGAGGCGATGATGCTCCACCGCCGGTAGGTCTGTCCGTCGGTATCGGTGTCGGGGAATAGGATGACCCGGCGTCCGTGCAGCTGACACAGCATATCGGCCGTGAGCGACGAGAGGCCGCCCGATGCCATCCAAAGACAGTCGGGCAGCAGTTCGCTGAACACCACGGCTGTCTTCTCGCTCTCTACCACTGCCACGGTGGGCGTTGGCTCAGTCAGAAGATGGAGGCCAAACAGACAGTGGGTGGCCGCGAAATCGGAGCTTAGCAGTGGCTCGCCGTCGGCATTTTTCAACTTATGTTTCATCAGCCACGACATGCTCACAGGCTTCTGCTCGTGTGAGCGATGTCCGTTGGCCATATAATACATGGCCTTGCCTTCGCGTATATTGCCGTCGGGGTCTATCTGCCAGAAGATGACCGCACCGTCGTCTAGACTGTCGAGCCGGTAACGGCTGGCTGCATGGCGCATCTGTACGGTGCTGAGCATACCCGACTGCACCATGGCGCGGGTGAATGACGACGACATGGAGGCTCCGTCCTTGCTTTGCCAGGGGATGGAGGATACGGGTATGGACGACGGATTGACCGCAGTAGGCCTGTCGATGGTGTGCGGACCGAGAGCCGGAGGTTGCGGATAGTGTGTCTGACATGGCGGGACGAGCCGTGTGTCTGACGATGGGCTGACGATGCCATAGGTGTGGGACAGCCACCGACAGGCATCGCTGAACGAGAGGTGCCGGTGGTGCATGACCAGGTCGATGGGTGCGCCCCCGATGTCGCACACGAAGCAACGCCACCGGTTTTTGGCTACGCTGAAGAACAAACTGGGATGATGGTCGTCGTGCATGAAACAACGACAGGTGTGACGTCTGACATCGATGCCAAGACGTCGGGCCACATCTTCGACGGGCAGTGAGTTGAGTTGTTGGGTATTATACATGGATGATGATGTTTTTGGGGGCGGGCGGTGCCAGCCCAAACGCCTGACAGGCAAATGAAGAAAAGGTCGCCAAGATGAAGCCCTTCTTGACTACCCATACGTACTCCCTCCGTAAGGAGGAGGGAGTAGTATGAGGGGGTAGTCTAGAAGGGGGCTTCATCAGGCGGTTCTGACTTTTTTGCGTCAGGCCGCACATACATGACATGCCCTTGCTGGTCTTTGGCAGTCTCGGCAATCACACCATCGGCCAGCGCACGCAGTCTCCACTTGTTGTAGAAGTAGGGCGACGACATGTTGGCGGTCTTCATCACGGCCTGCTGTAACAAACCGGCCTGATAAGGCACTCCGAGCTGGGGCATACAGTCGGAGAACAGCAGGTGGTAGTCTATCTCTACGCTCGCACCGTTTTCAGGCAACACATACCTCCTGTTCAGCGGCAGCCGCGTACTCGATGTATCGGTGCCACGGCGCTGGTCTGCATGGTTGCCTGCGCCGCACGGCTGCGGCAGTCCGTGTGAATCGACCACATAACGCATCTTGTCGTTGATGTCGTACTTGCGGGTACATATCTGCTGGAGCGAGAATATACGGTTGGCATCTTTCACACATTCATACACCTCAAACGACTTATACGTAAGCTCCGTACCAATCCAGCCGCGCAGGTTGCGGTCTTCGCCCGACTTGTTCTGGTGGAGCACGCACACGATGCAGCAGGAGCAGTCGGATGCCAGGTGCATCAGACGCTCCACCACCGACTGCGACAGGACTCCGTCGTTGATGTTATCTACCAGGTCGCGTATGCCGTCGAGTATGACGAGGTCGGGACGACAGCTGGTTATGGCTGCCTCGAGCAGCGGCATACGGTCGCTCCACGACTCTGCCCTCACGTTGAACACGTTGAACGCGTCCATCCAGCGGTCTTCGCCGTCGAACGGTAGGCGACCCTCGGGGGCGGACAGCATACGGCCGATACGACCGGTCAGTATCTCCTGGGTCGATTCCTCGCTCTGCTCGGTGTCGTACCACAACACGTTGAGCCTGTTGCTCACGTTACGACGCATGGACAGCACCTCGTCGCGCACGCAGAGGGCCATGAGCAACGATGCGACGTACGTCTTGCCACTCTTTTCCTTACCCGTCAGGGCCACCAGCTCGCCACGGGGAAAGCAGGGGGTGCCAAACATGGTGAACAGAAACTCACGCGGAGGTATTTGTGTGTCGGGCGTGATGCGACGTGTCTCTAACCGTTGCAGAAAGGCCGACTGCCGGGGGTCCTCGCCTGCATGGGTCAAGGCCTCGGAAATGGATGTCAGTAATGTATGATTCATAGTTCTGTCTTTTCAGGTGACCGACGGCTGCCGGTGACGGGAAGGCCGACGGATGACCTGGCTGTCTGGGCGCAAAGTTAAATACAATATCGACGATATGCAAATCGACCGTCCTATATATAGGGACGAAGTTGTGATGATTTTTAACACAAATCGGTCATTAGACTGTTTCGCGCTTTGAAAACGCTCGAATAAATTCAGACGTTTTGACTTCGTCTTCTTCCTCCTTGCATGGCATAGTCGGAGTAAACTCCACTCTGCTCATGCTTCGTTCGTCAGGTCTCGCCATGCCAAAGTGAGCAAGCTCCCTTTGGTCATTTGGCTTAACGAAAACGTTCCACCCCGAAGTCATACCGACGGAGGTATGAAATACCGTAGGAGCGTATCTATATACTATCTATAAGTTACACATCAGATACACTCCTTCGCTCCGCTCCGTCGGTATGACAGGCGGGTGGGTTACACATCAGATACACTCCTGCGCTCCGCTCCGTCGGTATGACTTCAATGGAATGTTTTCAAAGCGCGAAACAGTCTAATGACCGATTTGGGTTTAACCTCTAACCTTTATATCCGTGTAATCTGTGCCATCAGTGTAACCTCTCTAACCTTTAACCTCTAACCTTTATATCTATGTAACATTGTAAACTGTAGATTGCAAAAACGTGCATTGTTGCAATAATTGTGCATGGATTGCAGAAAAAACCGAACAAAAGCATTGCCATATGAAATAAGGTGCGTATCTTTATCGGCTGGAATGCAACACCGCTTTGCATTATCCGGCCCTATAATCAGTCCGATGATAACAACTAAGCTAACATAACATAACTAACAATTTATTAACCAATTAATCAATCAAAATGACAATCAAAAAATTACTTACTTTTGTTGCCGCCCTGTTAGTGGGGGGGGGCAATTTATGCGCAGGATGAGGCTGACGTGGCAAGCACGTACATCACGAATGCGGACTTCTCGTCAACGACCGGATGGACGGAATATGTATCTAGTGGTTATAAGGACATAGGCAATGGTCTGATAGGAACCTATGGCGTAAGAACTGCCGAAGGTCAGGCTGTTTCAACAAAAGATGAAACACACTTGGAAACAGAATATTGTTTTGGTTTTGAATGTCGTTGGGAAACCAATTATGCATCGTATAATCAAACGACCGCAGCACTGCCAGTGGGACTTTATACGTTGACTTTTGATGTTGAAAATACAAACAGCAGTACAACAGCATCAGCAGCCTACAATAATCTTTTTTATGTAGAAGTTGGTGGCAGCAAAACTACAGACACAAGTACTGAGTGGATGAGTGGACGTTCAAGTTGGACCACTCATACCATCTCGTTTAATCTCTCCGAAGCCTCAACTGCCGTTATCAGTTTTGGATACGGAACTGGGTCTAATAATTATGCATCTAAAAATACCCCGACGCTTCACGTCAGCCATTTGAAGCTCACCTGGACCAGCCCCGCACTTGTTGCTGCACGGGTAACTCTTGGTGGCTACATAAAGAAGGCTACTGCCATGAACGGTGTGCTGAGTGACGCAACGCTGACAACTGCCATTGCTACCGCACAAAGTGTGTTGGACGCATCGACGTCAACGTCTGAGGTTACCTCTGCAGCCACCACTCTGGAAACTGCCATCTCAACGGCCTTAAGTGGTGCTACCCTGGTATCTCTGACCAACAGCGACTTCGACACCAATCCGAACCTTCTTGCTGATGGCACAGTGGGCAACAGCGATGTGTTCTATTATAAGGATGATGACAGTGCCAACGAGGCTTACAACTACAATGTATCTGGATGGACAAATGCTTCCGTAGTTTCAGGCAATGCCACGTTCGGCGGTACAGCTGAATATGGCTCAACCGCAACAATCTGCAGCACTACTCCTCCTGCAGCCGACATGTTTGGCGCAACCACAGGAGCAGCCCTGGCATTGGCCGACGGATGGGGTTCCTCATCGCGCTACCAGCAGGTGAAGACAGATTTGCCTGCCGGACGCTATCTGTTCTATTACGAGGCATACAACCAGAACTCGGCTACAGGCATCAACAGCAACTACTTCGGTGTGAGCGGTACAGCAGGCGACTTCTACGGTACGACCAACAGCTTCGTCTATGGTACAAACAAGACCTTTGCCTCTGGTGAGTGGCTTGCAACGGCTATAGAGTTCGACGTGGCAGCTGATGCTGACATCACCATAGGAGTAGGTATGGCTGGTGAAGGCGGCTCTGGCTCCAATGCCAAGCTCTGGATAGACAATGTGCTGGTTTATCGCATAGGTGATGTCATCGTGAGCACATCGGATGCAAGCACAATCATCAGCAGCGTTGAGGCTCTGGACGCTGCCGTCTATAACGCAACGGAGAAGTCGGCTCTGGCTTCTGCCAAGTCAACCTTCGAAGCCAGCCATACACTCGACAACTACAATGCCCTGGACGCTGCATTAACAACTGCTCAGAACAGCGTCACCGTCTATACGGCACTGAATACGGCAATCACTAACGTAGAGGGCTGGACCACAGATGCTACGAACGTCACCGACCCTATACGTCTAAAGTACACGAACGGTACATACAGTGACCTGACAACTGCTGCCGACATCTACAGCGAGTATCAGGCCGCAGAGATTGAAGCCCTCGTCGCTGCCGGTGCTACCGACTACACCTCCGCCATCATCAATCCGAGCTTCGAGACGAACAACATGACAGGTTGGACCGCTGAGAGCCGCAATGACACAGGCGTGAAGGCCCAGGCCAGCGGCACCTACGCCATCACCTCGGGCGATGCCGTGGATGGCAGCTACCTGTTCAACTCATGGGGCGGTACGGCAGAGAACAATGTATATCAAACCATCGCCAGTCTGCCTGCAGGCACTTATACGCTGTCGGCACTCGTAGCCGGCTTCAACGGAGAGGATTTGGTGCTCGCTGCCAATGCAGTGACTACCACCGTCACCGTTCCGGGCGACAAGACAGTGGGCTACACCGCCAATGTGGTGTTCACGCTTGATGCTGCTGCCGATGTAGTCATCAAGGCCAGCAACACCAAGAGTCAGTCAGGCAGTGACGCCTCGTTCATCAAGGTCGATAACTTCAGGCTCGTGAAGGGTGATATCACCACCAGCGACTTCACTGCCCTGAACGCTGCCATCGCAGCCCACACACTGGGCTTCGAGACTGGCGAATATGCTCCTTACAGCAATATATCAGCCCTTGAGACCCTCGCCGCAGCCAAAGCAGTGTACCAGGGTGCACCAATGATTGCCGCCGACCTCGCAACCATCGTATCCAACCTGACTGGTGCAAGCTGGACAGCCAATGCCACCGACGTGAACGCAGTTTACAATGGCAACTTCGCTCTTTCTACTGCAAATGCATCGTCGGGTGTGGACCTCGATATTCCGGGCTGGACTCCAAACTCCGGCATCCGGCTGGTAATAGCGGACGGCACAACATACCCGGCCCTCAGTGAGACAACGGGTGGAAAGGCCCTCTTCACATGGGGCGGAACATACGTCTATGGTCAGCAATCAGGCTATACCATGCCACTTGCGGCTCATACTATCTATGAACTTTCATTCAAGCATGCAGGTTGGGGAGGCGCAAACAACAACTTCTATGTAAAGATTACGAGCGACAGTGGCGATGTACTTCCACAGCAAACTTGCGGACAGTCGTCAGCCGGCCCACAAACGGCAGGCTGCTGGGATACCTATAGAATTGTATTCGTAACTGATGAAGCTTGTGATGCCTGCCTGCAGATGATTCCTGACGGAAACTCTACGTTTACAGACATTGTGCTGAGGAAAGCCACCAACCAGTACCTCGAATTTGCCGACGGCTCTGTGCCAGCCTATGCTCCTGGTACATATCCTACTGTCAAGATTACACGTACTCTTGCAGCCGGCAAATGGGCAACAGGTATATATCCATTCGCAGTAAGTGGAGTTGACGACATCGCCGTACTCGACAGCTATGATGGAGATGACGGGACAATGACATTCGTTTCTGCTGCCGCGAGCACTGCTAACAAACCATTCTTGATGCGCTCTACTTCCGGCACCTCTGAAATCACCCTGACCGATGTTGACGTGGCTGCTGCAGAAACAACCGACGAAACTAAGGGCGACCTCACATTTACAGGTAAATATGCTACCACGGTAGTTGGTGAGGGCGTAGGCGTGAAGAACTATGTATTGAGTGACAACACCATCTACAAAATTGGTACAAACGATGCTACAATCAATCCATACCGCGCTTACTTCCAGTTGGCAGATGGTGCAGCAGTGAAGAGTCTCAACTTTGCGTTCGAGGGTGAAGCAACGGCAATCAACGTCATCAACGCTGCAGACGTTGCCAACGGTGCTATCTATAACCTCCAGGGCCAGCAGCTTGGCGGACTGCAGCGCGGTATCAATATCGTGAACGGCAAAAAGGTGTTGGTTAAGTAATTGAACGGTATAAAAACAAGATTATTAACAAAAAAAATACAGAAAAGCGATGAAACAATATATAAAACCAACAACAAGTGTAGAGAAAATTATGCTTGCCAAGATGATCGCAAACAGTATAAGTGAAATCAGCGGAGTTGACGGTGTAACCAAAAGCGACAGTGAATACGGAGGTGGTGCAAGCGATACCAAGAGCCGCGACGTATGGAGCGAGGGATTCTGGTGATTAACCCACATAAAACGTCAATACAGGAACGAAAGGGGATGTGCCGCGCACATCCCCTTCGTCGTTTCATGGCTGATGACCTCTCTAACCTTTAACCTCTATCCTTTATCCTTTATCCTCTGACCTTTATCCTTTATCCTCTGACCTCTGACACAAGACTCGCAAGTATATGTTTCATATACAGATACACTCCTACGGTATTTCATACCTCCGTCGGTATGACTTCAATGGAATGTTTGTGCCATGCAAAAAAAACCTGCTGCCCATCCAGCACCCTTCCGCCCTGTCATACCGACGGAGCGAAGCGCAGGAGTGTATCCAACCCTTCCGCCCTGTCATACCGACGGAGCGGAGCGAAGGAGTGTATCTGATGTGTAACCCACCCCCTGTCATACCGACGGAGCGAAGCGCAGGAGTGTATCTGATGTGTAACCCACCCCCTGTCATACCGATGGAGCGGAGCGAAGGAGTGTATCTGATGTGTAACCCATCCCCTGTCATACCGACGGAGCGAAGCGAAGGAGTGTATCTGATGTGTAACCCACCCCCTGTCATACCGACGGAGCGGAGCGAAGGAGTGTATCTGATGTGTAACCGTTCCGTCACTTCACCTCGCTTGGCATTATTCCGAAGGCATCTTTGAATGCGAGCGTGAACGATCGGTGGTCGTTGTATCCCACACGATACATTGCATCGGTCACGTTGACGGTGTGGTTTTGCAACAGCCGGTACGCATATTTGAGTCGGATGCCCCGTATGAACTGCACAGGAGTCTGTCCGGCCAGTGCCTTGAGTTTGCGTGTGAGTGTCGAACGGCTCATGGTCATGTCGGCCGACAGAGCCTCCACATCGTATTCCGAATCGGATATATGTTGTTCGACCATCCTGATTGCTTTCTTCACAAATTCGCGGTCGAGGTCGCTCACTTCGAGGTCTTCGGCTGCTGCCTGCATCACTGTGTGTTGCAGTCGTTGCTGCATCTTGGTACGGTTGTCGAGCAGGTTGCGCAGGAGCGAGAGCAATACCGGTGTGTCGAATGGTTTGGGCAGATATGCGTCGGCACCGGCTCCGTACGACTCGACCTGTGTCTGTGTGGATGTCATTGCCGTGAGCAGCACCAGTATTGTGTGGCTCATGCTCACATCGCCCTTGATGCGCCGGCATAGTTCGATTCCGTCCATGCGCGGCATGCTTATGTCGCTCACCACGATGCTTATGTCTTCCTCGCTCAGTATGTCGAGAGCCTCGATGCCGTCGCGTGCGGCAAAGACGGTGTAGTGTTCTGACAGCATGTCTTGCATGGCAGCGAGCAGTTCGAGGTTGTCTTCCACCATGAGCAGCCCCACACGTGTGGTTTCGGCATTGGCTGCAGACGCGGTGGCGGAGGACGGGCGGTCGATGGTGGCATTCATGTCGTGTGTGGCTGTCTCGTCTTTCAACTCGGCTTCGCTGAAGCTGTAACGTCCTATCGGCATCTCGACGATGAATTCCGACCCTTTCTTCGGCTGACTGACGACTCGTATGGTGCCGTGATGCAGTTCGACGAGGTCTTTGGTGAGCGACAGGCCGATACCGTTGCTGATGGTGTTGTTGTTTTTCTTCGACGAGTAGAAGCGGTTGAAGATGAAATTCTGTTCGCGCGGGTCGATGCCTATGCCCTCGTCCTTCACGCTCAGTGTGAGGTGTTGGTCTTGTTCGGTGGCACTGAGTGTCACGGTTCGTCCGTCGGGGGTGTATTTCAGTGCATTCGACACGAGGTTGAACAGAATCTTTTCCATCTTGTCGCGGTCGGTATATCCGCATATGTCGCGTGCTGGCAGCAGTGTCAGGAATTCTATGTGTTTGTCGGCAGCCAGCGGTTCGAAGCTTTCGCGGCACAGTGTGCGCAGGAAGTCGGTTATGTTGGTCTGCTCTACATATAGTTTCATGTTCTGGCTTTCCACCTTACGGAAGTCGAGCACCTGTTGCAGCAGGCGCCGCAGTCGTGCCACGTTGGCTTGTATGAGTCGTGGTGTGTCGGCCGAGGCGTCGGTGGTATGCAGGCGGCCGGCAAGCAGGTTGATGATGGTGAGCGGTGTGAGCAGTTCGTGGCTGATGCTGGTGAAGTATATCATCTTGGCCTGGGTGATGTTTTCGTTCAGCTGCTGCTGGCTCTGACGTTCGAGCCGGCGTTTGTATATGTAGATGACTGCAGCGATGACGAGTATTGTGAGCAGTGTGTAGATGATGTATGCCATGGTGGTTTCATACCATGCAGGCAACCGGTGTATGACGATTGTAGTGTCGGCATCGCACCACAGTCCGTTGGAGTCGGTGGATTTCACGTGGAACGTGTATCGTCCCTTCGGCAGGCGTCCGTAGATGGCTGCGTTGTGTCCGGCATCGAGTTCGGTCCACCCCTCGTCTATCCCGTCGAGCCGGTAGGCATAGCGTATGTCCTGCAGGTTGCTGAAGTCGAGTGCCGAGAACGTGATTGTGAGGTTGTGTGCCGTGTGGTCGATGGCAATCACTCCATCGGTGGTATGCCCGACGGGGTCGAACCACACCGATGTGCCTCCGATGATGACATCGGTGATGCGTGGCAGTGTGGTTGATGCCTCGCTTTCGAGCACCTGCGACTGACTGAGCGCCATGAATCCCGGTATTCCGCCTATGTATATCATGCTGTCGGCCGCATCGACGAACGTAGAGCGTGGGATGAAGCGTAAGAACGGGCTGCCGGGTTCGAAGCAGTTGGTAGTGCGGAAGGCACCGTTGACCGGGTTATACTCTTTCACCCGCCGGTTGGTCACCACCCACAGGTGGCCGTGGCCGTCGGTCTTGAGTTGTTCGATGCAGTCGCCGTTCATGCCGCATTCTTCGGTGAAATCGCTGAACCGGTTGCCATCGGCCTCGCTCTCGTCGAACCTATATACGCGGCCCTCGCGGGTTCCCACCCACAGGTATGGCTTGATATATGCCAGGGTGAGCAGGTCGAGGTCGAGCGGGTAGTGTGTGTGTGTGCCGGCGGGCGATATCTTGAGCAGTCCGTGGTTGCGGACCGTACACCACACATTGCCCCGGCCGTCTTCAACGATATCAGATATTTCTCCGATGGAGTCACCGTGCTGTTCCGCTGTCTCTGAGTTGTCACGGCACACGTACAGGCAGTTCTTCGTCCCTATCCACAGGTTCCGGCGGCTGTCTTCCAATGCCGTGGTGATGGCCGCATGGCCGGTGTCGTCGGTATCGACCCTGAAGGACTTCACCACCTCAAACTCCATGCCGTGTCGGGTGAGCAGGAATATGTCGTCGGGGGTGACGGCCCACACGTGGTTGGGGCGGTGCGACGGCAGCAGCTGCCGGGTGAGGTACAGCGGGTAGTGTCTTACGTCGGGTTGTTTCATATAGTCGGCCCAGGTGTCGGTCTGCGCATCATAGAGCCACAGGTTGTTGCGTTTCTGCTTGACCCAGTAGATACGTCCCTCGTCGCGACAGAGGGCATCGACCGCCGGCGAGAAGTGTGTGACCTCGGCCAGGGTGGAGAGCGGGTTGTATGTGATATTTTTCTTTTCGGGGTTTATGACAAGGCTGTTGGTGTCGAATCCCGTGACCCACAAGTGTCCTGAGTTCGACTTCATGATATTGTAGTAGATGTGGTTGTTTTGCGGCAGTATGCCCGAGGTTGACATGCGCTGCAGACGTCCGTCGGCTCCGGGCCGGAACACATAGAGTCCGCGGTAGTAGGATATGGCCCAGATGTAGTGGAAGCGGTTGTCCTGCACCAGGTGTGTGAAGAAGGTGACGGTCTTTCCGTAGTCGTCTTTCACGGGGTCTTGATGTTCGAATTGCGGGTGTGCGTCGTCGTCGGTCTCGGTATAGCGTATGAATCCGGTGTTGCGGTCGCAGAGCCAGTAGCAATGGTTGACAGAGTCTTCTGTCATGGCCGAAATCTGATAGTAGGGTGCAATGGTGTGGAATTGTGTGTTGCCCGGCTCCAACACCATGAGTCCGTATTCGAACTGCGATACGAAGATGCGCCGCCGGCTGTCTTCGTACAGACATGTGATGTCTTCGGGCATGTCGTATTTGCTGATGATGGTGGCGTCGGCTGCAAGGTGGTAGAGGTGGCGGGTACCCATGGCCCACACCGTGCCGTCGGATGCCGCCAGCATATAATCCACCTGACTCTGCTGCAACTCGTCGTCGCCAACACGCACCATCTCAAACGTGGAGCGGTCCATGCACAGGAGTCCGCGGGCTGTACTTATCCACAGGTGGTTGCTGCGGTCTTCGGCTATATCGGTCACCGAGTTCACATCGACCAGCTCGGGGTGGAACACATCTTTGCGAAACACATGTATGCCGTAACCATCGTCGCGGCAAAGGCCGTCGGTGGTGCCATACCACACATAACCGTCGCTGTCCTGGAATATCTGGGTTATCTCGTTCACTGGCAGCTGGTCGGCATTGTTGAGCGGAGTGACGCTCACATCCTCCAGCTGTGCAAGGCCGACGATGTGGCAGGCCACGGCAACAAACAGTGATATATGTCTTTTCATAGTTATGACTTGTATATAAAAGTGCCTGAGCGTGACGAGGGGCGGCAGACAAGCGTCCGACCCGTGCCGTCAACCGCCCTGATGCACAGAAACGCAATATTGCGTCTGCAAATTTACGAAATAAATGGAGCTCAGACACCACGTTTGCCGTGAAAAAGCACGGCATGGCATGAAAATTTGTGTGAGAGTGCGTAGTCGCGGGGCCGCGAGTGCGCAGTCATGAGGCTGCGAGTGCGCAGTCATGAGGCCGCGAGTGCGCAGTCGTGAGAGTGACGACGAACGATAACCTTAACGATAACCTTAACGAAAACACTCTTTTGTAACTTTTTCACAAACATTTGCATGGGTACGAACACCAATTCAATTAAAATTCGTATCTTTGCCGGTGCTATGACAGTACTTTATTCATCACCGATATTCGGACCCGTCCACAGCCGCCGGCTTGGCATATCACTGGGCATCAACCTCATGCCCCACGACGGCAAGAATTGCACATTCGACTGTATCTACTGCGAGTGCGGCTTCAACCACGACCACGTGCCACACACCCCACGGCCCACACCTCACGAGGTACACGAAGCCCTGCAATCACAGCTGGAACGGATGCGCTCTGAAGGCACGCCACCCGACGTGCTCACATTTGCAGGCAACGGCGAACCCACACTACACCCGCAGTTTGCCGAGATAGTGGCCGACGTAGTGGAACTGCGCAATCGGTTTTTCCCGCAGGCCAAGGTGAGCGTGCTGTCGAACGCCACACAGATAACAAGGCCCGAGGTGTTCGACGCACTGCTCATGGTAGATAACAACATACTGAAACTCGACACCGTATCACCCCGATACATACAACGCGTTGACCGCCCTACGTCAAACACTTACGACGTAGAGAAAATAATCGGGGCCATGTGCCGGTTTGGTCAACGGTGCATCATACAGACCATGTTCATGCAAGGCACATACGACGGCCACGACATAGACAACACCACCGACGAATATGTAATGCCATGGCTTGATGCCGTGAGACACATCAACCCGCGCGAAGTGATGATTTACACCATCGACCGCGAAACGCCGGCAACCACCCTGCGCAAAGCCACACACCAACAACTCGACCGCATCGCAACATTACTGACACAAAACAACATATCATGCCAAGTATCATACTAAAAATACAAAGCCCGCACAAGCCGTGGCAAGCAGCCACCCACCGTGTGACGACAAGCCTCATGCTATTTGCAGCAGCAGCCACACTGGCAGCACAACCCTACAAAGACCCTACGCTCCCACCTGCGACACGTGCAGCCGACCTCATCACACACCTCACACTCGAAGAGAAAGCCCTGCTCATGGAACACAACTCACCAGCCATACCACGACTGGGAATACCGCAATTCAGCTGGTGGAACGAAGCCCTGCACGGACTGGGCCGCAACGGCACGGCAACCGTCTTCCCAATCACAATGGCACTGGCCGCATCGTGGGACGACACCATGATACACGACATCTTCACTGCCGTGAGCGACGAGGCACGGGCCAAAAACAACCTGGCACGCAACACCGGACAAATAAAGCAATACCAGGGACTGTCGTTCTGGACACCAAACATAAACATATTCCGCGACCCACGATGGGGCCGCGGACAAGAGACCTATGGCGAAGACCCGTACCTCACGGCACGCATGGGCGTGGCGGTGGTGCGCGGACTGCAAGGCAGCGAGGGCAACGGACGTGTGACCTACGGACTCAAAGGCAACTACCGCAAACTGCTGGCATGTGCCAAACACTTCGCCGTACACAGCGGACCCGAATGGAACCGACACCAGTTCAACATCGAACTGCTGCCCGAACGCGACCTGTGGGAAACATACCTGCCCGCATTCCAGGCACTGGTGCAGGAAGGCAATGTGCGCGAAGTGATGTGTGCATACCAACGATTCGACGACGAACCATGCTGCGGCAACACACGACTGCTCAAAGACATACTGCGCGAACAGTGGGGGTTCACAGGACTCATCACATCCGACTGCTGGGCTGTTGACGACTTCTGGAAACCAGGCAACCACAACTACTCGGCAAACAAAGAAACAGCCATCGCACAAGCCGTGACAGCAGGCACCGACCTCGAATGCGGCAACACATACCGAGCACTGCCCGAAGCCGTAGCACAAGGCCTCGTGAGCGAAGAGACCATAAACCAAAGCCTCATGCGACTGCTCACCGCACGCTTCGAACTGGGCGACTTCGACGACCCGTCGGTGGTGCCATGGCAACGAATCGGACCCGAAGTCATAGCATCACAAAAACACCACGACCTCGCACTCAAGGCAGCAAGAGAGTCAATCGTACTGCTGCAAAACAACAACAGCACACTGCCACTGAACAAAAACATACGGGTAGCAATCATAGGACCAAACGCAAACGACTCGACCATGCAATGGGGCAACTACAACGGATTCCCAACACACACGACAACCATACTCGAAGGAATCAAGGCGAAAGCCAACGTAGTGGCACAACTGCGTGGATGCGAACTGGCCGACCGCTCGCGCAACAACACAACCGGCGGACCGGCACGCGACTACGGACACGACGAGACCATAACACCGGAAACCAACAACACACCGGCAACAACCAACAACACCGACAGCAACTCGGCCTCCGTCATAAACACCCTGCGCAATGCCCGACCCGATGTGGTGATATTCGTAGGAGGCATATCGCCACGACTCGAGGGCGAGGAGATGCGTGTCAACTTCGACGGGTTCCGAGGCGGCGACCGCACATCAATCGAACTGCCTAAACCACAACGGCAACTGCTGACCGACCTGCACAATGCCGGATTCAAAACGGTATTCGTCAACTGCTCGGGAAGCGCCATCGCACTCGAACCCGAGACACACACATGCGACGCAATACTGCAAGCATGGTACGGCGGAGAAGCCGGAGGACAAGCTGTGGCCGACATACTGTTTGGCGACTGCAACCCGTCGGGAAAACTGCCTGTCACATTCTATAAGTCAGACTCACAACTGCCCGACTACGAAGACTACCGAATGGAAGGACGGACATACAGATACCTTAAATCACAACCGCTGTTCCCTTTCGGATACGGACTAACCTACGGACAGACATCCATAGGGAAACCAACATACAGGGGTAATAAGGTGATAGTCAAAATAACCAACAACTCAGACATAGCAACAACCGAAGTCATACAGGTTTATATGCGTCGCACCGACGACACCTCGACCATCAACCACACACTGCGCGCATTCCAACGTGTGACCGTACAACCACACAAGTCGGAGAACGTAATACTGCCTCTCAACCCTGAGGCATTCCAATGGTGGGACCCGACAACCAACACCATGCGTGTGCAACACGGCACATTCATACTGTCGGTAGGCACATCAAGCAGCACCGACGACCTGCAGTCCATCGAAGTGAAACTCTGAATGAAACTCTATTTGAACACAGCGACCCTTTGCACCGCAAACGGCACGAACGACTACTCATCATGTTTCATCTGTAACTACATAACCGGCATCACGTATATACACACTACGACGAAGATATATAGCTTCAGCCCTGTACGTATATTGACGAGCCCTCAAGCCTATATATCCGTGTCTGTCCACGCTAACCGCTCCTCGCGCCGGTAACGCAAAGAGGATGTGTCAAAATGAATGGAATGCATTTGCGATACCTTCTATTTTGACACATCCTCCTATGTGCAGGAGTGTATCCAGCAACCCTGCGCCCTGTCATACCGACGGAGCGAAGCGCAGGAGCGTATCCAAACGTCAAGGGTATCACCTGCGCTCACACCAGCGGCGCGCATTGACAAACGCCTCAATCCATGGTGTCACATCGTCTGTGAGGCGAGAGTCGGGATAACAGCCCATCTGCCAAGGGAAGATGGCGCGCTCTAGGTGTGGCATCATAGCCAGATGTCGCCCGTCGGCACTGACAAGTCCCGCCACCGAATAATCGCTGCCGTTAGGATTGGCAGGATAGCCATCGTAATTGTATTTTGCAACCACATGGTATTCGCTCTCAGCCCTCGGCAGTTCGAAACGCCCTTCACCATGAGCCACCCAGATGCCGAGCTTGCTGCCACTGAGCGAACCAAACATAACCGAACGGTTCTGAGGAATGTGCAGCGACAGGAATCCGCTCTCGAACTTACGGCTTGTGTTATGACACATCTTACCCTCAACACCCAGCAATCCCAGTTCCATCATGAGCTGACAACCGTTGCAAATGCCAAGCGACAGCGTATCTTCACGGCTATAAAAACGGTCGAGGGCTGCTTTTGCCTTAGGGTTGTATATGAAGGCTCCCGCCCAACCCTTGGCACTGCCAAGCACATCGGAGTTGGAGAATCCACCACAGAACACAATCATCTGAATGTCGTCGAGGGTTTCGCGACCACTCACCAGGTCGGTCATCATCACATCCTTCACATCAAAACCCGCAAGATACAGGCTGTATGCCATTTCGCGCTCGCCATTCGTTCCTTTCTCGCGTATGATGGCAGCCTTCACACGCTTGCCTGCCGGCAACAGGTCGTGGTCGGGACTGATGCCGAAATGCTCGAAGGTGCCGACGAAACCGTCGTTAAACACCTGTTCGACCGGCTGATTCTTATAGTTTCTGAACCGTTCGTCGGCCATACCATTCATGCTCTGCCGCCGGTCGAGTTCGTGAGAAGTGGAATACCACACATCACGCAAATGGTCGATATCGAATGTGAGGTGTCCCTTCCCTGAGCGATGCTTGCCTGCTGCCCCGAGGTCAACAGTCAGCATACGCTGTGATGCAGGCACTGCGATGCGTGCATACCCGATGCCTGCTGCATCCAACAGATGTTCTACCTCGTCTTGATTGGCCTTCGACACCTGAATGACAACACCTGGATTCTCGGCGAAAAGGAGTTTCACGATATCGGTTTCGCCCATCTCATCGACGAACACCCGCATCCCGCAGTGGGTATTGGCAAAACACATCTCGAGCAGGCAGGTGATGAGCCCGCCGGCGCTGATATCATGTCCGGCCAATATCAGTTCACGGTTCACAAGCTGTTGTATGGCATTGAAGGCATCGCGGAAATATTCAGGATTCTTCACTGTAGGCACATCGTCGCCCACACGGCCGAGGGTCTGTGCCAAAGCAGAGCCTCCGAGTCGGAGTGAATCGAACGAGAAATCTATGTGATAGAACAGCGAATTGACGTTCTTCATAACCGGAGACACCACCTTGCGTATGTCGCTCACCTCGCCTCCGCTGCTCACGATCACCGTTCCCGGACTGATTACCTTATTGCCGTCGGGATATTTCTGAGTCATAGACAGCGAGTCCTTGCCTGTAGGCACATTCACCCCTATCTCCTGACAGAATTTGCTCAGCGCCTTCACTCCTGCATAAAGACGTGCATCCTCACCCTTCTGACTGCGACATGGCCACATCCAGTTGGCCGAAAGCGACACGCTGTCGAGTCCGTCGGCTAAAGGAGCCCACACTATGTTGGTCAACGACTCGGCAACCGACATGACGCTGCCTGCCTCTGCACTGGCCAGTCCTACCTGCGGTGCATGACCGATGGCAGTAGCTATGCCGGCCTTACCTCGGTAGTCGAGTGCCACGACTCCACAGTCGCTCAACGGCAGCTGCAGTTCGCCCTGGCATTGCTGACGTGCTATCTTGCCTGTGACCGAGCGGTCAACCTTGTTGGTAAGCCAGTCCTTACATGCCACGGCCTCGAGTTTAAGCACTTGTTCGAGGGCTGCATTGAGTGTGGATGTCAGCGTTGCTGCATCCTGGTGTGCAGTCAGTGCTGCTGTATCGACATCTGCATAATGGTGGACGACGGTCTCATCGGTCATCACCGTCTTTGGCGAATGTCCAAACATCTGCGACACTTCGAGGTCGAACGGGCGTATGCCGTCGCCTTGTACGAATGCGAAATGTGCGTCGCCGGTTGTTTCGCCCACCACATACAGTGGTGCACGTTCGCGTTCGGCAATCCTGCGCACGTGGTCTATATGTTTCTCGTCGATGAGCAGTCCCATGCGCTCCTGACTTTCGTTGGCGATGATTTCTTTTGCGCTCAGGGTCTTGTCGCCTATCGGCAGCCGTGTCATATCGATGAGTCCGCCACATTCCTCAACAAGTTCGCTCAGGCAGTTCACGTGTCCGGCGCTTCCGTGGTCGTGTATCGACACTATCGGGTTGACATCTTCCTCGCATAATGCCCTCACAAGGTTGTTGGCACGTTTCTGCATCTCGGGGTTGGCACGTTGAACGGCATTCAGTTCGATGCCGCTGGAATAGCGTCCTGTATCGACCGAGCTTACACTTCCGCCACCGAGGCCGATACGGTAGTTGTCGCCACCCACCACCACAATCTGGTTGCCCTTCTGAGGTTTACCTTTCAGGCAGTCGCGTCTTGTTCCGTAGCCTACACCTCCGGCAAGCATGATGACCTTATCGTAGCCATAGTATGGTGCTGCAGGCTCTGACTTGTCTGACGGCTCTGACTTGTCTGACGGCTCTGACTTGTCCGACGGCTCTGACTTGTCTGACGGCTCGTAATGTTCAAACGTAAGTACAGAGCCGCAGATGAGCGGCTGGCCGAACTTGTTTCCGAAGTCGCTTGCACCGTTCGATGCCTTTATGAGAATCTGTTCGGGCGTCTGATAGAGCCAGTGGCGTGGGTGTCCGCTGTTACGGTAGCTGGTCATGTAAACGGCTGTACCTGCAATGGGCCACGAGCCGGTGCCTCCACCCATGCGGTCGCGTATTTCACCTCCTGTGCCTGTGGCTGCACCGTTGAATGGCTCTACGGTTGTTGGGAAGTTGTGTGTCTCGGCCTTGAGCGATATGACCGACTCAATGGGTTTGGTCGCGAAATAGTCGGATGTGCTGTGGTCGCGTGGTGCGAACTGCTCGACCACCGGCCCCTGGGCAAATGCCACATTGTCTTTGTATGCTGATATTATGCGTCCCGGATGTTCTTTCGTCGTTTGTTTTATCATTTGGAACAGACTGCTTTCCTGCTCCACTCCGTCGATTATGAATGTGCCTCCGAATATTTTGTGACGGCAGTGCTCGGAGTTGATTTGTGCGAATCCAAACACCTCCGAGTCGGTCAGTGTGCGTCCCAGTTGCCTTTCCACATCGTGCAGGTATGCAATTTCTTCGGTACTCAGTGCCAGCCCCTCTTGTTCGTTGTATGCCTCGAGGTTATCGATATGCATGATTGGTGCCGGTTGTATGCTGACGGTGAACACATCCTGGTCGAGTTGCTCGTAGCGGCGTTGCAGCATAGGGTCGATATCGGTGTCGGGGTTGATGTGTAAGAACTCTTCGATACGCTCTATTCCTTGCAGTCCCATGTTTTGTGTTATCTCGACGGCGTTGGTACTCCAAGGGGTTATCATTTCGCGTCGCGGTCCTGCAAACAGTCCGTCGATTGTGGTTTCGCTCAGCATTGTGGCACCACCGAACAGCCATTGTAGCGCATCGGCCTCGTTCCGGCTTATTGTGTGGTTCATGCTGACGGCAATGATACTGTGCTGAGGTGTGGAGAAGAAGTAAATCATGTGGTTGTATCTGTTTTTGCTTGTATAATTTCTTTTTTCTGTATTATCTAATTTATCCCAGTTTCGCAAGTATATGTTTCATCTGCAGATACGCTCCTACGGTATTTCAGACCTCCGTCGGTATGACTTCAATGAAATACCGTGTCTATGCATAAAACCCATGTTATCTTGCAGCCACGTTCCGTCTGTCATACCGACGGAGCGAGGCGCAGGAGTGTATCCATCAACCTCCCGCCCTGTCATACCGACGGAGCGAAGCGCAGGAGTGTATCTGATACGCAACTTATAAACAGTATGAAACTTATACATACGAATTTTACATAATTTATCTGCCAGCGAGTCGTGGTCTTCCTCGTTGACTATTCATTCTTCGGCCATGCCGGTTATACGTCCTTCGGGGGTGAGCTGCAGTCCGTCGGGCATGATGGTGATGATGTGTTGTCTGTATAGTTCGCCCACTGCCTTTTTGAATGTCTTCTTGCTTACCTGGAATTCGGCATATATGTCTTCGGCTTCGCTTTTGTCGTGATAAGGGCATCGTCCGTCGGGGGTGTCCATCATGTATGCATACAGTTGTCGTGCGAAGTCTGACACGTTTTGCTGTCCTTGTTGTTGCAGTGTTATGTCGAGTTTTCCGTCGGGTCTTATGGTTTTCACGTAGGCTTTCATCCTGTCGCCTGCATGTATGTCGCGGAACAGTTGATTTTGGTATATCAGTCCGCTGTACTTCCCATCGACAATTGCCTTGAATCCGAGGTCGGTCTTCTGTTGTATCATCACCTCCACCTCATCGCCCTGTTGGTATGTGGGTTGTGTCTTCGAGAGAAATTTCTCCACTTTTGCCGATGCCACTATGCGCGATGTCTTGTCGTCTATGTAGCAATATATGAGGTATTTCCTGCCTTGCTGCATACGCATTTTCTGTTCGCGGAACGGACAGAACAGGTCTTTCATGAGTCCCCAGTTGAGGAATGCCCCGAACCGGTTGACCCACGACACTTCGAGGAACGCAAACTGTCCCACTTCCACCATTGGGTGTTCGGTGGTTGCCACCATCCGTTCCTCGCTGTCGAGGTATAAAAACACGTCGAGCATGTCGCCCACCTTGGTGTCTTGTGGTATATATCGTCGTGGCAGCAGTATGTCGCCCATTTCGCCTCCGTCGAGGTATAGGCCGAACTCTACCTCTCGCACCACTTCCAGTGTATTTCGACAGCCCAGCTTGACTGTTGGTTTAATCATTGTCGGCATTGTTTTCTTCGATTTCTCCATCTCTCATGTGTATTGTCCGGTCGGTGAGTTGTGCCAGTCGTTCGTCGTGTGTTACGATTACGAAGGTCTGTCCCAGTTTTTCCCTCAGGTCGAAAAACAGCTGATGCAGTTCGGCCTTGTTTTTTGAGTCGAGGCTTCCCGACGGTTCGTCGGCCAGTATGACCGACGGTTGGTTGATTAGTGCCCGTGCCACGGCCACTCGTTGTTGCTCACCGCCCGACAGTTCTGCCGGCTTGTGTCCGGCACGCAGGCTCAGACCCATCATGTCGAGCAGTTCCCCGGCCCGACGTCGTGTTTCCCTCGATGGTTTATTGGCTATCAGGGCTGGTATCATCACGTTTTCCAATGCAGTAAATTCGGGTAGCAGCTGGTGAAACTGGAACACGAATCCGATGTGTTCGTTACGGAATCGTGCCAGTTCTCTTTGGCTCATGCCGTTGAGGCGGTGGCCGTCGATTGTGATTTCACCGCTGTCGGCATCGTCGAGCGTACCCATTATCTGCAGCAGTGTGGTCTTGCCTGCACCGCTCGGACCCACTATGCTCACCACCTCGCCTTGCCGGATGTCGAGGTTGATGCCTTTCAGCACCTGCAGTTGGCCGAAACTCTTGGTTATGTTTCTTAGTTCTATCATCATTGCCATTTATTGTCTTTGCATGTTGAGTGGCCTGTACAGCAGGGCTACGCTCACTGTGTCGGGTCATCCCACCTTACTGATCCACTTCGACAGCCATGCCGACACTTTTGTCTGGTCGTAGCGCAAACCCAGCGGAGCGGTGAACGAATACTCTTCGTTGTTCTTGCCGTATTGGTCGGGGAAAATCATCATCACGCTGCATCGGCGCATCACCCGTTCCTGTATGATTTTCGCCAGTTGGTTGTATCCTTTCCGGTAGCTTAATCCTCCTGGTCGGGCCGTCACCACCACGAGCAGCTGGTCGGCATTGATGTCGGCCGACAGCGTTTCGATGGCCTGTGGCAGTGCCGATTCGAGCAACACAAACTCGGTCCTCACGCTCTGGTGGTATGTATTCACGTATTGGTGTATGAGCCGGCCTGTCGATTCGGTTGTGCGGAATTCTATACGGCATCCTATTTCGTCGGCCAGTCGTGCCAGCCGTCTTACCCACCGGTAGAATCCCACTTCGTATTCGGCCCGCTCCGCCACCACCACGATGATTTTGCGTATTGTGTTCACCGGCATGGTATAGTCCACGATTATGAGTTGCCGGTTCATGTTCGCTATCAGCTCCTGTGCGAAATGTCCATAGAACGACATGTCGCCGTTCACCTTCTCGTGCAGTCCGATGATGATTTCAGATGCATCGTTTTCGCGCATACTGTGCACTACTCCGTTCACTATGTTCACTGCCAGGCGGCTCTGTGTCTGCACGGGTATGTCGGCAGCCACACATATCTCTTCGGCCTGGCTGAGCACCTCGTGGCTGTGTCGTGCCGACTGTTCGGTGTAGTCGGCGTCGTTCACCACGTTGAGGCATATCAGTCCGCGGTTGAGCTGCGGGTTTCGCATCATGATGGCGGTCTGTGTTATGTTTCGTATTCGCGATGTGTCTTTCAGCAACACCAGTATCTTCTCGTCGTCCGACGGTTTCCCGCTGTCGCCGTCGGTGCGGTCGGCCTCCTGCAGTTTCATGCGTCGCGCACCCTGGTCGGTCACTATCGAACTGATGATGCACGAGATGAGTATCATCACCACTACGCCGTCGAGCACCTCGCCTGGCATGAGTGTCTCGCCGGTGGCCGTATTCACCACGAGCGATGTTCCAACCATAACCATTGCTATGGCACCCGCGGCATGGGCTTCAGACAGTCCGAACATTATGAGGCCTTGTGCATGGTTGAAGCCCAGCAGCTTGCGGCTGACGGTCGATGCCAGCAGCTTGCTCAGCGTACTGACAACCACTATCACCAGCACCACGCCTATGGTTCCCATCTCGCTGAACAGCGGACGCAGGTTGACCAGCATACCTACTCCCACCAGGAAATAAGGTATGAACAAGGCATTGCCCACAAATTCTATCCTGTTCATCAGCGACGATGAGTGTGGTATGAACCGGTTGAATATCAGTCCGGAGAGGAATGCTCCGAGCAGACCCTCGATTCCGCACAACTCGGCCATCGCGGCTGCAAAGAACATCATTGCCATCACGAAGATGTATTGTATCACACGCTCGGTGTAGTACTTGAATACAAGCCGGATGATTGGCGGGAAGATAAGGAACAGTCCTGCGAAGTATGCCATACACTTCATCACAAACAGCATCCAGAACCATGCGTCGCCCTCGCCTTTGTATCGCGACGATATCACTGCCAGGAAGAGGAGCGAGCAGAGCAGTGCAATCATGGTTGCAGCAATCGAGATGGTCACGGCCGGATGTTTCGACAGTCCGTATCTCACCACTATAGGGTAGGCCACAATGGTGTGTGAGGCAAATATACATGCCAGCAGGAGCGATGTAGATACCGAGTAGTCGAGCAGGTAAAAACCTGCCATGTATCCGCACATGAATGGTATGATGGTGGTGAAGGCACCGAACAGCAAGCCCTTCGACAGGTTGTGTCTGAAACCCACGAGGTCCATCTCCAGTCCGGCAAGAAACATGATGTAGTATATCCCGACCTGCCCGAACAGCCTGAAGCTCGAATCGCGTTCCAGGATATTCAGTCCGTGTTCGCCTATAAGCACACCGGCCAGTATCATGCCTACGATGTGCGGAATGCGCAATTTGTTGAACACCATCGGGGCAAGCAGGATGATGAGCAACACCAGGAAGAACACCCATGTAGGGTCTTGGATTGGGAAATGTATGTACGACAAGAGCTGGTCCATAGCAGCTGCAAAGTTACGACATTTTTTTCATATACCGATGTTCTGTCAGCGAAGATTGAAGATTGAAGATTGAAATATGTCGGTCGATGAAGCTTTATGCCGGCACAGCACACGTTTTTCGTGGCTGTTGACACCATCATGTCAAAAATCTTTCGTACCTTTGTCGCCATACGGCGGACAACGCCCATACAACAATCACGATTAAAGCCCGTTAACCCCAATGGAAGCCTCCCTGCACGAACTGAAGCTGAAGGTGCGCGACTACGAATGCGACCTGCAAGGCATAGTAAACAACGCCAACTACCAACACTACATCGAACATGCCCGCCACGAGTTTCTGCTCTCGCGCGGCATCAGTTTCGCACGTCTTCATGCCGACGGCATCGATGCCGTGGTGTCGGCCGTCAACATGCGATTCAAGCTGCCACTCAAGAGTGGCGACGAGTTTGTGGTGCGCACCAGCTTCGAGCATGTCTCGTTCAAATATATTTTCCATCAAGACATCTACCGCCTGCCCGACATGCGTCTCGCCGTCCGCGCCACCGTCGATACCGTGTGTGTGGTCAACGGACAGCTGAGCGACATCGACATCCTGTAATATTGCAGCAACACATGGACTATCGCGACGAAACACTATACACCCTGGCTCTCACCCACCTGCCGCAGGTGGGACTGGCCATAGGCAACCGACTCATAGACGAGGCGGGGTCGGCCACCGCGCTGTATGCCAGCCGTCACGACCTGCGTCAGGTGACCGCCAACCCCATGCCACGGCTGCAGGAGGCGTTCACACACTTCGACGACTACCTGCCGGAGGCCGAGCGCGAACTCGACTACATGGAACGTCACGACATCGTGGCCTATACCAAGACTCATCCGCAATACCCACACCGGCTACACTCGTGCCACGACGCACCACTCATCCTCTTCTTCTGCGGCAACACCGACCTCAACCCACGACACACCGTCAGCATCGTAGGCTCGCGCAAGGCAACACCCTACGGGCGCGACTTCTGCCAACAACTCATCGACGACATCGCACACCTCATGCCACATACACTCATCGTCAGCGGACTGGCCTACGGCATCGACATCTGTGCACATCGTGCCGCACTCGAGGCCGGACTCGACACCGTGGCAGTACTGGCACACGGGCTCGACCGCATCTACCCTGCCAACCACCGAACCACGGCAAGCCAGATGGCACACCATGGCGGCCTGCTCACCGAATACACGTCGGGTACTACGCCCGACCGCATGAACTTCGTGCAACGCAACCGCATAGTGGCAGGGATGACCGATGCAACCATAGTGATAGAAAGCGGCGAGAAGGGGGGCTCGCTCATCACGGCCCAGATGGCACAAAGCTACAACCGCGACGTCTTTGCACTGCCGGGACGTGTGACCGATGCCATGAGCCGCGGATGCAACAACCTCATCGACCGGCAGGAGGCAATGATGATACAGTCGGCTGCCGACCTGCTCACGGCAATGAACTGGGTGGAAAAGTCGGACATCGCAGCTTCGCAGCCGACACTCTTCCCCGAACTCCTGCCACAACTCACACCCGACGAACAGCGGCTGGTAGAAATCATACGAACGGCCGACAGCATACAAATCAACAGCCTGGTGGCACAGACCGGACTGCCATACCCAACCATCAGCGCCACCCTCTACGAACTCGAATGCAAAGACATAGTAGAGCTCATGGGCGGAGCACGCTACAGGCTGAAACCAACAAGTGCGCACTCATGAACTTGAGAGTGCGCACTCATGAACCCGACACTGCGCACTCACGAGCCCGAGAGTGCGCAGTGTCGAAGTTGAATCCAAACCGGTCGGCAGCGTTTATTTTCCTATCACCACATGGGTCTCACCTGTCACGTCGGCCTCGTTGCCGCCGCCATAGACGTTACCGGTAATCTGGGCGTCCTGACGTGTAAGATCCTCACCGGCCTCGTTTTTTCCTGTTCCGATATGTACGTATGTATCGCCAAAAACCTTGGCTGCATTGCCGCCGCCATAGACGGTGCCGATAGTGCCGAGAGGTTGAGGGATGTCGTCGGTGTCATCGTCTGGAGTATCATTGTTAAGGATACCTGGCTCCATGTTGATATTCACATGTGGATTACCTGTTACGGTTGCACCCGAACCCTTTCCACCTCCATACACAGTGCCTATCTCGGTGGCAGATATTATGTTAACCTGCGGATAGTTCCTGTAGGCCGTTTCATCCGCCAGGGTCTCACGTACTGACTCAGGTATCCAAGCCACGTCGTATGGTGCTTCGTCGCCGCCACCATAGAGCTCGCCTATATGGATAGCCTTACATCCTGTCTCCTGAACAGTAACCGTTATCGTGCCATATATCTTGCCTCCATCCCTATTTCCGCCAAACACCCTACTGAAGCTTCCACTCGTTATATTCAGCTCTACATTATTATTGATGTCTGCATGTTTCGCACCACCATATATATATTCGAACTCTGAATCGAGACAGCCGATATTTACTGCAGTACTTCCATCCATAAAGGCTTCATTACCCGCACCGAAGACTTCTATCACATTCAACGGACACTCATCATCCGACTCTTCCAAAGTGACTTCTGCACTTGTGCGGATATTTCCGTTGCTGTTGCTGCCGCCAAATATATAATGGACGGTTCCACCCAGAACCGTTGTCTCGGCAGTACCCCCTCCGTATGCTGTAGTTCCGTCATTCCGGTATCCCACGTTGGCTCCCGGCTTCGACGGGTCGGCACCATTACCGCCTCCAAACAGATAGTTTATCTCGAAGGCACCCTCCACGTTGACTGCACAGTCGGGCACCGATGCCGCATTGCCGCCACCATAGACATAGTATATGCTGCTTGCACAGTCCCTTATATTTACCGTTGTCTTCTTACCCGACTCGGGCAAATACTCGGCCTCGTTGCCACCGCCATAGACGGCACCAAGTTCATAATCGCCAACTGCCCGGGTATCTTGATGACTGATATGGTGTGTGCGGTGTATATCTACCGTCACGTCGCCCTTCGGCGTACCGTTGAGGTTGTTGCAACCAAAGATACGTCCAGTGGTTGGGGTATTGAACACTGTTCCCTTCGCAGAGGTCACTTCTGTATAGTCCACATCGAACACTACATCGTAGAGACTCACCGTCACATCGCCATTCACCAGTGCAGAAATGGCATCCTGTACGCCCTCAACGGCTTTCTGTCCCAGTCCGCCGCCATAGGCATCACCATAGATGGTACCCTTCCAGAGGTTGACTTCTGTTGTCTTGGTACTGCTACTGCTGTAGGATGTGCCGTTCACATTACCCAGTGCCGAGCCGCCATAGACGTCACCATAGATGGTGACACCGGCCGTCGATAGACCCTCAGAGCCTATATTCACCTCCACATTGCCGTCCACTCCGGTATCTTTACCATAGCCGCCACCATGCACGTTGGCTCTTGCAGCACTCGTGCCAACGGTGCCGCCGGTAAGGGTCAGCGTTGTATTGCCGCCTACCGTACCTTGGACATTACATCCACCATATACGCCGGTACCCACCGATGCACCAGAGATGCTTACCGTAGCATTGCCGCTCACACCCTTCTTCACACCCCCGACATCAGCAATGTCATTACCACCGCCAAATACAGCGCCACTTATGGTTCCGCCACTCACAGTCACCGAGGTGTTACCATCGACATGAGCCGCATCGCCGCCACCGAATATATTATTCAGCGTACCGCCGCCGACGGTCACCCGCGGGTTACCGGTCACAACAGCCGAGGCACCGAGACCTCCGCCATAGACACCACCGGTAACAGTACCGCTCACGATATTGACATAAGGATAATTGCTGCTGGCAGCAGGAGCGCTGTACGCTGCAAGGTTGCCGCCGCCATACACATTATCGATATTCACATCGCACGAACCGGTTTTGTTTACTTCCACCGATATTGTACCAGAGATAGTGCCGCTGGCATTGTTGCCACCGAAGACGTTACCTATGTTTCCCGCGTTTACAGTGAGGCTGATATTACCGGATATATCGGCAGCGTTGGCACCACCATATACGCTACTGATACGTCCGCCAGAGCCAAGGCAACCGACAGTGATGTTACCTGCATTACTGGCGGCCTCGTTGCCACCGCCATATAGTTCGTCTATCAGCATGTCGGCATCACAATCGTCGGTCTTCTCGGCTGTCACATTGATAGCCCCACGTATGACACCTGTCTTGTTACTGCCGCCAAAGACCTTGTTGATGGTACCGCCATTAATGGTTATGTTGGCTGTACCAGTGCCGTAAGTGCCAGTCACTGGAGCAGCGTCTGTGTTTTTATATCCCACATGTGCAGGTGTGCCGCTCTCACCGTTGCCTCCAGCGAACGCACGGTCGATGTCACCGCCCTTTATCACTACTTTAGTATTAGGCACAGCCGCTGCATTGCCACCGCCATACACGTCCTTGATGCTGGCCGAGCAGCCGCTGACGGTCACACTTGGATAATTGGCTGTAGGTGTTGTAGGGTCGTAGTGTGCGAGGTTGCCGCCGCCATACACGCCATTGAGGGCATATACCTTATTATTGCTGCCATCCAGTGTCGTAGCATCTGTTCCTGCAATCACAACTTCGACACTACTCTTGGGCGAACCCATGACGTTGTTGCAGCCAAAGACTGCACCCGTAACCTTGCCGCCTGTAACCTTTACCTCGACAGGGCCATAGACATTGGCCGCCGTGCTGGCATTGCCCAGACCACCGCCATAGAGCGAGCCGTTGATGGTTCCCTTGTTCAGCGTGACATTGGTGTGGTAAGTGGTCGTGGCGCTTGTACCGTTGACGCTGCCGAGTGCCGAGCCGCCATAGACGTCACCATAGACGGTGACGCCTGTAGCAGCACCCGCTCTGCCGATGTTC
>CALGGJ010000106.1 GCA_937915745.1 uncultured Prevotellaceae bacterium | reverse complement strand
CTATGGCATCGACTTCTACCGTCCCGATTACTCTTTCGATTTCGGAGTACTCATGCTCATAGCTGACGAGTCCACCAAGTCCGTTTCCGAATATATTGATGAACTGACGCAGTACGTACGCTTCGACCCCGACTTCAAATTGGAGTGACAAACGCAGGAAGCGTGATAAATACGTCCAGATACACAAAAAGTTGTAAAAAAGTTTTGCCGGTTCACAGATAATTTGTATATTTGCTGCGAGAATGCTATATATACTTCTTACTACGACCTAAATTATTACATTATGAAACTGAATCTGAATCGACTATTTGTAGCTGTTCTGGCTAACACATTGCTGATGTTTTTACCCACGTTCTCTGCATATGCAGAAGACAGTGATTACGAACTCATGAACCCCGTTGTGGCAACTCTCGATGCCGATGAGTTTGCACAACTCGAACGTCCGTTCATGTTAGAGGCAAACGAGACGAACACATTACTGACGTTCTACTATTATTGCCATAACGATGTGGAACGAATATGGGTGGCAAGTGAAGAAACGGTCGTCATGGATCCTCGCACCGGAACACAATACGTGGCTCGCGGTATCGTAGGAGGTAACGCTAAAATGTGTTGTGACAACATCGTGAGGGGTAAGCAGGGCAAGGTGCTGGAGTTTAAGATAGAATTTCCTCCGCTGCCCCGTCACATGCAGCGGATATGCTTCTACGGGTTGCCGGCCCTGAACTCCAACGGGGAGTTCCCGTATCGCCAACGTGTGTTCGCCCTCGACGACATCTGCCGGTTGCGTCACAACGAACTATCGTCCGACATCATCGACTTCTACAAATTCCTCCGTCCATCGTGGGATGATGGAGTAAGTGTGGGGTGGTACTCAAAGGATTTGCCGCCAAAGCAGGCTCCCAAGCTCTATAAGAAAACAGCCGAATACGATGCCCAGGACATGGATACCTATCCACGATACAAGAATGCGATAAGCATCCCGCCGTACTTCACCGACTATGCCACACCACGGTTTGCTGCCTGGTTTACTGAAGATGCTACATACGTGGCAGAAATAGAGTGTTGCCTGTGGAATGGTACGTTTTTCCGTATCGACAAGACAGCATACATACAGCAGAGCCTTACTCAACGTCGTTATGAAGAAACGTCGGAGCAGTTGCATGTGGTTTCAGCTGATGCCTATCCCATCGATGGCACCAACTACTTCATCGACGGATTGGCCGGCGACTGTGTGGCTGTAATAATGAAGTTCCCACCTGTACCCAAAGATACGAGGTTCCTCAATATATGGATAAACTACGAAGCATCGGCAGTACACCTGCCTGTGTCCGAACTGCTGGCCAACCAATACCTGGTGAAACCATTTAAGCGTACAGTCGTGAAATGATGAAATGATGAAATGATGAAAACACTATGATACAACCATAAAACTGAATTCCTATGAAACAACTGATTCTTACTATAGTGTGTGTGTTGGCTGCAACCAACCTCTCGGCACAACAGTCGTACGAAGACTACTGCCGGCAAGTGAAAGAATGGTATGGACTGACACTCCGATTCCCTGCAGAGAGCGTAAGCAATATTGGCAAAGAGCAATCTTTTGTAGAGAATACCATCATGTTTGCTGACATGAATGAGGCTGGCGGTAACGTTCCGACATTTCAAATCGGTCAGATAATCAAGCTGGATAAATACTGCACATTGTTACTTGCCGGCATCATTGAAGACAAACCAAACCCAGACAGGGTAAGGACCACTGACGACAATCTGAAAAACTACAGACCATACTTCGAAGACATAATGCAGAACAACTGCGGACTCCCTTGGTTCCATCTCGATCACTCATACGAAATTCTGAACGACGAACGGTGGATGAGTAAAATCAACACGGCGCGCGACATGTACAGCCACCGATACACAACCGGTCGCTTGGTGACCGCTACCAACAGCCGCGCTGTCGGTGTGGTGCGCATACCACAGGTAAGCAAACTCAACTCATTTTCCCAGTCAACCAAAACTTGGCTGCAAGAGTTGGCATTCGGGTGCTGCTATGGCATCGACTTCTACCGTCCCGATTACTCTTTCGATTTCGGAGTACTCATGTTCATAGCTGACGAGTCCACCAAGTCCGTTGCCGAATATATTGATGAACTGACGCAGTACGTCCGCTTCGACCCTGACTTCAAATTGGAATAAGCAGCAAAATTAGTATGCAGCGAATCGTATTGGCAGCGATACTCATTATAGGATTATAAAACAAATAAAACAAAAATAGTATATTTAATATGTATAACATAATGGAAAATGCTATTCCGTCTATAAAAAACGAAGATGGCAGTATCGTAATTTTCCAATATATAAAATGAAGCGTATGAAGACACTAATGTTTTTGGTTTTTAATACGCTGTTTGTGATCAACATCATGGCATCGGGCGTGGAATGCGACTCTACGGTAGGAATCGAAGCGATGTCGTTGGTATCGCGTTATCACCAGGAAGGATGCTCCCAAGATGTTGTAAGTCGCATCGCCCAACAATATAAAGATAAAATAGGACTGACTGAATTTTCACTCCCTTTCACCTCGTTCGATTGCATACCGGTAAAGTCGCGTAATGACTATGCAAGTATTGTGTTGCATCCCAATCTTCATTATGCCGACAATATAACAATTTCCATGAAGTCGGAGTCTGGTGGTTGCTTAGCATTTCTCGATGTTTCGTCGTTGATTATAGCTGCAGGTAAGCCTGCAAGCACACAAGACGTAAGAGAGTTATTTTGGAAGATATAATAACCAACAATATAGGAAGAGCAAGGTATGAGGTGCAAAAGACAGACAAGGACGACTTTGCAGGGGAGTATGATAAACAGGTCAAGATATACACACAGGGTAGCCGCATAGCCCAAAACTGCAACGCCGACACGGTGTATGTGTATTCAATCCAAAAGCGAGAGAACATCGGTTACTATACTGACGAGGAAGGGCTCGACGAGGATTTTAATGCGATGACCGATTACAAAGCCGCTTACAGGGTGGTACTGAAAAGTCATAATCATTTTCCAATACACATCTTCCTGTTCTGCGAAGAACAGAGTGACAAGGCCCTGATGAAGTATCTTGAAGCGATTAGTAAGTCAATCTTGTTTGGGTAGAATCGAAGTATTAATTTATACAAGTTTCGTGTGTAAAGTTTCGTACTATGTTTTAGTTACATATCAGATACACTCCTTCGCTTCGCTCCGTCGGTATGACA
>CALGGJ010000105.1 GCA_937915745.1 uncultured Prevotellaceae bacterium | reverse complement strand
GTTACATATCAGATACACTCCTTCGCTTCGCTCCGTCGGTATGACAGGGCGGAAGGTTGCTGCATGGGCAGCAGGGGGCTGCATGGCACAAACATTCGAAGTCATACCGACGGAGGTATGAAATACCGTAGGAGTGTATCTGTATGTGAAACATATACATGCGAAACTTGTATATTCTTTTCTTTATCTTTTATTTGTCACTTCTGCTTCGTATTTCTCTATTTCAGGTATGTAGTCGTATCCTGTAGGCACATTGTTGCGCAGGCAGAACTCGTCATATACTGCGCCCCACGGCATGGTTTTGCTTTCTTCGAGCAGTGTAAGCACTTGGCATGTCTTGCCTTCCAGTTCGTACCGGCTGATGAGTGGTGTCGGTTCGAGCATTGCTCGCAGCATGCATTTCTGTGCGGCACGGCTTCCGATGACGTATGCTCCGATGCGGTTGATGGCTCCGTCGAAGTAGTCGAGTCCGTAGTGTACGCGGTCGAGTGCCTCGGCTCTGACGATTTCGGCAAAGAGTTCGAGTGTAGGGTCGTCCATGAGTGTCACGTGGTCGGAGTCCCATCTTACCGGACGGCTCACGTGTAGCATCAGTTCGGGCACAAATTGCAGTACGGCACTCACCTTGTCGGCCGGGCTCTCGGTAGGGTGGTAGTGGCCGGTGTCGATGGTCAGTATCTTGCCCGTCTTGGCTGCGTATGCGGTATAGAAGTCGTGTGAACCGACGGTGAAACTCTCGAGTCCGATGCCGAACACTTTGCCTTCGATGCAGTCTTTCATCATTGGCAGCGGTTTTTCGAATATCTTGTCGAGCGAATCGCGCAGGAGTTCGCGGTACATGTAGTGGTTCACCGATTGGTCTTTGCATCCGTCGTGTACCCATACGTTCATGATACATGGGTCGCCTTGTGCCTCGCCCATCGCGTTTGCTATCTCACGGCAGCGTTTGGTGTGTTCTATCCAGAAGTTGCGTATTCCCTTGTCGGGGTTGGCCAGCGAGAGGTTTCCGCTTTTGGGGTGTGAGAAACTGGTTGAGTTGAAGTCGAGCTTTGTATCGGTGGCTCGTCCCCAGTCCATCCACGACTTGAAGTGTGCGGGTTCACATTGGTCGCGATCGACGAACCGGCCTCCGAAGTCGCCGTATATCTCGTGCAGGTTCAGGCGGTGTGTGCCTGGAATGAGGCTTTTGGCCTTAAGTATGTCGGCGCGCAGTTCGTCTATGTTGCGTGCCTTGCCAGGGTAGTTGCCTGTTGCCTGGATGCCGCCAGTGAGGTTACCGGCCGACTCAAAGCCCGACACGTCGTCGGCCTGCCAGCAGTGCATGCTCAGGTGGAAGTCTTGCAATTGTTTCAGTACTTTCTCGGTGTCGATGCCGAGTTCTGCATAGCGTTCACGAGCTATGTCGTACGCTTCGTGTAATAATGCTTCTTTCATTGTTATGAGGTTTTTTCTGAGATTGTAAACTGATGATTATGTCGGGTTGGTTTGTGGTTCGTATGTCTTTGTTTCTATTGAGCGGGCAATGATGCTTCTCATTTCAAATCGGTCGGCCACGATGCCGGCTGCCTTGGCTTGCATCATGATGTTGCCGATTGCGGTACCTTCAACCGGTCCGGTTATGACCGGCATTCCTGTTGCGTCGGCTGTCATCTGCATGAGGTATTGGTTGAGCGAACCGCCTCCGATGACGTGCAGACGTTTGATTTCGACCGGCGAGAGCTGTTGCAGGTAGCCGATGACCTCACGATAGCGCAGTGCGAGGCTTTCGAATATGCATCGTGCCATCTCGCGATAGTCCTGCGGAACGTGCTGTCCGGTTTCACGGCAATAGTCACAAATGGCAGCCACCATCGATGTAGGGTTTGCAAAGCGCGGGTCGTCGGGATTGATGATCGACTGCTTTGGTTTGGCTTGCATGGCATTACGGTTTATCTCGTTCACATCGGCCGGTGCGTCGGTCCATTCGCTGCGACAGCGTTCGAGCAGCCACATGCCGCAAATGTTTTTGAGCAGTCGGGTGGTGCCTTCTATGCCGCCTTCGTTGGTGAAGTTGTATTCCATGCTGCGCTGGCTGATAATGGCCTCGGGCGACTCGATTCCGAGCAACGACCATGTGCCGCAGCTGAGGTATGCGTAGTTGGGGTCGAGTGCCGGCACCGCTGCCACTGCGCTTGCGGTGTCGTGTCCGGCCACTGCCACCACCGGCACCGGACCGAGGCCTGTGATACGTCTCACTTCATCGGTCAGTACGCCCACCACTTGTCCGGGGTCAACATATCGGCCGAAGTTCGACTCGCTCAGTCCGACGGCGGCTGCCAGGTCGGGATCAATGCGTCGTGTCGCGGGGTTGAGCATTTGGCTGGTGCTCAATACGGTGTATTCGCATACCGCCTGTCCGGTGAGCATGTAGGTAAGGGCATCGGGCATGAAGAGAATCTTGTCGGCTGCCATGAGGGCCGAGTTGCCCTCGTCGCGCTGGGCTGCAAGCTGGAAGAGCGAATTGAACGTCATGAATTGTATGCCGGTCTTTGCATATACTTCCTGACGTGGAATCTTCTCGAAAAACCTGTCCATGATATGGTCGGTGTAGGGGTCGCGATAGCACCGCGGATTGCGCAGTACCCGACCGTCGTGGCCAATACACACAAAATCTACGCCCCAGGTATCGATACCAATCGACGTGAGTTGTATGCCCTCGTCGGCACACAATTTGAGTCCGTGCAATATTTCGTCGTAGAGGGCATAGATGTCCCAGTAGAGTTGTCCTCCCACGGTTGTGATGCGGTTCGGAAATCGGGTGAGCTCGCGTTGGGTAAGTTTGCCGTCTTCTATATATCCAAGGATGGTACGACCACTGGTGGCACCGAGGTCAACGGCTAAAAATACAGATGTCGGGTTGTGGTTCATAGTTTGTGTGTCGTTAATTACGTCGTAAAGTTAAGACTTTTTTCCGACACGGCAACACGTTTTTGTTATTTAATCACTATAATGTGTTGCTTTCTTTCCTTTTATTGAGTTTTGGGGCATCATCAAGCCATGACTTCACCTCAGGCTGCCATCTTTATGGAGGGTGGGAAGTGAGTGCTCAGTCGCGAGTCCGAGAGTGCGCAGTCGCGAGTCCGAGAGTGCGCAGTCGTGGGTCCATGAGTGCGCGGTCTTGGGTTGCGAAATAAAAAGCTTAAGTCCGCGGAGTGGATGGCCTTAATTCAAGACACATGTAGAGAATTGTGTGCCAGTTCATGAAAAATGCTGCAGAAATGACGAAAAAGACATGGAAAACGCTTGCTGAAAAGAAGAAAATGCGTAAATTTGCATCGTAATAATTTATAAAAAACATTCAGGCAGTTATGACAACAACCGGCATAATATAATCAAGGACTGGTTCTCACATCAGAATCAGTCTCCTTTTTTATATGCCTGTACCGGCACTGCCCGGTTGCCGATTAACCGTAAAACGACACCGACCACATGAGCAAACTGAGATTCGACGTAGTTCAAGATGCTTTCAAGAAGAAGGCCATGCCCATTGACGTTCCATCCGACCGCCCATCGAAATACTTTGGCGAACTGGTGTTCAACCGTGAGAAAATGCGCCACTATCTCGACGTATCGACCTACAACGAACTGATAGACTGCATAGACAATGGTCAGCCATTAAGCCGCAGTGTGGCCGACCGTGTGGCCGAAGGCATGAAGACATGGGCCATGGAACGAGGCGTGACACACATCACCCACTGGTTTCAGCCCCTGACCGAGGGTACAGCCGAGAAGCACGACTCGTTTATGGAGTACGACAAGAAGGGCGGAATGATAGAGAAGTTCGACGGCAGTTCGCTTTCACAGCAAGAACCCGATGCCAGTTCGTTCCCCAACGGCGGCATACGTGCCACATTCGAGGCTCGCGGATATACGGCCTGGGACCCCACATCGCCTGTGTTCATACAAGACGACACACTGTGCATACCTACCGTGTTCATATCATATACAGGCGAGGCACTCGACTATAAGACCCCGCTGAAACGTGCGTTGAAAGCAGTGAACGAGGCCGCCACCGATATATGCCGGCTGTTCGACCCCAAAGTACAGAAAGTGTATGCATACCTGGGATGGGAGCAGGAATACTTCCTTGTAGATGAAGACCTCTATGCCGCACGTCCCGACCTCATGCTCACCGGACGTACACTCATGGGTCACGAATCGTCAAAAAACCAACAGCTCGACGACCACTACTTCGGCGCCATACCTACACGTGTGGCTGCATTCATGCGCGAAGTGGAAATCGAAGGCTACCGGCACGGAATCCCATTGAAGACACGACACAACGAGGTTGCACCAAATCAGTTTGAGCTGGCCCCGATATACGGAGAGATGAACCTGTCGAACGACCAGAACCAGATGATAATGAACCTGATGAACAACATTGCGCGCAAACACGGGTTCGTGCTTCTGTTGCACGAAAAACCGTTTGCAGGCATCAACGGCTCGGGAAAACATAACAACTGGAGCCTTGGTACCGACACTGGCACACAGCTGCTGGCTCCGGGCAAAGACGCAATGGGCAACCTGCAGTTCATCACTTTCTTCGTAAACGTACTGATGGCAGTGCAAAAACACAACGCACTGCTGAAAGCATCGATAGCAACAGCCACCAACGCACACCGGCTGGGTGCCAACGAGGCTCCGCCTGCCATCATATCGTCGTTCCTGGGACATACCATGACCAATGTGCTGCGCAAACTCATTTCAGTGCCATCCGACACCCCAATCGAAATAGCAGGTAAGAAAAGCAAGTCAGTGGGTCTCGTGGAGATACCCGAAATCTTCATAGATAACACCGACCGCAACCGCACCAGCCCGTTTGCATTCACCGGAAACCGATTTGAATTCCGGGCCGTGGGGTCGAGTGCCAACTGTGCCGAAGCAATGATTACACTCAATGCAGCAGTGGCCGATCAGTTGAGGGAATTTAAGACTGCCATAGACAAAGAGATGGCAGCCGGAAAAGCCATGAACATAGCAATGATGGATGTGCTGAAACCAATGATTGCAAGCATAATCGACACGGTCTGTTTCGACGGAAACGGATATTCCACAGAGTGGCTGAAAGAAGCAAGACGACGGGGACTCGACACCGAAACATGCGTGCCACGTATGTTCCAGGAATACACAAAGAAGGAAACAGTCGATATGTTCAGACGCACAGGCGTATATACACAAACCGAACTCGAAGCACGCAACGAGGTGAAATGGGAGACATACACAAAGAAGGTGCAGATAGAAGCGCGCGTGATGGGACGTATGGCAATCAACCACATCATACCGGCAGCCCTGGCCTACAAGGCACGACTGCTCAACATCATCACACAACTGAAAACCATATACCCCGACACATTCGAACAAATGGCGGCCACCGAAATAGAACTGCTCAAGCAAGTAACCGAACTCGTGGTGGATATACGTACAAAGGTGAATGTGATGGTCGAAGAACGAAAACGGGCCAACAAGATTGACGATGAATACAAAAAAGCTCTTGCTTACTACAATATCGCAGAGTCGCTCTTCTATATACGCCGACCAATCGACAAACTGGAAGAAGTGGTGGATAACGACCTCTGGCCACTGCCAAAGTACCGCGAACTGCTTTTCATCAACTGATGCTATCAAACACAATACATATAAATAATGGAAAAAAAACGAATTCACATACTCGACCGCAATTTTGAACTCTCAATCAGCGATGCTGAAATACAAGAGAAAATACAAACTCTGGCAGCACAGATGAATGCCGACTATGCCGGACGCAATCCGGTGATGGTGTGCATACTCAACGGAGCATTCATGTTTGCAGCCGACCTCGTCAGACTACTCGACTTCCAACCCGAGGTCATTTTTGCACGATTCGCATCGTACGACGGCATGGATACCACAGGCGAGGTGCGCGAATTGATTGGTATCACGGCCGACATCGTCGGACGCGACATCATCATTGTCGAAGACATCGTAGATACAGGAATCACCATGAGCAACATACTGCCGAAATTCCAACAAATGGGAGCCGAATCGGTGAAAATTGCATGCCTGCTACAAAAACCCGACAAACTGATGGCAGACATAAAGATTGACTATTGTGCTCTCCAGATACCAAACGACTTCATCGTGGGATACGGGCTCGACTACAACGGATTCGGACGCAACTATCGCGACATATACAAGGTCGTATAGCTCAACTCCATAATTCGAAACATGTAACAGAAACATAAATACACAGATAATTATGAAAAACATCATCATCTTCGGTGCCCCTGGTTCAGGAAAAGGCACATATAGCGACGAAATTGTTGCCCGATACAACATGGGACACATATCGACGGGCGACGTGCTTCGCGGTGAAATAAAACAAGGTACACAACTCGGAAAAATTGCCAAAGGATATATCGACAACGGCCAACTCATCCCCGACGAACTCATGATTGACATCCTGGCAAACACCTACGACTCTATGCCGGAGGGTAAAGGTGTGATTTTCGACGGATTTCCACGCACCATTCCTCAGGCAGAAGCCCTGAAACAAATGCTCGCACAACGTGGTCACGACATGGGTGTCATGATTGAACTCATTGTCGATGAAGACACACTGATGACAAGACTCCTCAACCGTGCGAAGGAACAAGGACGTGCCGACGACAACGAAGAGACCATAAAGAAACGCTTTGCCGTATATCACAACCAGACGGCACCACTGGCCGAGTGGTTCCAAACCGAAGGTATGCGCCATACATTCACTTGGGAAGGTAGTAAGGAACTGATGCTCGAAAACATTTTCAAGTTCCTCGATACACTGAAATAAAGGTCTCCAATTCACCCTTGCGGAAGATGGAACATCACCCTTGTGGAAGATGGAACATCACCCTTGTGGAAGATGGAACATCACCCTCACCGCTAACCCGCAAATACTATTTAAGAGTGAAAACAAACAGACTGAATATATGAACTTTGCAGATATCGTACAGAAACGCAGGAGCATACGCCGGTTCACCGAAATACCCGTCACCGACGACGAACTTCATACCATACTCCGTGCCGCACTCATGTCGCCAACCGGACACAGCCAGCGTGGATGGCAGTTTGTCGTTGTTAAAGACCCACTCACACTGACCGAACTGGCTAAATGCAAGACCGCCGGAGGTGATTTTATCGCATCTGCACCAGTCGCTATTGTCGTGGCATACGATGCAAGTGCAACCGATGTATGGGTCGAAGATGCATCTATCGCTGCAGTAACCATGCAGTATCAAGCCACCGAACTGGGCCTCGGGTCGTGCTGGAGCCAGATACGACTGCGCAATAATGCAGAAGATAAACCCGCATCCGAAGTTATAAAGACCATGCTACGACTGCCCGACACATGGGAAGTGGAGTGTATAATTGCCGTCGGACATCCGGCCGTTGAACGCAAGTTGCAGGACGAAGACAAACTTGCATGGACACAAGTCAGAAACATCTGAACCCTAAAGACATGAATGTCGTTTCAATCGGAGCCGGAAATCTTGCCGCAAGCCTGATACCCGCACTGCACGAATCGGGCAACAAGATAGAGCAAGTATATAGTCGTACCATAGGTGCGGCCGCGACTCTTGCTGCAACTGTCGATGCAACAGCCGTAGATGACATAAACAGAATCTGTACTACAGCCGACATTTATATCATCAGCGTGACCGATACAGCACTGCCTCATGTAGCCGGACAACTTGCCGGGCATCTGGAATCCAAGGCGCAAAAAGACAAACCTGCACCGCTCATCGTACACACAGCCGGCTCGGTGTCAATCGACGTAATACCGGCCATGCACCGTGGTGTGATATATCCTATGCAGACATTCTCAAAACAACGCCGCGTCGATTTCAGCCAGATACCTGTGTTTGTAGAAGCAACAAGCCGGGACGACGAACAACTGTTGGTGGATTTATCCGAAACGATAAGTGCAGACGTACGGACACTCAACTCATCCGACCGCAGGTATCTGCATCTTGCTGCTGTGTTTTGCAGCAATTTCACTAATCATTGCTATGCTCTGGCCGAAGAAATACTTGCTAACCACGGCATCAGTTTCAACTTGATGTTGCCGCTTATCGACGAAGTAACAGCAAAAGTACACCACTTGAATCCGCAGAAGGCACAGACAGGACCGGCCGCAAGGCACGATAAGGCTGTAGTGCAGGCACATATCGACCTGCTTGCCGACCAACCACATATACAGCATATTTACAAACTAATGTCAGAAAGTATTGCTCATGATAAACTATGACCTCTCACAGATTAAGGCCCTCTTCTTCGATGTAGATGGAGTACTTAGTCGCCAGACAATATCGCTGCACCCGTCGGGAGAGCCAATGCGTACCGTAAACATAAAAGACGGATACGCAATGCAACATGCAGTGAAGCATGGACTTCTGCTTGCCGTCATTACCGGTGCCACGACCGAGGCAGTACGTATTCGCTACGAAAGGCTCGGACTCACAGAGATTCATCAGGGTGCGGCCCGAAAGATAGATGTTTATGAACTCCTATGCAAACGATACAACCTCAACGACTCACAGGTATTGTTCATGGGCGATGATATACCCGATTTCGAAGTCATGAAACGATGTGGCCTGCCTACATGCCCTGCAGATGCAGCGCCGGAAATAAAAGCCATCTCGAAATACGTGTCGTCATGCAATGGTGGTGAGGGCTGTGCTCGCGATGTGATAGAACAGGTGCTGAAGGTGCAAGACAAATGGATGCACAACCAGGCTGCATTCGGGTGGTAAGAACATAAACTACTAGTCTTACTAGTCTTACTAGTCTTACTAGTCTTACTAGTTCTACTAGTCTTACTAGTCCTACTAGTCTTACTAGTTCTACTAGTGCTACTAGTCTTATTAATTAAAAAAATTGTTCTGCAAATGCATATAATACTGGCTAGCAATTCGCCACGACGAAAAGAATTGTTGAGTGGGCTCGAACTGGATTTTGAGGTTCGTACCATGAGCGGAATTGACGAGTCTTACCCCGACACTCTCTCGGGGGAGGAGATACCCGTATATATCTCTCAGAAGAAAGCTGATGCCTATTTGCCTGCATTGTCCGAAGACGAACTCCTTATTACAGCCGATACAATAGTTTGTCTTGATGGTCGTGTGCTTGGAAAACCTCACGACCGACAACAAGCCATCGATATGCTTGCCGATTTATCGGGATGTACGCATCAGGTTATCACTGGGGTCACTCTTGCCACCATCACGATGCGACGTAGTTTTGCATCGGTCAGCAACGTGACATTTGCCAAGCTTACACCATCAGACATCATACATTACGTTGATTGTTACCGTCCATACGACAAGGCCGGAGCATACGGGATACAGGAATGGATTGGGTATATAGGTGTGAGTCGCATCGAAGGCAGCTACTTTAATGTGATGGGGCTTCCTGTTCAGCGCCTATACGAGGAACTCAAAACAATTGGCGGGTTATACGCAGGTTGAGCACAGGAAACAGATGTCCCCAACCGGTGCGATAATGGTTGATGAAGTGTTTTGTATCTATATCGCGGCCTATGCGCATCCCGTCGTTGAACGCTGTATAGTCGGTCGGCATGTACAGTAATCCTGCCTCTACCGTAAAACTTGTAAGTCCGTCTTTGGTGAGCAATCCGCCGTATCCTGCACCCAGATACGGTCTGAACTTGCTTGTGTGTTGTATGATTTTTATCATGTTGTCGTTCCCGGGAGTAGTATAGTATGCGTCGCCCTGACGATGTATGAGGTCTCCTTTATGGTAGCGTATGTCGCCTGCTTCGTGCAGTACGTCGCCTGTTATGGGGTCGTAGGCATCGTAGGTCCACATCACGTCTTCTTCGGCATAGATGTCGTGCTTATATGTGCCGGCTTTGATAGACATCTCGCCATATTCGTTGCGTATTTCTTCTTCAAATTCGTAAGGCAGATATACTGCAATGCCTTTGTGGTTGATTATAGGTTCCTCGGCCATCACTTTCTCATACAGGCTGTTCCATACATTGAGTCCCATAAGGGTTGACTGGCTTGCTTCGGTACAGACGGTTTTTGTGATGTCGGCATTCCCGTAATAGAATCCGGCAGTAAGTCGCCAGTGTTTGTTGACGAATGGAGTTACATCGACCAGCAGTCTGAGGTTATTCATCGATGTTTTTTTGCGAAGAGATACTTGTTGCTCTATTTCGTGTCCGGTGAACTGACCGATGAAGTCTTGTATCTTGCCAAATCGAACGGCCGACATCTGTTGGTTTTCTTCAGCACTGAGGTTGTCGTCGTAGGTGTCTGTCTGAATTTGCAGGTGTTGTGTGTTGTTTGTTTTTGACAGGAATGACGCACCGATGCGCATACTCACATCCTTCGACATGGGCATACTGAAGTCGAATCCATAGCCGGTGGTACCGGCTGTGAACGATAGGTCGAGATGTGTTTGCGCTGATGATGACAGTGCGAACATGACTGCAACTGAAATCGCGAAGATGAGTCTTGTATGTGTCATAATTCTGTCTTTTTTAGCGGTTGGCATTCTCTGCCGTGAGCTGTGTCCCCCCCCTGTAAGAGGTTTTTTGGACAGCTATTATTTCGTGAGGTGTTCTGTGCTGTTGTTATTTCCTGAGCTCCGCCTCGGGGGGCTTTTATTTCATCATTCGTTTCAGCGGGGGGCATAGTGCCAGCAGCAGCAATCCTGCCGCAGCCGACATGCATACGAATATGAGGAAGAACTCGTATAGGTTGCTTATCTCGATTCCGGCAAGGTGTTTCACTTGTCCCGCCTCGGGATAGAGTGTGGCGAGCTTGCCTGCGCAGAAGTTGCTGACAGCCGACGACAGGTACCATATACCCATCATGAGCGATGCGAAGCGTCGTGGCGACAGTCGGCTCACGAGCGAGAGTCCGATAGGTGAGAGCGACAGTTCGCCGAGTTCTTGTATGAAATAGAGGCTTGTTATCCACAGTATGCTCACTTTCACTCCTGGTGCGACGTCTTTTACTCCGATGGCGATTACGAGATAGCTCAACGAGAGTAGCAGCAGGCCGATGGCGAGTTTCTGTATAGGGTGGGGTTCGAAACGTCCCATGCGTTGCCACAGCCAGTTCATCACCGGAGCCAGCACCACGCAGAAGAATGCGGGGAATGTCTGGAACCACGATGTAGGCATTTCCCATCCCCAGAAGGTCTTGTCGGTCTGTTGGTCGGCGAAGTATGTGAGCGACACGCCAGCCTGCTCGTAGGCTGCCCAGAAGAAGATGACGAATACGGCCAGTATTACTATCACGAGCATGTGTATGTAGTCGCGGCGGTTGAGTGGTTGGTTGGGTACTTTCAGACTTTCCGGCCGTTTGCCTGGCGGCAGGCCTATCTGATATCCTTCGGGTGTGACGAGGAATCGGCTTTTGAGCAGCCAGAACATCAGCATCGACAGGCTTATCACGATGCAGGCCACGAGGAATCCCCAGCGGAAACGCCCGGGGTGCATGAAGTCGCCTTCGAAGAGTCCGCAGATGAGTGGTGCAAGCAGTGCTCCTATATTCACTCCCATGTAGAATATGGTGAATGCCGAGTCCTTCCTGTGGTCGTCCTGTTCGTATAGGTCGCCCACCATGGTGGCTATGTTGGGTTTGAAGAGTCCGTTGCCTAATACCAGCATACCCAGTCCGCCAAACATGAGCCACAGGGCCATGCTGTTGTCCACCGAGGTGTCTATCGCCCCGCCGGCTGTGTGTATGCTTGGTTGTATGACACTGGCCGAGAGGAACATGAGCAACTGTCCGATGGCCATGCAGATGCCGCCCGTCAGTATGCTGCGGCGGTTGCCCCAGTAGCGGTCGGCTATGTATCCGCCGATGAGTGGTGTGAGATATACCAGGCTGGTGAACGTGCCATATACCTCGCTGGCGCTGTCCATGGTGAACAGTGCTGCAACCATATAGAGCGTCAGGAGCGCTCTCATACCGTAGTATGAGAAACGCTCCGACATTTCGGTTGCAAACAGGAGATATAGTCCCTTGGGATGTGTCATGCCGTGTCGTTATGCTGTCATTACTTTCAATTTCTTCAACAGTGCAAACATCACGACGGCACTGATGAGGCACAGTGCGATGAGGATACCCCAGTTGGCCATGAGCGGAATCTTGTTCCACAACATCGATGGTATCGAACTGAGGTAGTTGCCTATGGCGGTAGCTACAAACCATCCACCCATCATCATGCCTTTGTACTTAGGTGGTGCCACCTTACTTACAAACGATATACCCATTGGCGAGAGCAGCAGCTCGGCCAGTGTGAGTGTGAAGTAGGTGCTGATGAGCCACGATGGCGAAAGGATGCTCTGTGTGCTGTCGCCCAGGTCTTTTGGTGATATGAGGCCGGTCGATGCCAGTGTGATGACGCCGAATCCCAGTGCTGCAACGAGCATACCCCATGCGATACGTGTCGGGGCGCTCACTTCTTTGCCACGGTTGGCCAGGGCACCGAAGAACACCATGCTGAACGGTGTGAGTGCCACCACGAAGAACGGGTTGAACTGCTGGAAGTCGGATGGCTGTGCGTTGTATGGGTTGGCCATGCCGAGGTAGAGGCCGACAGCACCTGCCACACATGCCACCGTCACTATGCCGCAGATGAGCCGGGCGCGTGTGGTCTTCGACTGGAATGTGCCGAAACCGGTATATACTGCTACAGCCAGCAATGCCAGGCTGAAGATGTTGAAACCTATACGCAGCGGACCGGTAACGCCGAGGTCGGTGTATTTCTTGGCGAAGAAGGTGAGTGCCGAGCCGTTTTGGTGGAATGCCATCCAGAAGAAGATGACAACAGCGAAGACGAGCAGGAGTGCCACGATACGGTCTTTTGTCTGTTTCGGTGTGAGTTCTTCCACCGGTGCGGCCGTCTCCTTTGCCTGCTTTGCTGTCACATCGGCATGTTTGAACAAGCTGCGGCAGGCGAAATAGATGGCGGCCGAGATGATGAGCGACACACATGCCACACCGAAGCAGAGTCCGTAGGCACCGTACAGTGTCTCGAGATATTCGCCGGCACGGTCGCCATACGTGGCAGCGGCATCGGCGGTGTATTCAAATCCGTAACGTCCCAGATACTGATTGGTGATGTAGCTTGCCATTGCAGGTGCAAACATGGCTCCTATGTTGATGGCCATGTAGAACAGGCTGAATGCGGCATCGCGCTTGTCCGAATACTTGGGATCGTCGAACAGGTTGCCTACCAGCACCTGCAGGTTGCCCTTAAACAGTCCGGTGCCGAGCGACACAAGGGCCAGTCCGCCAAACATGACATACATGCCTGTCAGGTCGGCTCCGGTAGGTATGGCCAGGGCCAGATATCCTACGAACATGACAGCCATGCCTATGCTCACACATTTGCCGTATCCTATCTTGTCGGCAATCATACCGCCAAAGAGTGGCGAGAAATAAACCACAGCAAGGAAGATGGCATAGACGTTGCCTGCTACAGACTCGTCCCAGCCAAACTTGGCCTGCATAAAAAGAGTGAAGATGGCAAGCATGGTGTAGTAGCCGAATCGCTCGCCGGTGTTTGCCAATGCTAAGGCAAACAGTCCTTTTGGTTGGTCTTGAAACATATTTGTACTTTTATTAAGTTATTTACTGTCTATACTTTTTATTCGTGCTTGTTCTTCGTTTGCAGTGCAAATATAGACAAAAAGAATGATATAGACACTCGGTGGTTACAAAAAATCGTCGCACGAGCCATTAAATACATCGGATAGATACCGTTTCGGCTGTTTCACGTTTCATTTTTTTGCAAGTGCGCACTCGTGAGGCTGTGACTGCGCACTCGTGACCTTGCGACTGCGCACTCATGACCTTGAGAGTGCGCACTTATGGACCGGAAAAAACGAAGAACCCCTGCCACGAACTTGCGTTCCTGGCAGAGGCTCCGGTGGTGTGTAGTTGAAACTACGTCTTGTCTTCTTGATTTAAGGCACGGGGTTAGTCCCAGAAGCCGTTGGCCCATACGTCGCGTTCCTTGGCTGTGCCTACTACGTCGTCTTGCTGGGTGTTGTCAACACTTACCGATG
>CALGGJ010000104.1 GCA_937915745.1 uncultured Prevotellaceae bacterium | reverse complement strand
AGGTCGGAAAATGAAGTAGGAGGAAAACTACTTCATTTTCCTCCTACTCGATTATAGTAAAATTGGAAATAAAAAAACGAAGGTTAATTGAAGGCTTCTTCATGATTACATGCTATTATTTTTGTCTTAATTCGAGCCTTGTGACATCCTGTGATGTTTGAGTCCTTTGATTCATTATTATGTGTTATGTTGCAATGTGGAGTTTGCAAATCAGAACAATTCGAGCTGTTGACCAGGAGAATTTGGTTTTTGTGGTTTATGCCCATAGAATATCTGAATATTGGCAAATTGCTTGTCGGTGACTGAGAGAATGCCAACTTTTCCATATTCGGGCAGGAACGACTTTACTCGCTTTATATGTACGTCTGCATTATCGCTGCTGGCACAGTGGCGCACATAGATAGAGAACTGAAACATAGTGAATCCATCGCCAATCAGTTGTTTGCGAAATTGGGCGTATGCTTTGCGGTCTTTCTTTGTTTCGGTGGGGAGATCGAAGAGGACGAGAATCCACATAATCTGAAACTCACTTAATCGCGATAAACTCATTGTGATGGAAAGGTGGGATAGGCAATGCGGCGCAGTTCGCCGGAGAAGCACTTGAAGAGCGATGCCGATGTCTGTGTGGCTGCTATCATGAGCGGACTTCGCTTGCCATCGATTACAACGTCGAGAACAGGAATCTGTAATAGCCTGGCTTTTATGTAGCGTGTGAGAGATGAGTAATCGGTGAATTCGTCTATGATGTGTATTACATGCTCATCAACGAATGGACGATAGGGTTCCATGATGTCGTCTGCCAAACAATAAGCATTGTATCGGTTGTGGTGGTGGATGCCAAGTGTAGGTAAAAGTCCGCTGCCTACGAGCGAACGTGCAATTACTGCACGCAGGATAGCATATCCGTAGTTCAAAAGATGGTTGGGAGATTCGCCGTCGCGGTCGCGGGTGAAGTCGGGGAGGGTAGGGAACAGATGTCGCCAATAGAATGCCGCGGCACGTGCTTCGAGGTTGTCGGAATCGCCACTGCGAACTTCGTTTGACCAAATAGTCATGCATGGATAGTTGCTGCCGGAATAAGTGTTGAGCACATGAGCTTGATTCAGAATCTTATGTTTTATTGTCTGTTGCCACAGCTGTTTTTGCAGTGGCAACGAAGCATATATCTGATACCGGAATCGTTCGTTTTGCAGAGTGTTGCCACAGAGTGGAAGCATGAGTCCTACAGGCAGACTCTTCTCATCACATGTAATAACCGCGCAGTTGTGGGCTAGCAACGCACTCATTACGCCTTGTGTGATAGTAATTTGCCTGTGGTCGAGCACCACCACACCGATGTCTTCAATCGGTATGGTGCGCTCTTCCATCTTCTTAAATGCTTCGGGTAGGGATTTGTTGTTTACTATTTCTGGCAATTCTATTACCAACTGTGCATTGCGTAGCTTTAAGTATGCAGGATTGCCGAAGTACAATGTCTTCTTTATCATTGGTCTTATCTAATGATGTTTGTAATGTTGCCAAGACGATTTACTTCGAGTTTCCAACAGACGGTCCTTATCATTATGCCAAACTTATCCATTGTTCGACCCATTTTGTTCATAGATTCAAGTTCAACCTTGTTCATAATGACAGAAGCTATATTATGCTTTACAAAATATGGTTGACTACCTGAGGCCGATACAAACTTATAAATCCTATTCTTGTCTATCGTTATATCTTTTATCAATATTTCTTCTTCTGTAGGAACATATACAAGGTCGTTAGGCGATAGTGTGAACTTCAGCCAATCTCCATTCTCATTTTGCTCCGGTGCAGGTGGCAGTCCTTGTTTCAATCGTTCTACTACTTGATTGAGAGGTATGGTTTGGTATGAGCGTTTGCCTTCTTTGTCAGCATATATGGCAAAATACAGGTTTGTTCCACTTTGGGCTTCAACAAACTTCTTCCGGTTGATTTCGCTGTGACCAATCTGGTATTTCTCTCCCATCGGTTCGCTTACTCTTACTCGCAGTATTGGCTGGTGAGGCTTTCCGTTGTTGTAGTTGCTGATTGTCTCGTTCAGTTCCATGATTCCTTCTGGAGAGAATGCTGTCTTTGGGTCACCACCTTTGGCTTCGAGGTATCGCAAGAGTATTTGTTGGATGCCAGTATCGGTGATGCTCTCAATGCGTTTCTTGTCGAACGAGTCATCGAGCGGCTTACGTACTGCCACCATTGGAGTGTCGGTATCGGTATAGTAGAATACTTCAACCTTGCTTATATGCTTTTTCTCTTTTAGATTAAGTGCAATCTGTTTATGGTTCCACCCATCATCAATCAGCGTCTTTATGTATTGCTTCAAATTGACATCAACGATATCCTTATAGTTTTCGAGTGCTTTTGTGACAGCCACTTCATTCTTCCGTCGCAGGTTTACATGCCCGAACACAGTTTCCTTATGTAACGGTTTACGTACAGCCCATTGGTCGTGACTTTGCTGCGGAATGCGTGTTTTCTTACCTGTTTCGTTGTAGTGTTCGTAGTAGTTTGATGCCTTGTTGATGACACGGATATATTGTTTGAAACTGACAATGATATCTTCAAGGGCAGCCAATGCGTCTGCAGTGAATGTAGGCCACGGTTTGCGTATGTTGCGGCTTTGGTCGCATAGCAGTCGGCGCAGGTCTTCGCGGCGAGTGGTGTCGCGTGCGCTTTCGTTGTTGAGGTAGCTGACGATGTTGCGCGAGGCGAGTGCAATGACCAGTGCATCCATTGCATGGTGGCGGTGGTCGATGCGCTTTTTGCTGAATCCGCGTTGCAGTTCGAGTGGCATGGTGGTTTGGAACACACGTTTACCTTCTTTGTTTTCCCAGTGGCCGAATTGGTCGGAATTGGTTAGCTCGTTCATGCGACGGAAACGTGGGGCAACGATTGTATTCCATACGTCGTTGAGTCCCCAGTCTTGTTTCAGTCGGTCGGTGATTCCACCAGTGCAAACTATCACGTTCTTTGAAGTTGCTTCTTCCTCTCCCTCTTCGCGAACGATGTTTGAGAGCAGGCCTTTAATCACTTTGCTTATATAACGGCTGTCGTTCATCTGGCGCTGAATAAACTCTTCTGGAATATCTTCCATCATGAGTTTCTTTTGCTTGATGCGATTGCCTGCATACAGGTCTTTCACAAGTTCTGTGTATTCAGCCTCGGTCAATACACGCACATCGCCCAAAGTGGTGCAAGGTATGATTTCACCACCGTGTTGTTTGATGAATTCCAATCCCAGCATGTTGGTTTTCTTGAGGTTCACCTCGGCTTCGCAAATCACCTTGTTTGACAGTGAGTCGTCGAAGTAGCGTGATTGTGGAATGACATGCTCTATCTGGTATGCCGGTGTGAACAACTTGGCAAGTGATATAGGTCTGCCAGTATATGGTGAACGATATTTCTGTTCGAGCCATAATTTATATCGTGTCAATTCGCTCTTGGAAGGTGTGGCTGTGGTTGATATTTTCTTTATCTCGGCATAATCTTTGTCATCGGGCTTTAGCTGCTGCAATGCACCTTCTTCGTATATGCGTAGTATGCTTTGCTGCATAGGTGAGTACGGGCGCACGTCAGCAATGGCAGGGTCTTCTTTCAGTTCCATCAGCAGTTGTTTTATGCGCATGTTTGTATTCTCGTTCTCTTGATTGCGGCGGGCCATGCGTGCCCGTTGGTCGGCAGTGCTCTTCATATTTCTACCCAACTCAACATGTATCTCATCTATACTGCCATATTGCACCCAAATATCGTGAACAGTTCGCAATGTTTCGAGTATGCACTGTTCTACTATCGGGTTGCGCAATGAATACTGGCGGAAAGAATTGATATATGCTTTCAGGTCGGCGGGTGTTTCCCATCGTGTAATATCTTTGGCTTCGCTGTATCGGCCATATACTTCGTAGCATGCTTCTGACAGGGTCTTACCTCGCTCCATTACAGCCAGTAACTTCTTTGTGGCCTTTTCAGAATATGCACCATATTCTTTCTTGTTCTTGAATGACGGTAGTTTGCAGAATGTGTCGACAAATGATTCAGGCATATTATATTCATCGGCAAACTTGCTCAATGCTGACTTTATTTCGTTTGGATCTTCAACAGAATATAAAAGATGCCATAATCGGTATTCCGTTTCTGGATTGTTGATGATATCAGACGACACATTGGCCTTGTGGAGTGCATTTAAAATCAATGCACGTGTGTCGTTACAAGGGTAGGACTTGTCTTCCACATAGTTCCATCGAATTGGCATCTTAGCCTCTTTGCCTTTAGGTTTCTTGATTCCGAAGAACTCTTTGAGCAGTGTGTCTTGGTCGATTTTTTCACGATCATTAAGATAATTGAATAATCGCTTGCGGTCGGCTTCATCCTTTATGTATTGGTCGGTTACTTCGTCGTCATTCAAGCTTTCACGATTGAAGAGTCGTATGTTTTGCACGAACTGAATCAGACGGAACTTCTGGAAATAAGGGTTGCTCTTGGCAATACACTTGATGTGCTGTATCTTGATTTCTCCTGTCTGCTTGTCAACATATTCATAGTATTCGTATGGGCAATCTGCGATGAGTGACTTTTTGCTCTTAAGAGGCCGTTGATAGAATAATATGTCATTTATTAATAAGTAAATAATGTCTTTTCGTAATAGGCTGTTGCGGTGAGCTTCGTTGCTTGGATATAATTCGCTTACACATGCTTGCAGCATTTCGTTATCGCGAAGTTCGGGTATGAACTCTGCTTGTTTTCTTAGAATCAGTTCCAGTTCCTGACGATAGTATTTACGCTCGATGGTGCGGACGAGTTTCCCAATTATTTTTTCGCTTGGCTTATTAAGTAGCGTGTTGTAAATAAATGAGCCAACAGTTTCATTCGATTCCTCAATAGATGCTTCAGTGCGTTTCTTCAGCAAGGTCCAGTCGTCGTCTTTGGGTGCTCTGAACGAACGTTTCACACTTCCTTCCTTGTCCAGCTTTTCTGTACCATCTGGATTGAGGTCTGTTGTTACGATAAATTCCTTTGTCTTCCCCTCCCAATCAAAAAGTGGAAGTTTACTCCTACGCCGGTAAATCCATCCGTTTTCAAGATATAAGTTATACCAAATGTTATCACCGCTCTTTTCGTCGGTTGCCTCAACTTTATCAATGCGCAGAGGTAGGTATTCTTCTCGTTTGGTAGGCTTGTTCTCTTCTTCGCTTTCTTCACCACGTAGTTGATAATATCCGCGCTTTTGGTTGAAGTTGAGGATAATCCAAGCCAATTGTTGAGGAGTTATAGGTTGAGAGAGTGCTTTGTGTCGCAGATAGTATATAGTCCAGTCAAGAGGTATGCGTTTGCCGTCAGACGTTAGTTGTGGTTGGCTTTTGCTGAAGTCGGAAAGCATTTCATGAAATGCATCCATGAAGATAAACTCCATCTTGCCATCAATACCTTTTCTCCACGCAAGTTTTGGTTCGCTTTCATCAAGAAACTTGCCATAGGTCATGTTTGTGGTTTTGTCCCATCCGATAGCTTTGTCGAAATGTTGTGGGAGGAATCCCAGGATGTGCAGCACGCGTAGCAGGCGTTCGCGACGTTGCAGGCTGCGCTCGCGAATACGTCGCATCCCTCTATATCTGGTACGTATGCTGGTTTGCGATTCTATCGTACCACTGTCGAACTTTCCTAACACATCTTGTGTCATCGGGATGATACGACTGCCAAGTTTTGTATCGGGTTTTTGTTCTTCTGATTTGTATTGTATCAATGCCCATCCAATACTGTTGGTTCCAATGTCCAAACCTAAAATATTCTTCATAAGTAATAATTTTTTTAGAAAATTCTTGGTAGTTTCAGTTTTTATTCTTAACTTTGTCGCACTAATTTTCATGCAAATCACAATAAGGATTATTCCGTTGTGAAAACATTCAGGGTGGGGCGACTCACCCTCTCTTTATTTGCGGAATATCCTGTTCATTCCCTGTCTGCCTGCCGGCAGACGATGTGGGGTCTTTTCTTATCCTTTTCCGTCGGCTTGTTCTTCGTCCTTGGGGTCGGGACGGTACGTGTTGCCATGCCCTACGGACTGGGCCCACGGGGTGGCGGTCTTCTCGTCAAGGTCGTCTTGATCGTGCTTTCGTGTCCAATATTGTGCCATTAGGCTCTGAAGGGGAGTTAAAGGGAGTTAAAGGGAAGTTAAGGGGGAGTTAAAGGGACGAATGTTTTGTAACACACCCCTCTAAGGGAGGGGGGCGCACGGGTGCCGATGAGGGGGAAAGAATGAGGGGGGAAGTCCCCCCCCTCATGTGTAGGCTGTCGGCCTTACAGGATGCTCTTCACTTGCTTATATACGTTGTCGGCAGTGAATCCGAGCTTCTCGTCGAGTACCTTGTAGGGTGCCGAGAACCCGAACGAGCTGAGGCCCCACACCTTGCCTTCGTGGTGCGGTACAAGTCCTTCGAGGTTGACCGGCAGGCCGGCGGTGAGGCCGAACTTCCTGACGCCCGACGGCAATATCTGCTCCTGATAGTCGGCCGGCTGACTGCGGAAGAGGCCTTCTGACGGTACGCTCACGATGCGGCACCTCACTCCGTCTTGGCGCAGCAGTTCTGCTCCGGAAACGAGTGTGGATACCTCTGAGCCTGATGCCACGAGGATGACGTCGGGGTCGGCGTCGCTACCTGCAACGATATATGCACCGCATGCCGCCTGGCTGTAGTCGTTGCCTGCAGGGAGGTCGGCTATGTTCTGGCGCGAGAGGATGAGGGCCGACGGGGTGGAGGTGTTCTCCATGGCCAGACGCCATGCTGCGGTGGTCTCCTTGGCATCGGCCGGACGGAGCACGAGCATGGAGTTCGTGCCGTGGTGGTTCTGCAACTTCTCCATGAGGCGTATCTGGGCCTCCTGCTCTACCGGCTCGTGGGTCGGTCCGTCTTCGCCTACACGGAATGCGTCGTGGGTCCAGATGAACTTAACGGGCAGTTCCATGAGGGCTGCCATGCGTACGGCGGGCTTCATGTAGTCGGAGAAGACGAAGAAGGTGCCGCATGCAGGGATGACGCCTCCGTGCAGGGCCATACCGATGCAGCAGCAGGCCATGGTGAGTTCGGCCACTCCTGCCTGGAAGAAGGCGCCCGAGAAGTCGCCCTTGGTGAAGGCATGGGTCTGCTTGAGGAATCCGTCGGTCTTGTCGGAGTTGCTGAGGTCGGCGCTGGCACAGATCATGTTGGGCACCTGCCGGGCAAGTACGCTCAGCACGGCGGCGCTGGCCGAACGGGTGGCATCGCCCGCCTTTTGCTGAACGGCTGTCCAGTCAACTTTGGGTGCAGCGCCGCTGAACCACTCGGATTGCTGTTGGGCTTTATCGGGATTGGCGGCTGCCCACCCGGCTTCCTCGGCATAGCGTGCGGCACAGATGCCTTTCAGTTCTTCGGCTCGGCCGGCATAGAGTTCCTTCACGTCGTCGAAGATGACGAACGGGTTGTCGGGGTTGCCTCCGAGGTGGCTGACGGTGTTGCGGTAGGCATCGCCTCCGAGCGGTGCACCGTGGGTCTTGCAGTTGGCTTCGTAGGACGACCCGTCGTCTTTCAGCGCTCCCTTACCCATGATGCACTTGCCGATGATGAGTGCGGGCTGACCCTCGACGCCTTTTGCCCATGCGAGGGCTTCACGAATCTGTGCAGCGTCGTTTCCGTTGATTTCCTTCACGGCCCAACCCAGTGCACGATACTTGGCTGCGGTGTCTTCGTTCATCACTTCGCGTGTCTCGGTAGAGAGCTGGATGTCGTTGGAGTCGTAGAACATCACGAGGTTGTCGAGTCCGAGCACACCGGCAATGCGGGCACCGCCCTGGCTTATCTCTTCTTCGATGCCACCATCGGAGATGTAGGCATAGATGGTTTCTTTCTCGAATGTGGGGTTGCCGGTATGTGCGGCGAGGAACTTGGCTGCAATGGCAGCACCGATAGCGAACACGTGACCTTGTCCGAGCGGGCCTGATGTGTTCTCGATGCCTCGTGCTATCTCAAACTCGGGGTGACCGGTTGTAGGTGAGCCCCACTGACGGAGCTGTGCCAGTTCGTCGAGCGAGAACTTGCCGATGAGTGCCAGCTGGGAGTAGAGCATCGGTGCCATGTGACCGGGGTCGAGGAAGAAGCGGTCGCGACCAACCCACTCGGGGTTCTCGGGGTCGTATTGCAGATATTCTGAATAGAGTACGTTGATGAAGTCGGCACCGCCCATCGCACCTCCCGGGTGACCGGACTTTGCCTTCTCAACCATTGATGCAGCAAGTATGCGGATATTGTCGGCTGCGTGGTTTAATACTTGAATGGAATTTGCCATGTTGTCGTTTTATATTTAAGTAATCCTTATAGCTTATGATGAGCAACTGCGGCCTGCTCGATGGCGAGGTCGGCCTTGTAGTTCTCGAGATAGCGGTTGAACCCTTCAACATCTTCGGGGGTCGGCGATACCTCGATACCTGCATTGCCTGCGAAGCAGACCTTGTCGAGATAGTCGGCGAGGGTGAGGTGGTCGGGGTTGTTCACCAGATAGGATGCGAGCAGGGCGATGCCCCATGCGCCACCTTCGCCCGCGGTCTCCATGACAGAGATTGGCGAATTGAGGGCAGCTGCCAGCATGCGCTGTCCGACTCCCTTGGTGGTGAAGTAGCCTCCGTGGCCGGTGATGCGGTCAACCTTCACGTGTTCTTCCTTCAGCAGGATGTCGTTACCGAGTTTTAGAACTCCTATGGCTCCGTAGAGGTGTGCACGCATGAAGTTGGCGAGGTTGAACTTGTCGTTGGCCGAACGTACGACGAGCGGACGTCCGTCGGAAAGGCCTGTCACAGGCTCGCCCGATATGTAGTTGTAGGATATGAGACCGCCGCAATCGGCATCTCCCTTAAGGGCTGTGTTGAAGAGGTTGGTGTAGAGGGTATTAGTGTCTTGCTGAACACCGAGCAGCTCTGCGTACTCCTTGAATATCTTTACCCAGGCATTGATGTCGCTCGTGCAGTTGTTGCAGTGTACCATGGCTACGAGGCTGCCGTCGGGCGTGGTTACCATGTCGATCATCTCGTATGGCTTTGAGAGTTCTTTCTCAAGCACAATCATGGAGAACGACGATGTGCCGGCACTCACGTTTCCCGTGCGCTGCTTCACGGCGTT
>CALGGJ010000103.1 GCA_937915745.1 uncultured Prevotellaceae bacterium | reverse complement strand
GGCATACGAGATTCAAGTGTGACTGGAGTTCAGACGTGTGCTCTTCCGATCTTCGGCTTCTTTCATGCCCATGAAGAGTGTGTCGATGTTTTCCTTGATGGCTCCTTCTTGCAGGAGGCCGGCAAATGTGTGGGCATATTGTTCTGCGTCGGGGTTGCCTATTGCCTTTATTGCTGCATTTTCTTCGTCAAACTGGCCCTTGCGTTGCTCGTCGTCGGCCTTGATAAGTTTCGGATAGCCTACTATGATGCGACTTGGGTAGAGGTTGTCGTAGAGTGCCTTGCTTTCGCGCAGGAACTCAGGGGAGAACAGCAGGTTGAATTTCTTGCCCTTCAGCTCGGGCTTGTATAGGAATTTCAGTGCGTATTTCACATACAGGCTGCGCGAGTACCCTACGGGGATGGTCGATTTTATTACCATCACTGCATCCGGATTGACATCTATCACGAGGTCTATCACTTCTTCCACATGGCTTGTGTCGAAATAGTTCTTTACGGGGTCGTAGTTGGTCGGAGCTGCTATGACAACAAACTCGGCATCACGGTAGGCGGCACGCCCGTCGAGCGTGGCACACAGATTGAGGTCTTTCTCTGACAGGTATTTTTCTATATATTCGTCTTGTATGGGTGATATCTTGTTGTTTATCTTATCTACTTTGTCGGCAATAACATCAACTGCTACCACTTCGTTGTGTTGTGCAAGCAATGTTGCAATCGACAAACCTACATATCCCGTTCCTGCTACTGCAATCTTCATTTATCAATTTTCGCTTATTTGTAATACAATCATGGGTGCAAATGTACGCATTTATAATCAAACAACAAATACAATTCTTAAAAAAAAGGGATTAACCTGCAATTTATTCATAAAAAATCTCTAATTTTGCACCGCAATAATGATTATTAAGATAAGACTCGGTGCAGACCGACTGTTGCCGTGTCCTGTCATTTCTTCACAGACAAATTCGCTGCACAGGAAACATGACGGATACAGAACATACAAGCACTCTCCTGAGACTGCGCACTTGCAAGGCCGCGACTGCGCACTCGTGACGCCGCGACTGCGCACTTGCATGGCTGCGACTGCGCACTCGCAAATAAGAGCAACATAACACAACATACATTTTATAAACCAAACGAACTATGAGAGTTATTATTACAAAAGACTACGATGCAATGTCAAAGTGGGCAGCACACTTTGTTGCCAGCAAAATCTTGGAAGCTAATCCTACACCAGAGCACCCGTTCAAGCTCGGTTGCCCTACCGGTTCATCACCTCTTGGCATGTACAAGGAATTGGCCCGCCTCAACAAGAAGGGCATCATTTCGTTCAAGAATGTCATCACATTCAACATGGACGAATACGTAGGCCTGCCAGAAAGCCATCCAGAGAGCTACCACAGCTTTATGTGGAACAATTTCTTCAACCACATCGACATAAAGCCGGAAAACGTACACATACTCAACGGCAATGCTCCCGACCTCCTTGCCGAATGTGCACATTATGAGCAACAGATAGAAGAAGCAGGCGGCATCGACCTCTTCATGGGAGGCATCGGTCCCGACGGACACATTGCCTTCAACGAGCCGGGTAGCAGCCTCTCGTCGAAGACACGCATCAAAACCCTCACAACCAACACCCTGCAAGCCAACAGCCGATTCTTCGACAACGACATCAACAAAGTTCCGAAGCAAGCACTGACCGTAGGTGTAGGAACGGTGATGGCAGCACGCGAAGTCCTGATTATGTGTAACGGCCACGTTAAGGCACGCGCATTGAAACAAGCCATCGAAAACGGAGTGAACCACATGTGGACAGTAAGTGCACTGCAGATGCACCAGCACGGCAACATCGTATGCGACGAAGAAGCATGCTGCGACCTCAATGTATCCACTTACCAGTATTTCACCGACAAACAGCGTATCGAAGGCCTGGTAGAACACTACATCAACCTCTTCGACTGACAAGCCAACACCTGAACACACAAATGTAAACGTAAATTTACCAAAAACGGGTAAAGCCAAACAATTTTTCCGGCAACTATTATT
>CALGGJ010000102.1 GCA_937915745.1 uncultured Prevotellaceae bacterium | reverse complement strand
AGTTTTTTTAGCATTGTGCCAGTTTGCCGTCGCTGCCGAGCACATTCACAATCTTGTGGATGTACATCTTCTTCATGTTCTCGCGTGCAGGCTTCAGGTACTGGCGAGGGTCGAAGTCGCCCGGGTGCTCGGCCAGGTGCTTGCGTATTGCAGCAGTCATGGCGAGGCGTGAGTCGGAGTCGATGTTGATCTTGCATACTGCACTCTTCGATGCTTCGCGCAGTTGCTCTTCAGGAATGCCGATTGCAGCCTCGAGGTGGCCTCCGTACTGGTTGATGGTGTTCACTTCGTCCATCGGAACCGAAGATGAACCGTGGAGCACGATTGGGAATCCAGGGAGTTTCTTCTCGATTTCGTGGAGGATGTCGAATGCCAGTGGTGGCGGAACGAGCACTCCGTTCACCAGTGTGCACTGTTCGGGAGTGAACTTGTGGGCGCCGTGGCTCGTACCTATTGAGATGGCGAGCGAGTCGCAACCTGTACGTGTGGAGAAGTCGATAACTTCTTCTGGTTTGGTGTAGTGGCTTTCGGCCGATGATACTTCGTCTTCCACTCCGGCCAATACGCCGAGTTCGGCTTCCACTGTTACGTCAAACTGGTGTGCATAATCAACTACTTTCTTTGCAAGTGCAATGTTTTCTTCGTACGGGAGTGACGAACCGTCAATCATAACCGACGAGAAACCGTTGTCGATACAGTCTTTGCAGAGTTCGAACGTGTCGCCATGGTCGAGGTGGAGCACTATTTCAGGATGTTCACATCCCAACTCTTTGGCATATTCTACTGCACCCTTGGCCAGGTTGCGCAGGATTGTACCGTTGGCATAGTTGCGTGCACCCTTTGACACCTGCATGATGACAGGCGATTTTGTCTCAACAGCAGCCATCACGATGGCCTGCATCTGTTCCATTGTGTTGAAGTTGAAGGCAGGAATTGCATATCCGCCGGCAACTGCTCTCTTAAACATCTCGCGGGTATTCACGAGACCTAATTCTTTGTAACTTACCATAATTTATTTTGATTAATAATCTGCTTAGTTGACGCAAAGGTAGAAAATAATCGACAAACTACAACCACCGAATGATAATTATTTCATATCTTTGCAAAAAAAATGAGCGCTACAGACCGTTATATATTGCTTTTTGTAATCTCCACTTTGCTTGTTGTGTGTGGATGTGAGAAGGCCGGTGTGGCCGACGACGATGGGCCGGCTCCGTCTGATGTCACCTTGGTTGTCGCCGATACGGTGGTTCGTCACTCTGGCGAGCGCTATGGGTCGGCTGCCAGCCCATATACTGTCGGCGACCTCGCTGTCGGCAGTCTCGGGCTTTATGTGCGCAGCACCGGTGTTGAGCTCGACGGAAAGTGGGTTGTGGGTTATGTCGTTGGATATGTGCAAGGAACCAATTTCAGTAATGTGGTGTTTGATGCGGGTGGGGTGGAGTCTAACATAGTGTTGGCCGACGACCCCGATGAGGATGACCCCGAACGGACGGTGCCGGTGCAGCTGGCCACTGCCAGCTCGTATGTGGAGGTACGACAAGCACTCAACCTGTGTTACAACCCGTGGGTGCTTGGCCGACGTGTGGCGGTGAAGGGCAGGATCTGCTCCTACATGAGTACGATAGGAATGAAAAATACAATAGACTACATATATGAAGACTGACAGGTTCGTTTGTGCATCGGCTGCCGCTATGCTGCTGGTGCTGGTGTTTATGGGATGCAAGTCGGTGTCGCAGGTGGGCAGGAAAGCCGACCGCAGCATTGTGGTACTCTACGAAAACGATGTGCATTGCGCCATCGACGGATATGCGCTGCTGGCCGGATTGCGCGATGCAATAGCCGATACGGCCTACGTGGCTGTCGTCTCAAATGGCGACTATCTGCAAGGTGCCGCGGCAGGGGCGGTGTCGAAGGGCGGATACATCGTCGATATCATGAACTCGGTGGGGTACGATGCAGTGACCCTCGGCAATCACGAGTTCGACTACAAGACACCACGTATGCTCGAACTCATGGACCGGCTGTCGGCACCGGTGACATGTGTCAACCTCTACGACACCAAGACCGGACGGCGTGTGTTCCTGCCTTCGGTCGTGAAACAATACGGCAACCGCAAAATCGGATTCGTGGGAGCCGTGACACCCACCACAATCAACACCGAGCAATATGCGTTTTTCGACGATGCAGGCAATCAGCTGTACGAACTGAAACCAGCCGAACTGAACAGTCTCGTGCAGCAGTCGGTCGATCAGTTGCGCAGCGAGGGAGTGGATTATGTAGTCGTCTTGTCACATCTGGGCGAGGCCGACAACCCGCTGCATGTCAGCTCGCATACGGTGATTGGTGCCACCAACGGCATCGATGTGTTGCTCGACGGACATACACATTCCACCATTCCGTGCGAACTGGTAGCCAACCGCGACGGGCGTCCGGTTCCGGTGAGCGAGACGGGAACGAAGTTCGTAAACATAGGAAAACTGCTAATCACCCCCGATGGACACATATCCACACAACTCATACCTGTCGGCCAGCTTACAGAGGCCAACAGCCGTGTGAAACACACTACCGATAGCATAAAGAACGAACTCAGGCAGATAACCAACAGGGTGATTTGCCAAAGCGAAACACCGCTCACCATACTCGATGCCAACGGCCGGCAGGAAGTACGTTTTGCCGAGACCAATGCCGGTGATATCGTGGCCGATGCCTACCGCTATGTCACAGGAGCGCAGATAGCGCTGAGCAATGGTGGCGGAATACGTACCAACCTGCCTGCAGGACAGCTCACCTACGGCGACATGGTGAGCCTGCTGCCATTCGACAACAACATCTGCGTGGTCGAAATCACAGGACGGCAACTCACCGAACTGCTCACTCGGGGCACATACGACACACCACGCGAAAACGGTGACTTCCCACAGGTGTCGGGGATACGCTTCACTGTACATACAGCCACACACACCATCGCCGACCTCACTGTGCTCGACCCTGCCACCAGTCAATACCAACCCGTACAGCCCGACCAGGTCTATACACTGGCCACCATCGACTACTGTGTGACCGGCGGCGGCTTCTTCGGATTGCTGAAGAACAACAGGATGCTGAAGTCGAACGTAGCTGCATACAGCGAATGCCTCATCCGATATGTATCCGAAAAACTCGGGGGACACATCGGCACCGAGTACTCCAAGCCACAGGGACGCATCACCATCGTGGAGTGATTGTGGAGCCGTTCTGCTGTGAGCGCGCACTCACAGACCCGCGAGCGCGCAGTCACAGGCCCACGAGTGCGCAGTCACAGACCCGCGAGTGCGCAGTCACAAGCCCACGAGTGCGCAGTCACAGACCCGCGAGTGTGCAGTCACAATCATACTTGCAATATACAAATGATAAATCACCATTTACAAGTTCTTTTGCATAGACAGGGCCTTCCCGTCGGCAGACAGACGGAGGATCCCTGCAAAACAGCACAGGTTTATGTATATTACGACATTTCATTGAAGTCATACCGACGGAGCGGAGCGCAGGAGTGTATCTGATATTAGGCTCTGAAGGGTAGTTAAAGAGAAGTTAAAGGGACGAGTGTTTTGTAAACACCCTATAAGTAACGTCCCTTCCTATCCTTTTAACTTCCTTTCCATTCTCTTCCATTCCCTTCTGCTCCGTCATACCGACGGAGCGAAGCGCAGGAGTGTATCTGATATGTAACTCATAAGTACGAAACTTATACATACGAATAATGTATGATTATGTGCAACAACATCTGAAATTTATCCGAACATGAACGAATATCTGACAACCGACAGTATGACAGGCGGACTGTCTTACAGTGCAATATATTGGATAATCTTCATCGGCATAGCAGTTATAAGCTGGTTGGTGCAGATGAACCTTCAGAGCAAATTCAAGAAATATTCGAAGATACGCTCGTACAAAGGTCTTACAGGCAAGGAGACGGCCGAACTGATGCTGGCCGACTTTGGCATACACGACGTGAGGGTGCAAAGTGTGTCCGGACAACTTACCGACCACTACAACCCTGTGGATAAGACGCTGAACCTGAGCGAGGGCGTATATGCCAGCAACAGCATCATGGCAGCGGCCGTGGCGGCTCACGAGTGTGGACATGCCGTGCAACATGCCGTGTCTTACGGCCCACTTACCATGCGCTCCAGACTTGTGCCGGTGGTCAGTTTCGCTTCGAAATGGATGACATGGGTGCTGCTCGGAGGAATGTTGGTGATGTCATACTCGGGCAACACGACCATACTGACCGTCGGGGTGGCGCTGTTTGCCCTGACAACACTATTCTCGTTCATCACACTACCTGTCGAAATCGATGCCAGCCGCAGGGCTGTGCAGTGGCTCGACTCGCGCGGACTGACCGACGCTGCGACCCACGACAACGCAGTGAGTGCGCTGAGAGCAGCGGCCTACACTTACATCGTGGCTGCGCTGAGCTCGTTGGCTACACTGGTGTATTACATCATGATACTTAACGACCGCCGCCGATGACAAACGGGCAGGTTCAGATACAACAGCAAACGGAGCGGCAACTGCAGAAACTCACACCGCAGCAACTGCTCAGTGCACGACTCATCGAACTTCCAATCGTTGAGCTCGAAGACCGTGTGAAGGCTGAACTGCTCGACAACATAGCGCTGGAGGAGGGTCGTGACAACGAGGCTGCAACGCAGGAGGATGACGATAACCTTAACGAAAACGATAACCTTAACGATAACGATAACCGTGACGGGGACGAAGAGCTGTCGGCACTTTACGACGACGAAGACATACCTGTATATACCTCGAACACCGCCAGCAGCATCGACGACGAACGTCCTGTCGGCGATACAAAATCGTTTCTCGAATATCTGTACAGCCAAATCAACGACTTCGACGTCAGTCCGACCCAACGCACGATAATAGAGGTGCTGATAGGCTCGCTCGACCAAAACGGGTTTATCGACCGCAGCATCGACGGCATATCCGACGACTTGCTTTTTAAGTTCGACACCGATGTCACCAACAGCGAGATAGAACAGGCCGTCGCCACCCTGCAGAAGTTTGAGCCGGCCGGCATCGGTGCACGCAACCTGCAGGAATGCCTGCTGATACAGATAAGCCGTCAGATGGCCGATGCCGACCACAACCCGGCACGTCACGACTTGCTCGGTCTTGAACATGACATCATAACCAACTGCTTCGACAAATTCCGACGACAAGACACAGCATCTGTGGCTTCGGAGCTGAATACCGATACCGACAGGGTGAAGAAGGCATTCGAGGCGATTGCACATCTCAATCCGCGTCCGGGACTGGCCCTGAGCGAGTCGGCCGATATGGGCTATCAAGCCATCGTACCCGACTTCATCATCGAAACCTCGCCCGATGGCGATATCAGTATAGACCTCAACCACGGCGAAGTGCCCGAACTACGTGTGTCGCGCGACTACTCAGAACAGCTGAAACAATATCAGAAGGCAGGCACGAAACTCAGTAGGGCCGCACTCGAGGCATTTGAATACACACGCATGAAGGTGGAGAGTGCCAGAATGTTTATTGAGTCGGTGCGCCAGAGGCGGCACACCCTCATGCAGACCATGCGGGCCATCGTCAGCCTGCAACGCGACTTCATCCTTACCGCCGACGACAGCAGGCTGCACCCCATGCGCCTGACCGATGTGGCAGCGTTGGCACATATCGACATCTCTACCGTGTCGAGAGTGAGGAAGGACAAGTATGCCCTTGTAGATGGCAGGCTCTACCCGCTCGATTTCTTCTTCTTGCGTTCGCGCACCAATGCCGACGGTGAGGCCCTGAGCCATCAGGAGGTGAAGCAGGCTTTAAGTGGGTTAATAGATGCGGAAGACAAGACGACGCCATACTCCGACCAGGCACTCACGGCACTGCTGCGCGAGCACGGACATAACATCAGCCGGCGTACCGTAGCCAAATACCGAGGCGAGATGGGCATTCCGCCTGCCGGCGGCCGCCGACAGGGATAATCATCAAGTCATCGTCACTGTACAATGGAATCGAAGTACATCATAAAGTTTGCACACATATATTCGGCTGTATTCTCACCGTTTTATGCCCCTATGTGGGCATTCTTGTGGCTGTTCGCATACAGCTACCTGCGACTGTGGCCATGGGGCTACAAGGCATTCATCCTCGCCGTGGTACTCATGTTTACCATAGTGCTGCCACGCATCACCATCGAGATATTCCGACGACTGAACAAGTGGACACACCACCAGCTCAGCCACCGACAACACCGGCACATGCCATATTTCATCACCATTGCCAGCTACATAGCCTGTGTTCTCATCTTCATGCAGATAAACACGGCCCTGTTTGTGCGAGGCATGATTATAGCAATGCTCATGGTATCGCTGGTGTGTGCCCTGGTCAATGCATGGTGGAAAGTAAGTACACACATGGCCGGTATGGGCGGACTCTTTGGCACGGTCATAGCCTTCAGCTATCTGTTTTTCTTCAATCCACTCATGCCCATGTGCGGCATACTCATACTGTCGGGCATCATGGGCACCTGTCGCATGATATTGCGACAGCACACACTGGCACAGGTTGTCGTGGGGTTCATCATCGGCATGGTGTGTGCTCTCACATTCATCCTGTTTGTGTGGATTTAAGAAATGTTTGTGCCATGCAAAAAAAACTGCTGCCCATCCAGCAACCTTCCCGCCCTGTCATACCGACGGAGCGAAGCGAAGGAGTGTATCCATCAATCTTCCCGCCCTGTCATACCGACGGAGCGAAGCGAAGGAGTGTATCTGATGTTAGGCTCTGAAGGGGAGTTAAAGGGGAGTTAAAGGGGAGTTAAAGGGGAGTTAAAGGGGAGTTAAAGGGACGAGTGTTTTGTAAATACCCTATAAGTAACGTCCCTTCCTATCCTTTTAACGTTCCTTTCCATTCCCTTCCATTCCCTTCTGTCATACCTCCGTCGGTATGACTTCGAAATAGGAAAAAACAAACCGGACCAAACCAAACCGGGTCTAAAACAATAAAAAACTATGGTATCAATCATCATGGGCAGTCAGTCAGACATGCCAGTAATGGAGAAAGCCGCTGCCTACCTCGACGAGCAGGGCATAGCCTACGAAGTGAATGTGATGTCGGCCCATCGCAATCCAACCCAAGTGGCCGAATATGCTCAGGGAGCCAAGGCACGTGGCGTGAGAGTGATAATAGCGGGAGCAGGCATGGCAGCGGCCCTGCCCGGAGTCATTGCCTCATATACAACCTTGCCGGTCATAGGCGTACCAATCAAGTCGGGTGCCCTGCAAGGCATCGACGCCCTTCTGGCCATCGTACAGATGCCGCCGGGAGTGCCTGTAGCCACCATGGCAATCGACGGAGCCAAGAACGCCGCAGTCTTTGCACAAAAAATACTCAGCCTATGCGACGCCAAACAGTAGAAGTCATGGTGGGCAACGTGCCCATGGGAGCCGACCACCCCATTCGTGTGCAGTCGATGACCACCGCTCCCACAACCGACACACAGGCCTGTGTCGAACAAATAAAACGTATAGTCGATGCCGGAGGCGAATATGTGCGCCTCACCACACAAGGGGTGCGCGAAGCCGAAAACCTGACCAACATACGCCAGGCACTCAACCGCGACGGCTACCATGTGCCGCTCATAGCCGACGTACACTTCAATGCCGGTGTGGCCGATGTGGCTGCACTGCATGCCGACGCCGTGCGCATCAATCCAGGCAACTATGTTGACCCTGCGCGCAAATTCCGTAAGATAGAATACACCGACGACGAATATGCAGCCGAGCTGAAGAAGATAGAAGACCGCTTCGTACCCCTGCTCAATATCTGCCGCAGCCATCACACCGCACTGCGACTGGGTGTGAACCACGGCTCGCTGTCAGACCGCATCATGAGCCGCTATGGCGACACCCCCGAGGGCATGGTCGAGAGCTGCATGGAGTTCCTGCGCATCTGCGTGGACCGGCAGTTCGACCAGGTGGTCGTATCCATCAAGGCCAGCAACACACAGGTCATGACACACACCGTGCGCCTCATGGCACAGACGATGGACCAGGCTCACATGCCGTTCCCCCTACACCTGGGAGTGACCGAGGCCGGCGAGGGCAGCGACGGACGGCTGAAGAGCGCAGTGGGTATCGGTGCACTGCTGCTCGACGGACTCGGCGACACCATACGCGTAAGCCTCAGCGAACCACCCGAGATGGAGATACCCGTAGCATACGACATCCTGCAGGCTGCAGGACGGCGCATCAGCAAGACCGAGTATATCAGCTGTCCCGGATGCGGACGCACCATGTACGACCTGCCGCAGACCATAGCTCGGGTGAAGGCCGCAACGGCACACCTCACCGGACTGAAGATAGCCATCATGGGATGTATAGTCAACGGACCGGGCGAGATGGCAGATGCCGACTACGGCTATGTAGGAGCCGGCCGGGGACGGGTGAGCCTCTATCGTGGGAAGGAATGTGTGGAAACGAATATAGCCGAAGCAGATGCCGTGGAGCGACTGCTGAAGATAATCGATGCCGACCGCAGACACTGATGCCCCGCCCGTCTTACGTAAAAAGGCAAGTAAAAGTGACAGATGAACAGTGTAATAACATCTTTATTTATCATTTCTTTTGCACAATAGAAATATTATGAGTACCTTTGCACCGAATTTCGGTGCAAAGGTACGATTTCATTGTGTTTATTGGGCAATCGTTTTTCATACCTCTTACCGCAGATAGCAATATTTTAAAATACAAAACAAACAAGGACAAAGATGAAAACAAGATTAGTAATCATGGGGGCACTGATAAGTTTGCTCCCCCTCAGCATGAAAAGTCAGGAGGCTGGCAAGGATGACTTCAGCTCACATTTCTTCGTACAGCCTCAGGCCGGTATCCACCTTCCTTACAATTCGGGTGCAAGCAGTCCGTTTAAGGTGCTCAAGCCCGCATTCGGCTTCAACGCCGGTGCATGGATTGCCCCAGTCGTGGGTACACGTATCGGAGCCGAGTTCCTGAAGTCGGGAATGGAAGTGAATGACCAGAAGTATTCGTTCGATTACTGCACCATCGACTGGGATCTCTTGCTCAATCTGTCGGCACTGTTTAGCGGGAGTAACAACCCGCGTGGCAAGCTCTACCTTGTGGGTGGTGTAGGCCTCATCAAGCTGGGCGACAAGGACATACAGCTGACCAATCAGTTAGTTCACAATGCGAAGGCAACACACAACCTCCGCGCGGGCTTGGGCTTTGAGTACCGCCTCGCCAAGCCGTTCAGCATCTCGGCCGAATACCGCCACAACTGGTGCGGCGATGATTTCTATGGCAAGCTGAACACCAACGACATGTATGGCTCGCTGATGGTAGGCCTCACATTCAACTTCGGTTTCGACAAGGAACCATATTACACTCCAACCTTACAGGACGTGGAGCGTGCCGCAACCAACGCGCTCTCCCTCTACGAGCAGAAGGAAGCTGAGGTGAACCGCCGCATGGACATCTGGATGAAACGCCAAAGCGGAGAAAGCCGTGCCGACTTCGAACTGCGTACATCCAGCGACAAGATTGCATCCATGCGCCTCGAAAACTCGAAGGAAGTATCGACCAACATGGCAGGCAACAGAATCACCACCAACCTGTCGGGACTGCAATACAACCAATCTACAGGGACACTGCGCGCAAACTTCACCGACATGCCATCGATCAGCCTCAACGTGCCATACTCCGACGTGAGCGGCATCGATACCAAGAACCTGAAATTCAGTAACACAGTATATGACCTCTATCCAGGCGACAAGTTCGAAGTGCTCTACACCGAGGTACTCAACCCTGCCACAGGCAAATCCTACACATTCATAAAACAGCGCGATGTGCAGACAGTGCAAAACACCGGATTCGTTCCGCTACAAGCCGTACAGCAAAATATAATCAACACCAACAGCCTGCAGGCAGTGCGCGACCGCACCGTGGCTGAAGCCAAGAACCGCCAGGTACTGTCGGACAACACCACAATCAACGTGGCATCCGAACTCATCCCGCTCACTAACGGCAAGGCCGACTACAAGGTATCCTACAACTACACTGTGAAGGAAGGCTTCAGTGTGAAGGAAGACTTTGCCCCGGGCAAATACGATGCGGCCAACTCGCCAGCATCGACGGCTATGCTCAAAATCATCAACGAGTCGCTCAACACCGACTTTGCACAATATGTGAAGGCAGGCAAGCCTGTCACCATAAAATATACAGGCTCGGCCGACGCAACACCTATTCGCAGTAAGATTGCCTACAACGGCAAATATGGTGACATAAACGACCAGCCTGTCAACATCAACGGCAAGGCAGACAAACTGTCGGTGACAAGCCGCGACGGCATCACATCAAACGAGCAACTGTCACTGGTGCGTGCCCGCAGTGTGAGAGACTATATCATGACCAACGTGAGCCAGCTGAAGAACAGCAAAATAACCGAAAGCTACGACATCGAAGTATCCGACGACAAAGGCTCACAGTTCCGACGCGTAGCCGTGGAGTTCATATTCCACGAAGCATATTAAACGCCCGACAACCAACAAACGCATAAGCTTTAGTAAAGACAATATATTTCGAAGGAGGGCGGAAGCTGCAATCAAAGGTAAAAAAACTGTCATGTGCAACAGCAATGCTCTCCACCCTCCTTTTTTACCACCATACATACCTAATATCCTTCCACCATTATGAAACATGCAGTACTCTTCCTGTTAGGTTTAGCAACAACCATATCGACATTGGCACAAACCGATGGCTCGTCGGCACCCGACCCGTTCAGCAGCCCCGACCCAGCCGCTATTGCCGACTCCATATTCCGCCACGCTGAGGCAACCTACAACAGCTACTTCCTGGCAAAAGGCGAGAACGATGCACCGCCACAGACAGCGATGTATGACACACTGCTGGCATGTTTCTATGAGTATATGATGTGTCTCAATGATATGGACGATGCCACCCAGGCCGCACAGAAAACCAAGATACGCAAGATGCACTCCGAGTTTGAAGATGCAGCCATATGCTACAGCGGCAGCGGCGACAACGCCAAGGCATACCGATTCCTGAAATGTTTCCTCATCATCATTCCACGACTGCCCATGTTCCGTGGCGAGGCACTGTCCAACGGTGGTGCGAACTATCCCAACTACCTCTCCTTCTCATGCGTAGAGGCATACAACGCACGCGAATACGAAGAATCCGAGGAATACGCCCGCCAATACATCGAGCTTGGCGAAAAAAACGCACAGGAACTATGCTATAAGGTACTGGTGCGCGACCTCGATTCGCTCAATAAGTCATCCGACGAGCTGCGAGTACTCGACGAAGCACTCATGAACTACCCCAACAACATGGAACTCATTGCCAGTGCCATCAATCTGAACCACCGAATGGGCAACAACGACAAGGTGGGCGAATTGCTTGAAAAAGCACTGACACTGTCGCCAGACGACGAAGAACTGCTCTTCTTCCGCGCCAACCTTTACTGCGATGAAGGACAATACGATAAGGCACTGCCTACCTACGAGTCGCTGCACGGCAAGCACCCTGGCGTGGAGGCATTCACACACCAACTTGCCCTATGCTACTATGGAATGGCTGCCACGCGCATTAACGAAAGCAACAAGGTGGAGGGTGACGTGGAGAAATTCAAGGCACTCAACGACCAAGCCACCGAATGTTTCAACAAGGCCATACCCCTGCTTGAGAGACTGACGCAAGGCGAAACAGCAGCCGATACCGACAAGAAACTCATGCTTACGGCCCTGGCCGAGTCGTACAAGTTTGTGGGACGCACCGACGACTCCAAGCGGGTGGCACGCATGGCCGAGGCAACCAGCATGGCACTGGGTTCGAGCAAAAGCAAGGAGGAGATTCCAAACTTTAACGACTGGTATCGACCTCGACTCGACAAGGTGCTGAAAAGCTGGGAACAACGCGGCGAATTTGAGTCTGCAGCCGACTACCAGAAACGTGTCAACGTAGATAACCGCCGCACGCTGGCATCCGACACAAAACAAAACCTGGAGAAAGACTTCATTGCCGAGTACAGTCACCTATACAACCTCACCGACCTCACAATCAAACCCTACGACCCAGACCACCAGACATATCGCATACAGACCCGCCAGGGTGACATCTACCTCAGTGTGCCGCTTGCCAACGACGAGGCAAGGCAATTCAAAGAAGAATGGAACGGAGTAGAAATCACCTCGCCACAATTCAAGATTAACAGCGATGGCAAGTTGCTACTGGCCACGGCCAGGTTCCGCACACCAAAGGGTGCAACCTACACCTATGATGCAAACCTGCCGCTGGAATATGGCGAGATAAAGATTGCCAAGCCGCAATGGAACGACGACGAGCTGTTTGCCGAGGCCGACACGGGGCAGGACACCAACGAGGCAGAGACCGAATCCTATACCGACGACCCTATTATAGTGGGAGAATCGTCGGTGGATGTCAACCTGCCGAAGGCAAAACGCAACACCAACACTAACACCTTTGCACTGATCATCGCAAACGAAAACTACCGTCGCGTGTCGCCTGTGCCATTTGCCAACAACGACGGTGCGTCGTTCCGCAAATACTGTGTGCAGGTATTTGGCATCCCTGAGGAGAACATCGTGTTTGTGAAGGATGCCGGACTGACCGACATGATAGATGCCATAGATGACATCAAGCAAAAGGAAGCCGCATACAGCGACCTCAACCTGCTGGTGTATTACTCTGGACATGGAGTTCCCGATGGTGACAGCCACGAGCAATACCTGCTGCCGGTCGATGCAAGGCCCGAAAACCTCTCGACCGCGTACAAGTTGTCAAAATTCTACGCCGAGCTTTCGTCGGGCAAGCCAAACGCCATCACAGTGTTCATTGATGCCTGCTTTAGCGGAGCAAAGAAAGACGGAACCATTATGGACATGGCTGCACGTGGAGCCGTGGTGAAAGCAAAACAAGAAGCCCCGACCAACAACATGGTGATATTCAGTGCGTGCAGCGGTACGGAAACCGCCTACCCTTACATCAACGAGAAGCATGGACTGTTCACCTTCTACCTGCTCAAGAAGCTGCAGGAAGACAAGGGTAAGAGCACATACAAGGCCCTGGCCGACTACATCAGCACCAATGTGAAACAGCAGTCGAACAAGCAATACCGCAAGCTGCAGTCGCCAACCGTGCAGAGCCTGATGCCTGAGTCGGAATGGGGCAAGAAACGGCTCGACAAAGAATAACAGATATGCCAATAATCAGAGTCTTTGGCAAATTACAATCAGACAGGAAGGTATAAAAAACAGATAAATCGGCAGATAAACAGATACGACGATGAACGCAAAGAGTCTCATATTATCGGGCTTGATACTTGCATGGTCAGTTAGTGGCCAGGCCCAGTCGGGTACGAAAAACCTGAGTGCAACCGCCACCTACGTGGCTGCATACAGCGAAAGCACCGAACAAGCCGAACAGAAGGCAGTGAACATGGCGCGTATGAAAGCCCTGCGCGACGAGTTTGGAACCCTTGTGAGCAGTGCCACGGTCAGCTCCACGGTGCAGCGTGGAGACCTTGAATCGACCAAGTTGGTGTCGCTCGACAGTGAGGGCGAGCCGGCCGGTGAGTGGATTGCCGACACCGAACGGCCTAACATCCGCAAAGAGCTGACAGCCAATGGCCTGACGGTGACGGCAAGCGTGAAGGGTGTAGGGGCAAAAATCACGAGCGACAGGATAGAGACGAAGGCACGTGTGTTGCGCAACATGCCGAGGCCAGAGTTCGAAAGCAGCGAATTTGTGGCGGGCGATTCGGTTTATGCCATGTTCCGCTCATCAGTCGATGGATACCTTGCAATATATCTTGTGGATGAAAACGAGGCTCTGTGCCTGCTGCCATACGCCAACAATGCCGAAGGATTATTCCACATCAACCACGGACAGGACTACACGCTATTCAGCTACAAACATTATTCGGAAGACGAAAATCCTAATGACATCTACGAATATACGCTCACGTCGGACGAAGGGCAGACAGCCGTGAACCATGTGTATTTTATCTTTTCGCCCAACAAGTTCCGCAAGGCACTCGACGGCAGGAAACGCGGCAGCGACGAATACACGATATATCCGCCGGTGCTGTCGTGGGAGGACTTCCAACGATGGCTCATCAGGATGCGGCGTGCCGACAAGGACATGACTGTAACTCAGACCACCATCACCATCAAGCCGAGATGGTGAGCGGGGGATACCGACGGGCAAACTATATTATCGGGATACTTTCTCCATTAATCTTACGGAAGACGTCGAGCGCATAGACGTCGGTCATGCCCGAGATATAGTCGAGCACAGCCATGAGGCGCGTGTAGGCATCGGAGGCATACACGTCGTATTGTGTCGATACACGGCGCAGCAGCAGCTTTGAGTAGGCTTCGTCGGGATGCATGGCTGCGGTGGTGAAGACATCGATGAGGGTGCTGATGACTTTATGGCCCGCCAGTTCGATGTCGAGTACATCGCGGTTGACGTATATCCGCTTGTATGACAGCCTTTCGCAATTACGGTAGGCTTCGCCTATGCGGCCTTCCAGATTCTTGACGAGCGTGCCTTGGAAGGTGCCGGCGAGGATGCTCTCTTCGTTTTCTACAAACATACGGACACAGGCCGACTCGAGGGCTCCGATGCAGCACGAACGCAGATAGACCACCTGTTCGTTGACATCATCCACATGGAACAATACCTGCTTTATCTTTTCCTGCCGCTCCGGTTCGAAATAGTCGAGCAACAGGGCGACGGTTTCTTCGGTGGACAGTATCTTGAGTTTGTGGGCATCTTCTATATCCATTATCTCATAGCAGATGTCGTCGGCTGCCTCGACAAGATATACCAGCGGATGGCGCGCGTGACGCCCGTCGGCCCCGCGGGCAATGCCCAATTCCTGTGCAATCTTTTCATACACCGGTATCTCGCTTTGGAAAAAGCCGAATTTCTGTTTCTCTCCGGCCATGGTGGCGGGATAGGGATATTTCACGATTGATGCCAGGGTTGAATAGGTCATGACAAAACCGCCGGGGCGGCGTCCCAGAAACTGATGTGTGAGCAGACGGAAGGCATTGGCATTGCCCTCGTAGTGGGTGAGGTCCTGCCATTCGTCGCCAGTCACGAGTGACCGAAAGCGTTGTCCGTCCGCTTCGCTGAAGTATGAGGCAATGGCCCGTTCGCCCGAGTGGCCGAACGGTGGGTTGCCCATGTCGTGAGCCAGACAGGCTGCACTCACAATGGAGCCGCACTCGCTCATGTGGGTGTCTTTGAGACCGGGATGGCGCTCGATGAGACGACGGGCGGTGTCGTCGCCCAGCGAACGGCCTACACTGGCCACCTCGAGGCTGTGGGTCAGGCGGTTGTGAACAAAGATGCTGCCCGGCAGCGGAAATACCTGGGTCTTGTTTTGCAGACGACGAAAGGGTGCAGAGAAGATAAGACGGTCGTAATCGCGGTGAAACTCGGTGCGGTCGTCTTTTTTCTGATAATGAAGGTCTTCTTGTCCCAGACGTTTGGTAGATATGAGTTGGTTCCAGTTCATCATGTTTGGGTCATTGGGTCAGAGGTTAGAGGTTATCGTGGGGGGTTAGGAAAACTCCTTATAAGCCCGTGCAAAGGTAGTGGTTTTTATGCTAAAAGTGGAAAGGTAAAGATGAAAACTTGTCGTAACCCACACTAAATAGTGTATGCCATCACACATTTTTTACTTTTCATGGGTTCAGTTTTCGCCAAAAATAACTAACTTTGCAGTTGAAAGCCTGCAAAGTTATGTTTCAGTGCGTTTCTTTGGGCAAACAGGATTGCCTGCAAAGTTAGGTTTCAGTGCGTTTCTTTGGGCAGGCACGACCCTCTCTGTCTGAAAACAATAAAAAACTATGAAAGTAGAAATAGTCAATCGCTCACACCATCCACTGCCGGCGTATGCCACCTCGCAGTCGGCCGGTATGGACCTTCGTGCCAGCATAACGGCTCCCATCTGTATTGAGCCCATGGGCCGCGCCCTCGTCCCCACCGGACTGTACATAGCCCTGCCCGAAGGCTATGAGGCACAAATCCGTCCACGTAGCGGCCTTGCACTGAAACACGGGGTGACCGTGCTCAATTCGCCTGGAACCATCGATGCCGACTATCGTGGCGAGATATGTGTGATAATGGCCAACCTGTCGGACAAACCATTCACCATAGCCGATGGCGAACGTATCGCGCAGATGGTCGTTGCACGTCACGAACGAGCCGAGTGGGTGGAAACCCGGGAACTGAACGATACAGAACGTGGAACAGGCGGATTTGGCCATACCGGACGTCAATAGACCTGCCGACAATGAAATCTATAACCATGCCGCCCATGAAAATCATAACCAAACTCTTCATACTGCCCACACTGTTCGCCGCCTGGACAATCGCAGCCTGTGCACAAGCCGACAAATCGGATTGGTTTGTGCTTGAGGCACACCGCCAGATGACACTCGGAAACCACTCGGATGCTTTCGAGCTTACCCGGCATGCCCTGGAGCTGAACCCAAAGTCGGTGGCTGCCCTCGGGCAGATGGGCGAATTCTGGCATTTTATGCATAACGACAGCTTGGCTATCGTCTATATGAGCAAAGCTGCTGAATATGCACAGGATGACTACTGGGTGCAGCAGCCGCTTGTGGAATTATATGTGAACAGAGGAAAATACGACGAGGCAATAAGTATGCTCGAAGACATGAGCCTGAAATATCAGGGCAAGGAAGACATACTGATGATGCTCGAGTCGTTGTATAATCAAAAGGGCGACTGGGCTAACGTGATAAGTGTACTCGACAAACTCGAAACAAAAGAAGGTAAGAGCGAACAGCTGAGCAGGGAAAAATTCCGTACATACATGCAGATGGGCGATGAAGAACATGCATTTGCCGAGATAAGCTCATTGGCCGACGAATATCCAAACGACATGCGCTACAGGGTACTCCTGGGCGATATGTATGTAGGACAACAACACTACGATGAAGCCCTCGAAGTGTATAAAAGCGTTGAGGCCGAAGACCCTGCCAACATCAATCTGATGGCATCGATGCTCAACTACTATTCGGTCACCAACCAAGACTCACTCTACCGTGTGCAGCTCGATGCCATAAGCACCAACCCAAAACTCGACGGCACGACCCGACTGCGATTCCTCAACTCGTTGGTCATGAACCACCTGCAATCGGGCAAAGACCACGAACACCTCCTGAGCATATTCGACAAAGTGTTGAAAATGCCTCAGAACGACATACAGATTGCTGAACTCTGCGCCAGATATATGATAACCATCGACCAACCGGCAGAACGGGTTAAGCCGGTACTCAACCAAATAATATCGATCGATCCTGAAAACATAATGGCACGCAGCCAGCTCCTGCAGTATGCCACCGACACCGAAGACACACTCGAAGTGATACGAGTATGTCGCCCTGCGGCCGATTTGGATATTGACGACCCCGTGTTCTACTACTACCTCGGCATCGCTTATTATCAGATGGACAGTGCGCAGAGGGCTGTAGAAGCATTCAAACGCGGGTTCCGACACGTGAAGGACGCAACCAACCTTCAACTCGTCACAAACATGTATGCGCTCTTGGGCGACTCATACCACAAGATGGGCGACATGCGTCATGCATACGAAAGCTATGACTCGTGTCTCGCAATACGACCCGACGAGGCCATGGTGCTCAACAACTATGCATACTACCTCTCGCTCGAACGCAAACAACTCGACAAGGCAGAAGAGATGAGCCGACGCTCGCTCGAGAAAAACGCCGACAGCCACACGTTCCTCGACACTTATGCATGGATTCTCTTCCAACAAAAACGGTATGGAGAGGCGAAAGAATACATAGACAAGGCATTGGAAGCCATGGGTCAGGAGCTTGAAGCCGATGATGCCAACATAATAGAACATGCCGGCGACATATATGCCAAGTGCCGACTTATGGAACAAGCACTGAAATACTGGCAGCTGTCGGCATCGCTGAGCAAGCCATCGACTGTGTTGATGAAGAAAATATCTAAAAAGAAGTATTATGCATATTAGACGCTGCATACCACGTGCACTGCCTGCCACTGCTGTGTTCACCCTCATTGCAGCGGTGCTTACATCGTGTGGCTCGCCAAAGTCGGCAATCAGTACCACCGACACCGATGCCACACTTATCGTCAATACCGAGCAGCATCTGGCAAGAGTAGAAGCCAACCACTCGACACAGACATACCTCACATCCAAAGTCAAGGTAGTGGCAACGGCCGACGGCAAAAGCGTGACAACCAGCGGAACACTACGCATGAAACGCGACGATGTCATACAACTCATACTGGTAGATCCGCTTATCGGAGCCCTCGAACTGGGACGAATGGAATTTACCAAGACACGGGTTCTGATAATCGACAAAGTGAACAAGCAATACGTAGATGTACCTTATTCCGACGTCGGGTTCCTGCAAAAGGCCGACATAAATTTCAATACCATGCAGTCGCTCTTCTGGAACGAGGTGTTCACACCAGGCAAATCCCAGCTCCAGGCTTCAAACTTCAAACTCACGGCCGTGGCCAGTGATGTGATACTCACACACGAGGAACAGATTCTAACCTACCAGTTCACCACACAACGCAAAAGCGCACTGCTCATGAAGACCGAAATCACCGGCTCTGCCGACCAGACATACAAGTTCGACTTCACATATAGCAATTTCCAGACATACGAGGGCCGACCATTTCCAAAAGACATGACAATGGCATTCTACATAGACGGACAGCCTGCAACACTCTCACTCTCGCTCGGTTCAATACGCAATTCGTCAGAGTGGGTGACCCGCTCAACCGTGTCGTCTAAGTTCACTAAAGCCGACCCCGAACGTATCTTCAAAATGCTCGTGAGATAAACATTCCGAAACATTCACACGATGAATACACAACACTACATACAATGCAGCAAACTATGGCTGCCGGCCATGATTGTGGTTTGTCTTATGACATGCACAAACACCACGTATGCACAGACAAAGAAGACCACGACCACTACAACCACAGCCAAGAAAACTACCACTACAACCACAGCCAAGAAAACTACCACTACAACCAAGGCACCGGCTCAGCAGGCAGATAAAAAAACTCAGCTGAAGAACGAGCAGGCAGCGGCACAACGTCAACGGCAGCAGTCGCAACAACAAATTCAGGTTATTAACAAAAACATCAAAGACAACCTCGACAACGTCCTGATACTCGAAAACCAGATATCGCGGCAGCAGCGACAGATAGACAGCCTCGACCGCGAGGTGAAAGCCATGAACGTGCGTGTCGATACACTCAACTCGCAAATTGCACGACTGAAACGCGAACTGCTCGACAAGAAAAAAAAATATGCTGATGCCATGGTATATCTGCAGAAACATAAGAGTGTGCAAGAGAAACTCATGTTCATCTTCTCGGCCGACAACCTCAGCCAAATCATACGCCGAATGCGATACATCAAAGAGTATTCGTCATACCAAAAAGCACAGGGCGAGATGATAAAGCAGCAACAGGCAGAGATGAAACAAAAACAGGAAGAACTCCTCTCGCTGAAAGCCCGCATGGAAGCCAACCTGGCCGCGATGCATCGCAAAGAGCAAGCACTCGAAGCAAACAAAAAGAACTGCGAAACCAAGGTGGCATACCTGAATAAAAACTTGACGACTGTTCAGAACCAAATTAAACAGCTTCAGAAACGCGAAGCCGACCTTAATGCACAAATCGACCAAATCATACAGCAGGAAATAGAAGAGGCACGGCGTAAGGCTGCCGAAGAAAAAGCAAGGCTGGAAGCCGAAGCACGACGCGCCGAACAGCTGCGCATCGAGAAGGAACGCAAGCTGGCTGAAGCCAAAGCAGCCGAAGAGCGGGCTCGCAAGGAAAAAGAAGCGGCCGAAGCGGCACGCAGGGCTGCCACAACCGATGCTGCAAAAGCAGCTGCCAAAGCCGAGGCCGACAAAGCATCGGCCAATATAAAGGCCGCTGAGAAAGAAACCAAGGTTGCCGAGAAAGAAGTGAAAGAGGCCGTGAAGGCCGAACAGGAAGAAGCCAGGCGACAACCTGCGACTGCCGTTTCAGCATATCAGACATCGGCCGCGACGGCAGCCAAACTCACCACGGCATTTGCAAGCAACAAAGGAAAACTGCCAATGCCCGTAACTGGCAGCTACACCGTCGTGGGACATTATGGCACATACACTGTGACAGGACTGAAGAACGTAACACTCGAAAATAAGGGAATCGACATTCGAGGCACGGCCGGATGCCAGGCACGGTCCGTGTTCGAAGGCGAAGTGTCGTCGGTGTTCCAGTATGGAGGCTCATACACCATCATGGTGCGCCACGGTAGTTATATCTCGGTATATTCGGGTCTCTCGTCGGTTTCTGTAGCAAAAGGCAACAAGGTGGTGCAAAGCCAGGCTCTCGGTAAAGTGGCAGCCGATGCCGACGGACACTATACACTGCAGTTCCAACTGCGCAAAGAGAGTGCACGACTCAATCCAGAGCAGTGGGTTAAGTAAGCCAGACAACATTCCAGCTACATCTGTGCCAGCAGTTCGGTGTAAAGACGTATGGATTCTTCAATCTCATGCCGGCAGATAAACTCGTCGGCCGAGTGTGAACGTGCAGAGTCGCCAGGACCTATTTTTATCGATTCAAACGGCATGAATGCCTGGTTGGATAGGGTGGGTGAACCAAACGGTTTCAACCCGAGAGCCATGGCGCGGCGCACAATGGGGTGGTTCATATCAGTGCGCGACGACCCCAGGCGGAACGAACGTGCAGTGGTGCGACCCTGCAATAGTTGGCTAATCTCATCGAAGAGTTCCTGGTTGGTATAAAGTTCGTTACTCCGCACATCGATAGTAAACCGGCATTCGGCTGGCACCACGTTATGCTGAGTGCCGGCATTTACAATCGTGACAGTGGCCTTCACCGGCCCCAGCAACGGCGACACACGGCTAAACTCATGATGCCTGATACGCTCTATATCATCCACGGCCTTGTATATGGCATTCACACCCTCGTTGCGGGCCGCATGGCCGCTCACTCCTTCCTCGTCAACATCAATCACCATCAAGCCTTTCTCAGCCACAGCCGGCTGCATACCCGTAGGCTCGCCGACAACAGCAAAATCTATCGGAGGCAATAACGGCAGCACACTCTCAATGCCCCCACGACCCGAAATCTCCTCCTCACACGATGCCATAAATATGAGGTTTGGAGCAGACGGGTAGGCCGACGTCAATTCAGGGTCGGTAAGATGTAGGAACGCCTGCATCAGGCTTACCAGGCTACCACCATCATCGTTGGTGCCGAGACCATACAAACGCTCACCCTCCAACTGGGGGCTGAACGGGTCACGCTTCCAACCGGCAGCAGGACGTACCGTGTCGATGTGAGCATCGAGCAAGACTGTAGGACGCCCCTCGCAATGCTCTCTGCCAACAACCCATACATTATTGCCATGCCGACAGGGAGTCAGACCCTTACGGCGCAAATACTCCTCAACAATGTCGGCAGCAACGCCCTCATCACCGCTGAAACTCCTGACTGATACCAAGCGGCACAGCAGCTCCATAGCCTCGTTTGTTCGTTCTGATATAGTCATTACATATTTTGTCTTTTCCTGATGCAAAGTTACGAAATAAATCATAATGCATGACATACAATACATAATTAATATAGTTACCACAGTGGCATTTTTCTTTCATATACACCACTTTTGACTTCACATAACCATGATTTATGCATTACCGACGAGACATTGTGAATTTTATTTGCTAACTTTGCAGACAAAATACATCAAACATGATAACAACTGAACAACTGAAAGACATAAAAGACCGTGCCGATGCCCTGTATCGCTACCTTCAGATTGACGCCAAGAAAATCGAACTGGAGGAAGAGCAACTGCGTACCCAGGCACCCGGCTTTTGGGACAACGCCAAGGAAGCAGAAGCTCAAATGAAGAAGGTGAAAGACATCGAAAAATGGATTAACGGATACAAAGCCGTGGCCGATGCTACCGAGGAGACAGAACTGGCACTCGACTTCTACAAAGAAGAAATGGTGAGTGAGCAGGAAGTGGACGATGCCTACAACAATGCACTGAAACTCATAGAAGACCTCGAACTACGTAACATGCTGCGCCAAGAAGCCGATGGCATGGATGCCGTGCTCAAGATAAACTCGGGAGCAGGCGGCACCGAAGCCCAAGACTGGGCACAAATGCTCATGCGCATGTACCAACGATGGGCCGAAGCACACAAATACAAAGTCAGAATCAGCAACTTCCAAGACGGTGACGAAGCAGGAATAAAGACCGTGACAATGGAAATCGAGGGCGACAGCGCATACGGATACCTCAAAAGCGAAAACGGAGTACACCGACTCGTGAGGGTATCGCCATACAACGCACAGGGCAAACGGATGACCAGCTTCGCCAGCGTTTTTGTCACACCGCTGGTTGACGACTCGATAGAAGTAGTAATCGACAAAAGCAAGATATCGTGGGATCTCTTTCGCTCGAGCGGAGCCGGAGGCCAGAATGTAAACAAGGTAGAGACAGGTGTGCGACTGAGATACCAATATGTTGACCCCGACACAGGCGAAGAAGAGGAAATACTCATCGAAAATACAGAAACACGCAAACAACAGGAGAACCGCGAAAACGCACTGCGACTCCTCCGCTCACAACTCTACGACCGGGCACTGAAAAGAAAGATGGAGGCACAAGCCAAAATAGAGGCTGGGAAGAAAAAAATAGAATGGGGAAGCCAGATACGCAGTTATGTGTTCGACGACCGCCGTGTGAAAGACCACCGCACCAACTACCAGGCATCAGATGTGGGTGGAGTGATGGACGGAAAAATAGACGACTTCATCAAAGCATACCTCATGGAGTTTGCAGGCGATCAATAACCCACATACCTGTTATTATCCCTCCTCGCTCCTCCCTCCCTCCGCCCCTCGCTCCTCCCTCCGCCCCTCGCTCCTCCTCCCCTCGCTCCTCCCTCCGCCCCC
>CALGGJ010000101.1 GCA_937915745.1 uncultured Prevotellaceae bacterium | reverse complement strand
CTTCAATGCCGCAAAAAACCTGCTTAAAAATAAACTAAAAATCATCTAAACGCTAATGACCGATTTGGGATAAATCGAACAGGGGATGCTTCCAGAACTGGCACATCCCCTTTTGATATGTGTTACCATCCTCCTCGCATCGAGCGGAGACAGGAGGAGGGCTGTCAGCGTATAAACTCTACTTCGACAATGCGTAGTGCCTGCAACCTGGCATCAGAGGACCTGGAAATGGCATCAAGTTCGCCAGCCTGCCCACCAGCCACCTCGGTGATATTACGGAAACGCGCGGCCTCGGGGTCGTCAAAGTTAGGTGCCGAGAGGCTTGCAGTGCGGCGGTCGATGGAACGTAGAGTGAACGTCTGTGCACTGACCGGCCCAGACAGTGTAAGGTGTACATAGCCCAGCGATGTAGGTGTAATGCCACGCCACACAACGATATCTCCATCGGCAGTATGGGCAACAACCTCGAGGGCATAGTTGGTGGTGCGCCACCCCGACAGTTTCAGGCAGATGTCGCACACAGGAGCCACGGAGTTCAGCGTGTAGGTTATGGAGGTCCCGCCACGCCATTCGGAGAGTTCGTTGTCGTCGTAGCTCAGACCTACATTGTCGTTGTTGGTATCAGCATGAGCTGAAACGATTGGAACCCCGACATGTGTCTGGACATAGGTGGCATACGGTTGCTCTTTACTCTTTACAGACATCTCTGTAGTGCGGGCCACCGGCATATCGTTGGTTCGCATCTCGAGGGTTTGTACCGGCAAACCATCGGCTTCTGCCTTCAAGGTCACTACCCCTGCATGGGTCGTACTGCGGAGCAACACACGATTAACCCCACACTCAACAGGCAGCGTCGTACTCAGAATATAGTTGTCCGGACCTTGGGCAATACCTCCACGCCACTCGGCCGGACCGTCGAGGGTGAAGTGTACGGGACGGTTGTCGAGCGGACAGCGACGTCCGTATTCATCGACCACCTCATACTCGACAAGCATGAGGTCGGCACCATCGGCCTGCCAACCTTCAGGGTTTTCGATTGTAGTGAGGCGCAAGGCCGCAGGCTGGCCGGCTGTGCTGATGCTGTAACGTGAGAGTTCACGTCTGTGATTGTCATAACCAACAGCCGTGAGTGTGCCTGCCTCCCACTCAACATCGGAAAACGTATAGAGGAACCGGTAGTCAGACCGGCCATGACCAAGGCTACGGCCGTTGAGAAACAGCTCCACATCATTTGCATTAGATACGACATAAACCGGTTTCTTCACCGATGGTTGGTAATTCCAATGACCCACGATGTATGTCTGGTTACAGTCGGCAAGCCATTCATTAAGGGGCGAACCCTCGGTGTCGTTGGGTTGGTCAACCCATCCGTGCCACATCACCTGGTGGGCATAGTAGGCATCCTTTGGTATGCGCATAGGGTCGGTTACACCGCTGCGGCGGTAGTTCTCCACTCCACGATGGTGGGTATTGGTGTCGCTGAAGATAATCTTGACACCACCGCTGCTCACCCTGGTGCCGGTGCCGGGACGTTCGCGCCAATAATCGTACCAACGGCGCACAAGCTCTACCACAAACTCATCTTGATTGTGATTATAGGCATTAGCCGGCTGACCATTATGTAACGGACCCTCGCCCTCGGGATGGAACGGATAGGAATAAGAGTCCCAATTCTTGCGCAGACCCTCATCGCGGCAGTATTCCATGGCCCACATAGGGTGTTTGGCACTTTTGTTTATGTATAGCATCTCGCCCCCATATTCCGACTCGTTGATGTCGAGCATCTCGCGCGAACCAACGGCGCGGCCGCCATAGGGGTCGTATTTGTCGCGAATGGTCTGAAGTTCCATCACATGCTCGCGACTTATCGATTCGTTACCTCCTTCATAGAAAATGATTGAAGGGTTGTTGCGGTTGTAGATAACAGCATCGCGCATTACCTCGGTACGCTGACGCCAGCGGTCGCCCTCGACATCTTTCTCGCTGTCACCGGCCGGCATGGCTTGCATCAGTCCCACACGATCGCACGACTCTACGTCCTGCTTCCACGGTGTGATGTGCATCCAACGCACTGTATTGGCACCGCCCTCTACCATCAGCCGATTGGAATAATCGCTGAGCCAGGCAGGAACACTGGTTCCTATAGCCGGCCACTCATTGGAGGTGCGTTGTGCATAGCCTTTTATTTGTATCACACGGTCGTTGAGCCACACCATGCCTTGGCCAAATCGGGTTGTACGGAAACCGGTTACGGTGACCACCTCGTCGAGCGGTTTGCCTTTTGAATCGATAATGGTGGTGGTAATATCATACAGATTGCCCTCACCTACCGACCACCAGCGCACATTGGAAAGGTTGAATTGTGTTTTCAAGACACGTGTCTCACCTGGTTGCAAATCGACGGAAGACGACATGGCTGAAACACCATCGGTTTGTGCCATGAGGCGTATATTCTTCATGGCTCCGCTCTCGTTGCGCACCTCGGTCTCGACACCCACAGTGGCGGTATGTGTCGCTATATCGGCCTTGAGCAGATAGACGTATGTTCCCATGGTCTGCAGGTTGGAATAGAGCGGCAGGGTCTGATATACCTCGCCCGTGATATGCAGCCACACATTCTTCGAAATACCGCCATAGTTAGCATTGAAGTTGCGGTCGTTCCACTGATATTTACTGTTTGACGACCGCTCGCGATAGTCCCAGTCGTTGTCGGTCTTCACCTCTATCTTATTCTTGCCCTTATGCACAAATGGTGTGAGGTCGAACCCAAAGGCCATAACTCCGTTTTCGCTCATGCCCACGAACTCTCCGTTAACATACACATCGGCTGCCTGCCGCACTCCTTCAAACTCAATGAAAATTTTCTTACCCTTAAGGTTGGGCAGGGTAAAATCTTTGCGGTACCATACAACCGAATCGGGCAATTGCTCGATTGACACGCGGAAAGCATAGTCTTCGTTCCATGCGCGGGGCAGTGTAACCTGTTCGGACGACTCACCGATGGTCCACCCCCGATTGAAATTTATCTTCCGCTGAGCCTGTACAGTCACGGCAGTCACCACAGCAACAATTGCCAAAACGTACCACCTATACATAAATACATGTTGTCTGTCCATACTTTTACTTTACTAAGATTCTACGTCCGTTAAGAATATACAGCCCCTTGGATGGGTTTTCCACCCTCCTGCCTGTGAGGTCGTAAATGGTCTTATTCTGTTTGGGGTCGGCACTGATGGCCGGAACAGCATCTGCATCGACCACTACAGCAATCACACCATCGGATGCCAAACGGCTGCAATCCCATTTGCAGCCTTCGCAAGGTACCTCGGGTACGAATGTAGGTGTTCCGGTCAGACTGATTTCGCCTGCACCCACAAATACCTTGAGTTCTTCGTCTGCATGCCATTCACCACTCAGGCGTTCCATCACAAACTGCGGACTATTGAGCGTTATGCGTCCGGCAACCGTGTAGGTGTCAACACGACTCGATGTGGTACCGCGTCCACGCACCCTGATTTTACCGCCGGCATTGACTCTCAGTGTGTTGTTGAGAGTGATGTTGCCGGTTATGATGCTGCTCTTGCTTGCAGCAATCATGCCTCCGCCCATTACGACTACCGGACCAGTCTGACCTCCACCGAGCAACGTAGCACCACTGCGTACGGTGATGGTGCCGGTTGTGGTTGATGCCGTCGTATTCTCTACATCGAGTTCTCCGGCATAGATGTTGATTGGTGCAGCACTGCTACCGGTGATTGTCATACGTCCGGCACCATATTTGTTGACGGTGATGCCCGAACCAAAGACTCCGGCAAAGGTGAAATCAGTGCCAAGATATCCTATGTTCCATGTACCGGCATTGAGCGAAGCCTCGGCATTGGTACCCTCGAGTGCTCCAAGCGAATGGGGGCCGCTGTTGTTATACACATAATTGCTGCCACTCAGGCGTAGTGTTCCCTTTGGCATGTTCAGGGCCGACGACATGCGCAACTCACCGCTTGTGACCTCAATCACACCCTCAAAGTTGCTGGCTGCAGGACCGAAATCACCACGTACGTAAGGGAAACTGATTTTCATCGTTCCCTTTCCGCTAAGTGTAGGTGTGACCCGACAACGCTGACCGCCATGTATGGTGAGAGTCTTGCCCTCTTCTATCACTATCTGGTTTTGCAGAGACGGGATGGCGCTTGTAGTGTTGTTATTGAACACCACTATCGACGAGTTGCCTGCAATCAATATGCGCGAAGTGGCAGTACCGAATGTTGTGTTCCATGTTCCCATCGCCAGCGTTCCGGCTTTGAGTATCGTGCCGCCGGTGTAGGTATTTGCTCCTCCGTATGTGATGTTGAGCTGTCCGCTTCCCATCTTCACAAGGGTGCCACGACCACTTATCAGTCCCTTCAATGCGGTGGTTCCCTGTGGAATATCTATGGTGGCGGTATCGGTGAGTTGAAGCTGACGGTTGGTGGATGCATTTGAGTTGTTGACGGTGAACCGAGCCTTACCGATTTTCCAATTGCCTGCCGATGCTGCAGCGGCACCCATCGGACTGGCGATATCACCATCGGCCAAATCGCTTACTACCACCGTGCCGCTGTTTATGACCGTAGCACCTGTATAGTCGCTCTTGGCGGTATTGAGGGTTACCTTTCCTTGCCCGTTGAACGTAAGACCGCCACTACCCGAGAAACCGCCATCACCGGCAAACGTGTATGTCGTGGTGTTGTTGGTGAATGTCACGCCCGATGTGGGCATGAGGGTATTAATGGTAATGTTGGTGTTTGCTGCATCGTCACCAAATACCACTTTGTCGTTTGCCACAAACTCGGTGCCGGTGGCAGAAATAGCGAAGTTTGTCGTTTGATAATCCCATAAGTTATTGGTAAATCCGGTCCATGCGACATTGTCGTTTGGTTCACGTTGGGCGTTGATGATGAGCCATAGGGCTCCGTCCTCTGCTGCGATATTGTATGACAATCCGGTGAGTCCGCGCACTGTGCAATTATCGGTCGAACCAGTGAATTTACCTGCATATTCAATCAGTTTGTAGCGGCCAACTTCTGGTTTTTCATATCCGATAGTAAACACAAGCACGCCTGTAAGACGCAGGTCACCGTCGGTGTGTATATAGTCTTCCGGAGTGTTCAGCTCGACATATACGCGTTTGTTGATGTTGAGTGCTTTCTTCAGTGTCATCTGCCCATTCGGCATGAGTCGGCATCCCTCGTAGTTGAGTGCTCCTTCGAATATGATAGTGTCTTCTATCGTAGGGTGACCGGCCAGTGTGCCGCGTGCCCGCAGTTGTACCGAGCTGCTGATGCTGGAGTTCGACTCGATGGTTCCTTCAGATATGTAGAGTGTCCCGCTTGTGTTTACAGGCACGTTGAGGCTCACTGTTCCTTGCTGGCTCTTCCAGATGTCGCCAGTCCCGCTGAATGCTCCGGCTCCGCTCACTGTTATGTTCTGCCTGTTCACAGGCATCATATACATGGTGCTTGGCCTGATCGGAGCGTCCAGTGTGATGTTGCTGTCGGTATAGAGGTCGTAGAGCAGTGACTTTCCGTCTTGGTATGCCACGGTGTTCGTGCGCATATAATTGTAGTAGGTGTCGGTAGAGCGTTGAACCAGGTCTGTAACCATAACTGGCGGCAGCTGCGGCCGCGGCATGTCGTAACCGAGGTAGAACCCAGGGTTGGGGCTTTGGTAATAGCCCTTGGTGGTACAGTCTCCACGATAGTGAGGGTCTTCTTGCAGGCAATATATGCGGTTTTCGGTGGTGGTATAGTCGGTTGAGAACCCGCAGACTCCAGCAACCTCGCCATTCTCCATGTGCAGTAATATGAGTTCTTCGCGCCAATCGCCTATCATGTCGCCCCAGAAGGCTGCACGTTTGGCATAAACCGTAATGTACCGCCATCCGCTGTCGCGTGCTATCTGAATGAGGCGTCCGCTGTTGAAGTCTTCGACATATACGTTGTAGTGACTGTCACTTGTTCCCACATTCTCGCGTCCGAGGTCACCGTCCCACCACACACCTTCGCATGGATAGTGTGACTCTAATGTAGGTATGAGGTCTCCCTTGGCATCGTACACACCTCCCATGGTTGACCACATTTCCCATCCCAGATGGTCGGGGTCGATGTCCATACATTCGCCTCGACCTACATCGCCCACGCCACTCAGGTACCACTTCTTTATTGCCTTACCGTCTTCAGCCTGATAGAGAATCTGCCCGAGCATGTCACCGGCATATTGCTGAATGGCGAAACACTCAAGTCCTGGCCGTTCGGGGTCGATGTCGGACAGGCGGAAGCGGTCGCCGTGAGCTATGTTGGCACTCATCACCATACCGGCTTTCGGGCTCCATCCATAGCCTCCTGGTATGAGTTCGTCTATGCCGTCACCGTCAACGTCACATACACGTACCATGTGGAACTGTGCTGCCGATGGGTTACGTCCGTAGGCGCTGAATGTAGAGGCGTGGTGCCAGTTGGTTGCTGTCCCGTTGCTCCAGTCGTATGCAAACTCGAAGAGGTAGTAGTGATGGTTGCCGTCGGTTGTACGGTCCTTAACCTCGATACCGAGCGATGGGTGTACGCCGTCGAAGTAGCAGATGGCAAATTGTCCGCACAGTGAGGCATACTCCAGCCAGTCATTGTCGGACTTGTAGTTCTGTCGGTTGTTGCGTCCGTAGGTGTCAACCCCGTCACGCACCTGTGAGTAGTCGAGTTCTGCACTCACCATCTCGGCTCCTGTCATTCCGTCTATCACCGATACGTAGAACGGAGGGTTCTTTACAGTCTGTGTAGCATAGTTGATGATTCCGTCGCCGTCAGTGTCGCCTGTATTCTTGCCAAATGCGTATTTACCCCAGGTGTTGTTTTCTGCGTCCCAGAATCGTGTGTCATCGGAACTCTTTATTATCACTTCTGCCTTGCCGTCGCAGTTGATGTCGTATGCCAGAACCATGTCATCCTGCCCTTGGTCGATAGCAACGTTGGGACCCATGTCAACAGTCCAAAGCAGGGTTCCGTCACGTTTGTATGCTTGTATCTTGTGGCTTCGTGTCGATATGCTTACCTTGGACTTACGGTCAACGAGGAAGTCCATCTCGCCGTCACCGTCGAGGTCGGCTGGCCAGACGAACGACGTGGTGTAGTCGGCTATGTTGAGTGGATAGTCAGGAAAGAGTATGTCCATGAACATGGAGCGTGCGTCGCGTGTGACGTAATGGAATGGTACCGACAGTTCACTCTCTACTCCATCGGTTATGATGGTAACAGCCACATCGCTGCCCGAGGCAATGGTTCCAGCTGAAACGCTGTAGTTGGTGTTGTGTAATGGAGTGCTGTTCAGTTTGCGGTAGTTGCCACTACCTTGGCGGGCATACACGTTGTAGGTCGCATTTTCCGGTTCCTGTGCCAGGCGTCGCCAACTCACCATCATGTTGCTGCCGCCTGCTACTACCACTACTCCTCGTCCAAGTTGTTGCTGGATGCGCTGTGCCCATGTGCCGACACTCATTGTCAGTGTCAGCACAATCATTATTGAAGTTCGTCTTATCATATATTTTTGTGTCATTAAATGTGCATGGTAAAAATTATGTAAAAGCAATATCGCATTGGTGTTTTCGGTTGCAAAGTTACAACAATAAAATGGTGGCAATATATGTGTTGAATTCGAAAAATATGGATTATAGTACTAAAATAGACATGGACACACGTACAAAATATTATAAATAACTATATGGTTTTGCGATGAAATGCCTATATTTGCAGCATGAAACGAAATATAGGAATAACGGTCGCAACCCTGGTTGCATTTGCATTTACAATCCTTTCGTGGTCATCAACCGAGTTTCAGCTCCAGCAACTGACCACTGCCGACGGTTTGGCAAACAATACGGTGAGGAAAATAATTCAGGACAGCTACGGATGTATATGGGCTGCTACCTCAAACGGATTGAGCCGATACGACGGCCGGATGTTTGTGAACTACCGTGTTGTACACGACAAATCACGCCTCGGACTGACTGATCAGCGGGTGATGAACATCATTGAAGACAGTGAACGCCGATTGTGGATATATCTTCGCAACAACGATGTTGTGTGTCTCGACCTACGCACCGACCGTTTCATCGACTTCAAGACGCGCCATATTTCCGTGCCAGTTACCAATGGCACAACATCGGCAACAATGGCTACCGATAGTAAGGGCCGCATCTGGCAGGTGACCGGCAACGACGGACTTTACATTAAGGATACCTCTGCCGGCACCAGTGAACACTTCACTACACAGTCGCACACCAACCCACTGCCCACGAACTCTCTGAAATGCATATTCATCGACTCTGAAGGTGTGGTTTGGATAGGCACCGACAACCTGGGAATATCACGGCTGAGGGTGATTGAGAATGATGGTGTTGAATACATGCTCGATGGTGAAAACATACGGATGCTGCTACCCTTGGGCGACAGCCACATAGCTGTAGGCAACCGTAACGGCACTGTATGGATTTACGACTCGATGCTCACTACATGCCAGAATACCATGCACTATAACTTCAACACCTATTATCTTGCTATGGCACCCGACGGCACTGGGTGGCGTGGCACGAAAGGCGATGGCCTGTATGTGGGCAACGAACACACCGCACACTATCTGCACAATGATTCGGTAGTGGGGTCGTTGTCACACAACGAGATATATGCCATACACTTCGACTCCGACGGACACACATGGGTGGGAACCTTTGGCGGAGGATTATGCCTGGCAGAGAGCGTCAATGCCGGTGAAACCCTGCGGTTCACCACCTTCCTCGACCACGACTACGGTTCCAGGCGCATCAGGGCCATTGTAGAGGACAGCCTTTCTATGCTGTGGATTGCTACCAGCAATGGGGTATATAGGCTGGATCCAAGGCTCTTCAAGGCCGATACAACCATTTATACACACTTGTCAACCTACAACTCTACACTGCTGAACGACGAGGTCCGTACCCTGTTGCGTGCATCCGACGGCTCAATCTACATATCCGAGGCTGGCGAGGGATTTGCTATCTTCAACAGTAATGCACACCTGATAAGGCGCGTCACAGAACTCGGTGACAGCCTTGTCAACTCAATGGTTCAATGTTTTGTCGAGGATGATGACGGCATGATATGGGTATCGACCGAATTTGGTGTATCGCGATACAACCCCGCCACCGGGCATATCAGCAACTACTTCATGTCGAAAAACATGCTCAACAACGTGTATAGTGAAAACTGCGGTATGAGGCTTGCCGACGGACGCATAGCCTTCGGTACCAACAACGGTGTGGCTATCATCACGCCACACATATTTAATCAGGGCGAACCGACGTCCGGCATCGACCGCACCGAGGTAACAATAGGCGGCCAGGCACCCCGGCGTGACATAATATACATAGTGAGCCAATGGTGGGACAGTCCATGGGCCATAGCTTCTTACATCACCATAGCAGTAGCATTGCTGGTGTGGTGGATGCGTGTACGCCGCAACAACCGGCGATTTTACCATGCCATAGCAACGCTGAAAACTCAGAAAGAGGTAATGCGTGAGCGGTTCACACAAGATGTCAAGCTACGCCGGAAAGCCAACACCGATGCATCTGAAGCCGAGTTTATCAAACGTGCAGATGACATCGTAGCGAGCGAGATAGACAACCCCGAATTCACGTCCGACAATTTTGCCGAACACATGAACATGGGGCGCACCACATTTTTCGTCCGAATGAAGACCATAACGGGCTACACACCACGCGAATACCTCAACCTGAAACGTATGAAACGAGCAGCCGAACTGCTCACCACAACCACGCTGTCAATTGGTGAAATATCCGACCGTGTAGGCATAAACGACCAACTCTACCTCTCGCGCATGTTCCGCAAGCAATACGGATGCTCACCATCAAAATGGAGAAAACAGGTGACAAGGTGAGGGCCGCTACAACAACCCTTCAATGGCCTAATTTGTACCTTTTCGTTAAGCCGGAAGGTCGGACGGTCTGTCCCGCCTGAGGGGGGCTAACGAAAGGGGAGGGGTGTCGGTGCTGAATGGCCCTTTGCGTGGCAAGGGCGCGTAGGGCCGTCCGGCAATGCGTTTATTCTATGGCTGGCATTTTTTTTACTCTACCGAGTAATCAATCTTCGACATGCGTACGTAGGTTGCGTAGCGGTGTTGGGCAGCTTTCTTGGCAGCATCGAAGAGTTCTTGTGCCTCTACGGGCTTTACTTTCTTGAGCGAGAGGTAACGTACTTCTCCATCAAGGAATGCCTGGAAGTTATCCCAGTTAGGCTCTTTCGAGTCGAGCTGGAACGGATTCTTGCCTTGTTCGGCCAGGCGTGGGTCGAAGCGCCATAGGTGCCAGTAGCCACACTCTACTGCTTTTGCCTCTTCTGCCTGACTCTTACCCATACCGCCCTTGGCCTTCAGGCCGTGGTTGATACATGGTGCATAACCTATTACGAGCGATGGCCCTGGATAGGCTTCGGCCTCGCGAAGGGCTTTCAGACATTGGGCATTGTCGGCTCCCATTGCAACCTGTGCGACATATACGTAGCCATAGGTTGACTGCATGAGGCCAAGGTCTTTCTTGGTAATGCGCTTGCCGCCTGCAGCAAACTGAGCGATGGCTCCTATAGGAGTGGCTTTCGATGACTGACCGCCTGTGTTGGAATAAACCTCAGTATCGATAACGAAGATGTTGATATCCTCGCCCGATGCCAGTGCGTGGTCGAGGCCGCCGTAACCGATGTCGTATGATGCACCGTCGCCTCCGATAATCCATTGGCTGCGCTTCACGAGGAAGTGTGACAGCTCACTGAGTTGTGCGCAGATTGGGCATCCTGCATTGCGACCTCCCTCAATGAATGGCACGAGTTTCTGTGCTGCAGCACGGCTTGCATCGGCATCGTCTTTGCCGCTGATCCACTCGGCAGCTGCCTCCTTAAATCCATCAGGACAGTCGGCATTAGCCGTTGCCTCGCCCAGCAGGGTGACAATGCGGGCACGCATCTTCTTTGTTGCAAGAGCCATACCGAGTCCGTATTCGCAGAAGTCTTCAAACAGAGAGTTGGACCATGCAGGACCCTGTCCCTTTGCATTCTTGCTGTATGGGGTTGATGGTATCGAACCCGAGTAGATTGAAGAACACCCGGTAGCGTTGGCTACCATCTCGCGGTCGCCGAAGAGTTGGGAAATCAGCTTGACGTAAGGAGTTTCGCCGCAGCCCGAGCAGGCGCCCGAGAACTCAAAGAGTGGAGTTGCAAACTGGCTGAGGCGTGGGTTTGACTTCACGTCAACAAGGTCTTGCTTTGATGTTACGTTCTTCACACAGTAATCCCAGTTCTTTGCTTCGCCCAGTTCGCCCTCGAGCGGCACCATCTTGAGTGCTTTGTTTCCTTTCTTTCCTGGGCATACATCTACGCAGTTGCCACAGCCGAGGCAATCCATAATACCTACCTGCATACGGAATTTCATGCCTTTGAGTGCCGGCGGTGCAATCATGTCGAGTTTTGCGGCATCGAGTCCTGCGGCTTCTTCGTCGGTCATGACGAACGGACGGATACATGCGTGAGGGCAAACGAATGCACACTTGTTGCACTGGATACAGTTTTCAGAGTCCCATGTAGGCACGAATGCAGCTACGCCACGTTTCTCGTATGCCGCGGTTCCCTGTTCCCACATACCGTCTTCGTAGCCTTTATAAGCCGAGACTGGCAGGAGGTCACCGTTCTGTGCATTGATTGGACGAACAAGGCGGTTGATGAATTCAGGGTCATCGTTCTCTGCGGCAGGGTCGGCAGGCAGGTCTTTCCATGCTGCATCGACGTCGAGTTTCTTGTATTCGCCTCCACGGTCAACTGCTGCGTAGTTCATGTTCACCACGTCTTCACCCTTGTTTCCGTAGGATTTGACGATGAATTTCTTCATCTGCTCGATAGCGAGGTCAACAGGAATTACTTCGGTTATGCGGAAGAATGCCGACTGCAGTATGGTGTTGGTACGGTTGCCAAGTCCTATCTCTTGTGCAATCTTGGTTGCGTTGATGTAATATACGGTGATGTTCTTCTCGGCGAAGTATTTCTTCACGTTGTTTGGAAGGTTCTTGACCAGTTCGTCGCCTTCCCAGATGGTGTTGAGCAGGAACTGCCCGTTTTGTCTGAGTCCGCGCAGCACGTCATACATGCGGAGGTATGCCTGCACGTGGCATGCAACGAAGTTCGGAGTCTTTATCTGGTATGTTGAACGTATTGGTGTGTCGCCGAAACGCAGGTGCGAGCATGTGAAGCCGCCCGACTTCTTCGAGTCGTACGAGAAGTATGCCTGGCAGTACTTGT
>CALGGJ010000100.1 GCA_937915745.1 uncultured Prevotellaceae bacterium | reverse complement strand
CTGCAAAGATAGCAAATTTTCCTGAGACACATACCTGCCTACCCACGCATACAGCGTTTGTACAGAACAAATGTGATATTTCTCTACCATTTTTTCTGCACTGGTCTCGCCAGATAGAAACTCGATGATGATGGGGACTTTTTCTTCATCCTCATAGCGGTATGTCACCTTTTCCACATACCGATACTCTGTGAGCCCTGTAATAGGGTCAACATACTTGACACGATCTGTCCGTTTTGATGATCTTTTCATTGTCTTTCTTTTTTAGCCCTCAAAATGTGTCAAGTTTTTTTAGTTCAAGTCAGCTTGTCTATTCATGTGGAAGATCGTCCACGTATTGAGGTGGAGGCGATTCAGAAATATATTGCCCCTAAATTCCGCAGCACTTTAGGTTGTTTTACAGCGATTGGTGAAAATACCAATCTTCTGATAATCAAATGGCAATAACCACGCGTGTATATTATGCAGTCATCGAATATCTTTATCTGTCGCTCTGTTCCCTTGAGGCAACACACTGTATGTTGCGTATCAACCCTTCATATTTGGCGCGCTTCACTGCCGAATGACTGAACAGTTGTTGATAGCGTTCGCGTGTCAAGGTGTTCCAGTGGGCAGGAGTCATGCTATGGAGCTCGGGATGGGGTGCAAATTCAGGGACAGCAGTGGGTGTCGGTTGTCGGTTGTGCGGACAACATCGCTGACAGCGGTCGCATCCATAAATATAAAGGGGTGGTGGCTGTGAACCCACCATGTGTTCCTGTTCGGCCAAAAACGGTCCCCGATGTTCTATCGTGATGTATGATAAACACCGACGGGCATCGAACGCTCCATCGGGACGGAGGGCACCGGTGGGGCATGAATCGATGCAACGATGGCAGGTGGAGCAGGTATGACCTTTTTCTTGCCATCCGTTCTTGTAGATGAAGTCATTGCTTGTGTGACTGTACGATGACCTATCTTCTGGGGGACAATGGTCGGAAATGTGTGTAATGGTGTGCGTGGGTTGTATCTCTGCTGTTGTCAGTATTTCACCCAAAAAGAAATAGCTTCCGAGACGAGGAATGATGAGTACGTGATTGCGTCCGATGAATCCTATCCCGGACCGCACCGCCCAATATCGCTCGAGCATAGGTGCCGTGTCGGCACAAAGGCGTACAGATTGTCTGTCGGGCTCGATGCCGTGTAGATGAAATATGCGTGCGGTCAGTCTATGCATCCGTTCGCGCATCACCTCATGGTAGTCGCGCCCGTATGCATAGTATGCAATCTGATAAGAGGTATCGGGCAGCGGTGTTTGCGGATAGTAGCTCAGGGCAACGGTGATAATGGTCTTGCAACCAGGTAGAAGTTGTGTGGGGTCGAAACGTTGTTCGGAATACCGCGAGAGATAGTACATGTCGGCCATGCGGCCATCAGTCGTAAATTGCTCATAGACTCGGCGTGTCTGCTCATCGACCACATCGGCTCTAACCACTCCACATGCAGAAAAGCCGAGGCGCGAGGCTTCAACTCTTATGATATCAGAGTCGAGGGTTATAGTCTTTGAGTCGAGAGCTGCAGTATTCAATGGAGCGATTATTTAAAAGTTTGCAATGAATCTTGGCTTGGTCGGAATGTGAACTTACAATACTATTACTTCAGGTGTCGGCTCCGTGGTTGGTCGGCATCAAATAACTTGAATTCGTAGCCCTGCTCTTTCAGCCATTCGATTGAACGCGGTAGGGCCGTCTCCAGCTTGTCGATGGATTTCAGCGAATCGTGGAATGTGATGATACTGCCGTTGCGTGTATATCGCTGCACGTTGTGGACGACGTCGTCGGCTGTAAGAAGGAGGCTGTAGTCGCGTGTTACTACATCCCACATGATGATAGTGAACCGTTTGCGAAGGCGTATGTACTGGGTCCACAGCATCCATCCGCGCGGCGGACGGAAAAGCTGTGAGTGTATGAGCTGGTCGGCTTTATAGGTATTACGAAGGAACTCCTTGCTGCGACATCCGAATCCCCCAACATGATTGTATGTGTGGTTACCCAGCCTGTGTCCACGCTCTTCTATTTCATGTTTCAGATGTGGATATTTCTTTACATTTTCGCCCACCATGAAGAATGTTGCTTTTATGCCATAGTGGTCGAGTGTATCGAGAATGAAAGGTGTGGCCTCAGGAATGGGACCGTCGTCGAATGTGAGATAGACGGCCCGTTCCTTGTGGCTCATACGCCAGATGGCGCTTGGATATAGCCATCGCATCCACGTGCCGGGTTGCTCTATAATCATGGTTTCAGGCCTAATGACTCGGCACGGGTGGCCAGTATTGAATATGTCTGGTTGACGTAAGGCATGAGTTCTTCGGCCCGCTTGGCATATTTCTCGGCTTCTACTCTTGATATGTCATTGTTGTTGCCAAGTATTTGCAAGGATTGTTGTATTTCGGCCAATGCAATGACTTCGCTCTTGCAGTCGCGCCATGCAGCAGCAAACCGCATGTTGTTGAGCGACGAATAGAATCGGATATACTCCTTTGAGTTCTTCTCAATGGCATCGAGAATCTCTATACCGCGTTTAACATTGCCGCAGGCAATGAATGCATTGCCAATCTCAAGTCCACCGTTGTCTATCTTATACGGCACATTGTAGTCGGGTATCTCCTTGTCACACTTCTCGAGTGCCTGCAATGCCATGTTTTTCTTGCCTTCTTTGAGGAGGGTGTTTATAAGATGTGCAAACCACCTGCGATGAGTCCAGCACATGCGCATGGTCGTTTCGTCGAGGTAGAGTCCAGGAGTACTGAGTCCTCCATAGCGGTACTTGTTCATCATGTTGTCGAACATCTTCTCGGAGTCAACAACCGACTGCTGCTGCATGTTTTCGCTGAAGCTGAATGGTGTAATGCGCCATGCAAGACCTTCCTGCACGAAGTGCCGCCAGATATTGCCATAATGCTGTGGACCTACTGTGGTTGACATATAGAGTGGTCGTTCGAAATTGCTTTGGGCAATCATCTCGAGCATCATCATCATCGACTTCAAGACGCGGTCTTGGCCTTTGAGGCTGATATCCATGCAATCTGGGATGGAATCGTTTGGAATATACATGCCCGAGCGTCTTACGGCCTCCTTGTTGACTGTGACATACAGTGTGTCTGATGGCAGACATGCAGGCAACGAGTTCACCATGTCTTGATATTCGGCAGGGATGTCTTCTTTAAGTACAAACTTTTTGATGGCATTTTTCAGTTCAAACGGGTTCTCGCCCCAAATGGCCTTGGCTGTGTTGGGACTTTGTGAATACATCTGTCTCACCAGTTCCTTCATGCGCATCTCTTTGCCACCGACAACCACTATTGGGTTGACGTCGGTCATTTCGTTCTTTCCCTCCACGTATTGTATTCGTTTCCACGAAATAGGCAGTGGCGACGATTGTCCTTCTCCCTCGAATGCCGGACGTTTCATCTGGTCGATGTACCAGTCGGTCTGCACGTACGACAGGTTGCACACGCGCACATCGGTGCGGTTGCCCTCTGTGTCTTCGTTATACCATAGAGGGAATGTATCGTTGTCGCCATTGGTGAAAATGATGCCATCGTGTGGAATTGTCTCAAGATAGTTGAGTCCGAAGTCGCGGCACATGTAACGTCCGGAGCGGTCGTGGTCGTCCCATGTCTGCGACACCATCTGCAATGGAATGGCAATGGCTGGAATCAACGATATGAGCGATGCCGCCATTCGGGCATTGTTGCCCTTGAGGTATTTCACGAGGCTCGAATAGATGGCGGTGATGCCAAGTCCGCACCAAATGGCAAAAGCATAGAACGACCCTGCATAAGCATAGTCACGCTCACGAGGTTGCCCCGGGGTCTGGTTGAGGTAGAACACAATGGCTATTCCTGTCATGAAGAACAGGAAGAACACTACCCAGAACTGTTGTATGCCGCGCTTACCCTTAAATGCCTGCCATAGCAGTCCGACAAGTCCGAGTATAAGCGGCAGGCAATAGAACACGTTGTGTCCCTTATTTTCCTTCAGTTCGGTAGGCAGGAGGTCTTGGTTGCCCAGGCGCAGGTCGTCAAGCGGCTTGATGCCGGTTATCCAGTTGCCGTGTTCAGTCTCGCCCTGGCTCTGCAAGTCGTTCTGCCGCCCTGCAAAGTTCCACATGAAATAGCGCCAGTACATGAAGTTGAGCTGATAGGAGAGGAAGTAGCGTATGTTGTCCATCTGCGACGGTATCTGCAGAGTCTGAGTTCCTTGGCCCGGTATGTTATATTGCACGGTGTGATAGTGTACGCTTCCGAGCCATGATTCGTATTTGCCTGCATCTTTCTCGCTATATATACGCGGGAAGAGCATACACTGGTCGGAAGCATAGTCGTAGTCGAACTTGTTGCGAATTACGATATACTCATCTTTTTCGTCGATGTTGGCTTTCTCCTTGCGTTGATATACGGGTGCACCCTCGGTCGTGCCATAGCTCAGGTGGTCTCCCTTCACTACGACCGATGGCCGCGAATTGTATGTAGGTCCGTAGAACAACGGGCGGTCGCCATATTGTTCGCGTCCGAGATATTCGCCAAGTGTGAATACATCTTCAGGCGAGTTCTGGTCCATTGGCGGGTTGGCGTCGCTGCGTATCACGATGACAGCATACGATGAATACCCCACCACGATGAGTGCAAGGCACAGCAAGGTTGTGTTCAATCCTTTAGGTGTTACCCATTTGGCCGACCTGAGCATCCATGCAACTATTGCAAGCACCACGATGCCGATAAGAATGCTGCTCCATCCATATCCGTAGAATGGAGTTCCGAGCATTGCCAGGCTGACGATGAATGCTATGTTCATGCGCAGCTTATTGGTTGCACGTGTCGATTCGATGATTGCCCAAATCAGACAGGCAACCAGTAGTACGAGGTAGATATACAGTCCTGTATTGAACGACATGCCGAGCATGTTGACAAACAGCAACTCGAACCATCCTCCCACCTTCGTAATACCAGGTACCACTCCATACAGAACGGCTGCTACGATTACCGCCGATATTCCCAGTGCAATGAGCGAGCCCCGGCCATCGGGGTTTGAGGAACGCTTATAGTAATATACGAGTACCATTGCCGGTATGCAGAGCAGGTTGAGCAGGTGGACGCCGATAGAGAGTCCTACCAGGTATGCAATAAGCACCAGCCAGCGGTCGCTGCCGCTTTCATCGGCCTTATCTTCCCATTTCAGTATGAGCCAGAATACCAAGGCTGTGAGGAACGACGAGAAGGCATAGACCTCGCCCTCGACTGCACTGAACCAGAATGTGTCGCTCCATGTGTATATGAGTGCACCGGCAATACCGCTTGCCATCACTGCGATGGTTTGAGCAGTTGTTGGTTGCTGGTCGTCGCGACAGACAAGTTTCTTTGCCAGATGTGTGACTGTCCAAAACAGGAATAGGATACATCCTGCACTGAGCAGTGCCGACATGGTATTGACCATCTTGGCTATTTGGGTCGGGTCGCTTGCGAATTGTGAGAATAGGTTTCCGACAAGCATAAAGAATGGTGCGCCAGGTGGATGTCCTACCTCCAGCTTCGTGGCTGTGGAGATGAATTCCGGACAATCCCAGAAACTGGCGGTGGGTTCTATGGTTGAGCAGTAGGTGAATGCTGCTATTGCAAAAATCAGCCATCCCATCACGTTGTTTACGAGTTTGTAAGTCTTCATGTCTTTTGTTTATGTTTTTTGTTTGTTGAGCTTCGTTGTTGAAGGAGATATATGTGTTTATGTTTTACTTGTGTCCTATAGTCTTAAGACCGTCGTATGTATGAATGTTTATCACAAACGAGTCGCAATCCAGATAGTTGGCACGTGGCATACTGAGGAACAGTTCTTCGGTGTATGATTCTGCATCGTTGTTTTGTCGTTGATGCAGTAGTGTGAACCATGCTGTCCGCTTGCCGTTGACTGTGGTCACATCGTCTTCAGCAAACCCGTAGGCATGGTTGCTGCCATCGGTGGCAAGTATTCCGATACGTATGTTTATGTAATGGTCGGATGCCCACGAACTGATAAACTTCACAGGGTCATGAGGCAGCGAGTGGAATTCGGCTGCAGGGCGTGGATGTGCCGAGAACACCGGTTCGAGCGAATAGAGCTGTGCTGCCGATTCGGTTGTCACGTATGTGCTGAGACATCTGAAAACAGTATCGGCCTTACCTGTATTGATGTTCTGTTCCACTGTGTAGCGGGTGCCGTCGTCGGTGCGTATGCTTCGTATGTTGCCGCTGCCATCGGTGTAGGCCTCTACCAGATTGGTGATGTACGACGGTTGTTCTGTCTCTTCGTCATCACATGCAATGGCGATGGACATGCAGAGTGCGGCAAGTATTGCAATGCCTGCCGTTGCCCGCGCTTGTCTTATGTAGGTCATTCTGTCCACTCGTGTTTTGTATGTATGGGTTTTGTCGTGGGTCGGTTTTATTCTTCGCTCTTGGCCTTGTTTATTGCCGGATAGGCATACATCTGCCGTATCTTGTCGCGCAGGAACGGCATGTCGGGGTTGTCTATGGTTGTTTTTGCAAGCTGAGCCTCTATGTATGCACAGAACTTGGCCGCGTCATCGGCATTTTCGTCAATGCCTGCTGCCACCAGGTTGCTTGGATAGAGGCGGTAGTGACGATGTATCTCGTGGTCTATATGCCCGGCCACCGACGCAAACAGTTCTGTCTTCGGTGTGTCGGGGTCGAGGGTGTCGAGCCATGTGTTGATGCATGGTGCTGCATGATAGTGTATGTATCCCTTGTATCCGAATATGCCTGTAGCCATATTGTCGAGGTCGTCTTGCTGACTTTTATGGAAGTCGGCATTGTCGCGTTTGTGCTGAAACTCTTCGGCTTTGAGGTAATCGCAGGGGTCGTATTCGTAGGAGATGGCGAGCGGCACGATGTTGAGCGATTTCAACGACTCTACCACATTGCCTTTTCCTCCCATTGCCAACATCTTCAGCACACTGTCTTGGGTGCGGTCGTTGCTGTCTTTCGCGCGTCCCTCGCGTTGTGCTATCCACAGGTTTCCGCCTTTTTCTTCGATTACGTAGTGCATGTATCGCGACATCTTGGCCGATGCCATGAGCATTTGTCGCATGGTCAGTGCGCGTTGTACGATGAACGAGCGGTTGAGTCTCACTACATCCTTTATCCACGGATATATGAGCAGGTTGTCGCCTATGGCTATCTCTACGGTATCGAATCCTGCATCCACGAGTGCAAAGTCGAGCAGGGCGGAGTCGAGCACGATGTCGCGGTGGTTGGATATGAATGTATAGCCGTTGCCGTCGAGATGTGAGAAATTGGCAGAGAAGCCGTCGCTGGCTTTCTTCAGCAATTGCTCAATCACAGGGTAGATACATATTTTCTGAAACTCCAGGTTGGTCTTTCCTGCACGCAGCATGGCTTCCACCTTCTCTTGCGGCAGGCCCGGATATATCCGTGGCAGTATGGCAAGGAAGCGCTGGTCGGCCAGTAGCCTGTCATATACGGCAGGCATTTCCTCGGGCAGGAACGGGCGTATGTCGTCAAATTCGTGTATGTCAGTCATAGCAGTTTCCCAGTTTTGATTCTATCACTTCGGTCAGTATGTCGGTCATTTCCAGGTGGTCGGCCCGTGCTTGTTGTGGAATGAACGATGTCGTGGTCATGCCCGGTGTGGCATTTATTTCGAGCAGGTTGATTACGTCGGTGTTGTCTTTCCTTGTCACGATATAGTCCACGCGCATTATTCCGTCGCCTCCCAATATGGTGTAAATGGCTTTGGTCAGTGCTTTCACCCGCTCCGTCGTGTTGTCTGAAAGCCGTGCAGGTGTTATTTCTGTCACTTGTCCGTTGTATTTTGCATCGAAGTCGAAGTAGTCGTTTTGGCTTACCACCTCGGTTATTGGCAGTACATACACCTCGCCGTTGCGTTTGCGATACACCCCGTTGGCAATCTCTGTGCCTTTGAGTTCGGCTTCAATCATGACGTCGCCGCCTTCGCTTTGTGCATACTCTATGGCTCGCTGTATGTCTTCGCTCGTCTTGCAGTGGGTCACACCGAAACTGCTGCCCGATGCGTTGGGCTTGATAAAACACGGCAGGCCTATGCGTCCGACCACGTCTTCGTTGCTGATGCTTTGTCCCTTGCGCAGTAAGAGCGACTCTGCCACCTTTACTCCGAATCCTTTGAGGTATTGGTTGAGTGTGAACTTGTCGAATGTGAGTGCGGCCACCAGCAGGCTGCAGGTAGAGTAGGGTATGTGCAGGAGGTCGAAATAGCCTTGCAGTATTCCGTTTTCGCCCGGTGTGCCGTGTATGGTGATGTATGCGAAGTCGGGTTTCACCGTCTTGCCGTGTTCTACAAACGAGAAGTCGTGGCGGTTTATCTCGGCTGTGCTGCCATCGTGAAGGTGTGCGGTCCAGTCGAGTCCTTTCACTTCGATGGTATATACAATGTACCGTGTGCGGTCTAACCAGGAGTCAATCCCTGCCGCACTCTTGAGCGAGACGTCGTGTTCGGATGAGTCGCCACCTGCTATTATTGCTATTGTTTTCATCTGTTATGTTTGTTTACTGCTGTTGCCGAGTGTGCGCCAGCGTTGTATGAGTGCTGTCATGTCGGCAGGCAGTTCTGATGTGAACATCATGTGCTGGTGTGTTGTAGGGTGTTCGAAGCCGAGTGTCTTGGCATGTAGTGCTTGTCGCGGACATGCCTTGAAGCAGTTTTCGATGAACTGGCGGTAGTGGCTTGATGTCGTTCCTTTCAGTATTTGGTTGCCTCCGTAGCGCTCGTCGTTGAACAGGTTGTGGCCTATGTGGCGCATGTGTACACGTATCTGGTGTGTTCGTCCGGTTTCGAGTTTGCAGCTTACGAGGGTGGTGTATCCGAATCGTTCAATCACACTCCAGTGGGTTACTGCGTGTTTGCCTATGTCGCTGTCGGGTGGGAACACTGCCATCTGCATCCTGTCTTTTGGGTTGCGTGCTATGTTGCCCTCGATGCGTCCGTGGTCTTCGTTGAAATTGCCCCACACCAGGGCGTTGTATTCGCGTTTGGTGGTTTTGTTGAAGAATTGGCGTCCCAGGTGTGTCTTGGCGTCGGCTGTCTTGGCAATGACCAGCAGTCCGCTGGTGTCTTTGTCTATGCGGTGCACCAGTCCTATCTCGGGGTTGTTGATGTCGTATTCGGGATGGTCTTTGAGGTGCCAGGCCAATGCGTTGAGCAGTGTGCCGTGCCAGTTGCCGTGTCCGGGATGCACGACGAGTCCTGCGGGTTTGTTCACCACGATGATGTCGTTGTCTTCATACAGTATGTTGAGCGGTATGTCTTCGGGGGTGATGGTGTTGTCGTAGTGCGGACGGTCGAGCATGATGCGTATCATGTCGAGCGGTTTCACTTTGTAGCTGCGTTTCACCGGTTGGTCGCCCACGAGTATGAACCCTGCATCGGCTGCGCGCTGTATGCGGTTGCGCGAAATGTTGGGCAGATGTTCGATGATGTATTTGTCAATCCTCATCAGTTTCTGCTTGGGATCGACCGGCAGGCGGTAGTGTTCGTAGAGAGGCAGGGTGTCGTCGAGGTCTTCCAGCGGCTCCGGCATGTCCGGTTGGGCGAGCGGGTCGAGCGGGTCTGGTTGGGCGTCGGGGCGGTTGGGGCTTGTTTGCTGTCTCATAGTTGCAGGTCGAAGTTGCTTTCGCTTATGTCGGTGTCGATATCATAGTCTTCTGCACCGTCGTCGAAGTATAGTGAGTCTTCTTCAAGCTCGCCTGCTCCGATGTACAGGGTGAGTGCACGTTCTTTTGATACCATCTCGCCTGCACTTATGGCACGGTTACCTTGTTTTATTTTCAGCACACGGTCCTTTTCTATACCCTCGACGAGTGTAGGTGAGGTGAGTTTGAATCCGAGTGCCTTGAGTGTGATTTCTGCTTCGCGGTATGAGCTGTTGTCAACCAGGTCGGGCATTTTGACGAGTGGCTCACCGTTGAGGTTGACGGTGAGATATACTATACGGCCTTGTTTTATCAGTGTGCCTGCCTTGGGTATTTGGTCGAGCACTGCGCCCGGTTTGGCCGATTTCTTATAGGTGGAGTCGGCGATGACTGCAACAAAACCGTTTTGGTCGAGCACTTCTTCTGCCTCGTAGTATTTCAGCCCTTCTACCGACGGCACACTTGTCCTTTCGCCATGGTGGGTGTAGGCGTCGAGCGTGTTGAAAAGGATTACAGGTATGCTGACGAGCAGGGCAGCGGCGAGCAGCACATTTATCCAGAATATGGCTCCGCTTTTTCCTGTGAAGTATTTCTTTATTCCCATGTGTCGTTTTCGTTTGGTTTCAAGCTGCAAAGTTACTACAAATAATTCATTATTTGAGTGTCATTTGAGAAAATTTAGGTTTTGGCAGCCAAAAAAAGGACTGATTACTCTGTGTAAGCCAACCTTGCCTTGGTGTCTGAGGTCATATAGTGTTTGCGGCGCAGTATCATCTTAGAACCTGTATGGCATTGTCAGCTCAGTCCTTCGATGTGTCCGCCTATGTAGTCGATGCGTTCGGCTTGCGGCGATTTCGGCAATCCCGGCATACGCATGATGTCGCCTGCTATGGCCACTATCATCTCTGCTCCGGCGTTGATAACGAGGTCGCGGATGTGTATGTTAAAGTCTTCGGGCACTCCGTAGAGTGTGGGGTCGGCCGAGAACGAATATTGTGTCTTGGCTATGCATAAAGGGTAGTGGTCCATGCCCAGCCCGGCTATGCGTGCAATCATGGTTTCTGCCTGTTTGCTGTAGCTCACCGATGCTGCACGGTATATGTTCTTGCTTACTTTTTCTATCTTTGTCTTCACCGAGTCGGAGTCTTCGTAGGTAAGCCGTAGTGGCTGCGACGGGTGGTTCTCGGCCGTTCTCACCACTTCTTCGGCCAGTTCCACGGCTCCGCTTCCGCCTTCAGCGAAGGCGTTGTTCACGGCAAAGCCCACTCCTGATGCCTCGCAGTGCTGGCGCACGAGGTTGAGCTCGTCGGTGGTGTCGGTGGCAAAGCGGTTGAATGCCACTACTACCGACTGTCCGAATTTCTTCAGGTTGTCGATATGTCGGTCGAGGTTGTCGAGACCTTTAATCAGACCTTCGCGGTTGGGCTCTTTGATGGCGTCGAGTGGCACGTCGCCATGCATCTTGAGTCCCTGTGTGGTGGCCACGATGACTGTGAGGCATGGCTGGAGGCCTGCTTTGCGGCATTTGATGTTGAAGAATTTCTCGGCACCGAGGTCGGCACCGAATCCTGCTTCGGTCACTACATAGTCGCTGTATGTCATTGCGAGTTTGGTGGCGAGTATAGAGTTGCAGCCGTGTGCTATGTTGGCAAACGGGCCGCCGTGCACTATGGCCGGTGTCTGTTCGGTGGTCTGCACCAGGTTGGGACGTACGGCGTCGAGCAGCAGGACGGTGATTGCACCGCCCACTCCCATGTCTTTCACGCGGAAAGGCCGTCCGTCGATGGTGAATCCGAGCAGTATGTTGTCGATGCGGCGGCGCAGGTCGTCGAGGCCGGTTGACAGACATAGTATTGCCATGATTTCGCTCGCAGGTGTGATGTCGAACCCGCTCTCACTCACTCCGCCGTTGGTTTTTGCCCCGATGCCGGTAATCACTTCGCGCAGGTTGCGGTCGTTGACGTCGAGCACTCGTTTCCACAGCTTTTCGCGCAGGGCAAATCCGTCGTTGCGGTGTTGGTATATATAGTTGTCGAGAAGTGCCGCAATCATGTTGTGTGCAGTCGTGATAGCGTGAAAATCGCCGGTGAAATGGAGGTTTATCTTCTCCATCGGCAACACTTGTGCATAACCGCCACCGGCTGCTCCGCCTTTCATCCCGAAGCACGGACCGAGCGAGGGTTCGCGCAGTGCGACGATGGCTCGCTTGCCTATGCGGTTCAGACCCATGGACAGACCTATGCTCACTGTCGTCTTGCCTATGCCGGCTTTTGTGGGGGTGATGGCGGTGACGAGTATGAGGCGGCTCATGGCCGCACGTTTGTCGTCAATCAGGGTTTCGGGTACTTTGGCTATGGAGCGGCCGTAGGGTTCGATACTGTCGGTAGGGAAGCCAGCTCGTGATGCTACATCGGCTATCGGGGCCAGTCGGCATTCGCGTGCAATCTCTATGTCTGTCTTCATGTGTTGGTGGGTTTGTGGGTTTTTGTTATGTATCGGTGTCGATGGTGCTGGCGGCATGGAAAGGCTGGTGCCATCTTGCCACAGTCTTTTTGCGGATGCAAAGATACGACAAAAAACCGAATTAGATGGTATCATGAACCGGCAAATCGACTTGCGACGTGCATTTTCCCGGCCATACATGGCAGAAAGCCCTGCCAACGGCAACGCGGGATGGGTGAAGACAACGTACTGCCCGACCGGGTGCAGCGGCCGCGACTGCGCTCGCGCGAGGCCGAGTTTGTCTGCACGTGCAGAAGAATTTTCCCGAGAGCGTAGGGGCATTTTCCCGAAACTGCAGAAGCATTTTCCAGAAGGCGCAGAAGAATTCTTAAAATTGTGTGACAGTTTATTAAAATCCTGACCACAATTTATTAAAATTGCCCCACAATTTAATAAAACTGTCCCGTGGTTTTAAGAATTGCTCCGTACCCGCAGGACTTTTCCTCTACAGGCAAAGTAAAATACTTCTACAAACGTGCGGCAATTCTTGATGCAATGCAAACCGACTTTGCAGCTGCGACATCATGGCAAGCAGCGTGGTCTTCAGCCTGCCGAGCTGTAGTTTATAGGTGTCACTTCGGTCTGCCACGAGGTTTTTTCACTTAAAAAACACACTTTTCTCTTAAAAAGTTTGCCAGATATCTTAAAAAACCTTATATTTGCACCCACTTTGTGTAGTTATGCAAGGGAGCGCGCGTCGCGTGCGTGCGAGTTCCCTGCAATCGGAAACTGACAGAGGCAAGACAAAACAAACTTAAAAACCAAATATTTATTAACAATTTAATTAACAAACATCATGAGAAAAACTAGATTTATTCTCGTTGCATCGCTCGCAGTACTGGGCGCAGTGTTCGCGTTTGCCCGCTTGGCACTCGGACCTGCAAATAACTCGGTAGTCTATCTGCAGCACAAGGCAACAAGTCAGTTCGTTGCAGCTGGTGCTACGGCCAGTGCACTCGGAACTCCGTTCACGATTGTTAATCAAGGTGACGAAGCTGATGGTTTCCACAGCGACGCTCACGTCTTCAGCGATCCTGGACACACCTACACCTACGTCCGCTTCAAATATGCGGATGGCTCATTCGTCAAGGTTGGCAGTACATCTGTTACTACTGGCTCAGGTTACCACAAGTGGGTGATTGAGGAAAGAGAGGGCGGATGGGTAATCCGTGCCATCTATGTTCCTGAGCAGGTTGCCTACTCGGCACAGGGCAAGTACCTCGTGGCAACAGAGAACGGCAAACTCGTACTAACCGACGAGGAGAGCGACGACATCTATTGGGATTTCGTGAGCGAGGCCGACTATGAGGTTCTCAAGGTCGAAATCGAGAAGGCTCTTGCTGAAGAAGAAGCACAGAAAGCCGCTGCACTCAAGGCTGCCAAGGCTGCCGTGATGCCAGGCGACGACGCTACATTTGCTGTGGCAAACGGACAATTCGACGAGGGTTCAGCCGGTTGGACAGTGAAACAGGGCAAGATCGAACTCAAGGGTAGCTCAGACAACCCTGTAATCACCGCATACAACTACGTATTCGATGTAAACCAGACCATCACCGACCTCAAGCCGGGTGTATATAAGGTACAAGTACAGGCATTCTCACGCCCGACAAGCAACCAAGGTTCACTCGACCTCAGGGATGAGGGTACAGAGCTCGAAAACTACTGCTACCTGTATGCTAACGACGAGGAAGTGCTCGTGAAGCAAATCATCGACGAATACCTCGAAGAGGCAGGTGCAGGTACATGGTCAAGCCATGAGGTTGGTGAAACTACAATATACCTGCCAAACAACGGCAGCGCATTCTCCGATGCGTTCACACGCGGCTTGTATGAGAACGAACTCACCGTTGAAGTTGGCGAGGACGAAGTACTCACAATCGGTGTGAAGAACACTAAGGCCCCTACAAATCAGGGTGATGCATATTGTGGTTACGACAACTTCCGCCTCACATTCGTTGACTTCAGTGAAAGCGCAAAGGAAGCATATGCCGCCATCGCTAAGAAGGCCAAGGCTACAATAGGCCTCCAAGACCCAATGAATGCCAACGTGAAGGCTGCCCTCGAAGCTGCATACACAACTTATGGAAAGAACTACGCCGACGTGCTGACTGCAACCAAGAAACTCCAGGATGCAGTTGACGATGCAGTTGCAAGCATCGTTGCATACAAGGGAATAGAAGCCTGCTACCTCAGCAACAAGTCGTTCCTCACCGAGGACCAGGCTGCCGAACTCGATGCTAATGCTGACGTTCAGGCTATCCTCCAGGGACTTGAGGACGGAACCATCGAGGGCGACGGTGTTGCCGAGATGGAGACCATCGTCCGCGCATGCGAACTGGCCAAGATACCATACGTTGCTGAAGAACTCGATGTTGTTGAAGTATCAGCACAATGCGAATACACAGCAGACTACCAGCCAGGTGCAGCTCATGGTATCACTATCGACTGGGATGCTATTGCTGAAACTCTCGACATTGAGAAGGATAATCTCAAGGTTTATGCAGTATTGCCTGACGGAACACTCGACGAGAACTTCACAGTAGGTTCGAAGGGTACCGACGGATGGCGCGATGCAGAAGGCAACTGGGTTAACTGGGGTACCGACGCACGCTTCTATGTACAGTTCAACGAAGACCTCACTATACGTGGTATCGGTAAGATGAATACCGACGAAGTGGCTACATACACTGCCGAATTCAAGATTGTAAACGCTGACGACGTTGACGGCGACTGGGTAACACTCAAGGTGACACTCAACGTGGTTGAACCTGAACCAGCTGCTACTATCGACGAACTCAACAGCACAACAGCCACTACACAGGACATCGCATTAAATATCGGAGTTGGATATGCTGGTGCAACGGCTACTGTTGACCTATCTTCAATACTCGCTACACTCGATGTTGAATCACTCGACGACGTGACTATCTATGCCGTACAGAGCGATGGTACACTCGACAAGAACTACAAACTCGGTACAACCGACGGATGGCGCGACGCCAACGGCGACTGGGCTTCATGGGGCAATGAAGCATCACAGTTCTATGTAAAAGCCGACTTCGCACGCGCTGAAAACCAGCTCTACGAAATCGGTGCACACCCTGACCACAAAGGTGCACACCTCACAGGACCTGTAACCTACACAGCCAAGTATGCATTCGTAACTGCAGGCAACGATGCTGTAATCCTCAGCTTCAACCTCGTGGTTGACTATGAAGATGCAACACTCGCAGAAGGCAAATACTACCTCTACAACGAAGAGGCAGGACGCTACTGGGGCGCTGCCAACGACTGGGGTACACGTGCTTCACTGGTTGAACACCCTGAGTTCGTAACCCTCATCCCACAGGAAGACGGTACATACCAGCTCGAGTCACAGGTGTCAAACGGCGGTACAAGCTACTACTTCGGTGGTGACTACATGGACGGAAGCCCTGTTGCACTCACAATCAAAGACCTTGGTGCAGGCAAATACCTCATCAGGAACGGAGCAACAGTCTATGGCTACGACGGCACTTCAACCATACTGGGCAAGGGCGTTGAAGGCGATGCTGCAAAATGGACCATCCTCACTCCAGACGAAATGCTTGCTAAGCTGGCAACAGCTACTGTTGAAACTCCACAGGATGCAACATTCCTCATCTCCGACCCTAACTTCGGACGCAACAACCGCTACAGCGGCGACTGGACATTCGAGGCCAGCAACAAGAACATAAGCGGCGGTAACAACGTCAACAACAACGCCGAGTCATACCACTCTGTATTCACACTCAGCCAGACACTCGACGAAGTGCCAAACGGTGTATATGCACTCAGCGCACAGGGATTCTACCGTCAGGATGGCAGCGATACAGAGAACCTCCCTTACTTCTTCCTCAACGACGGTACAGTGACATTCCCTGTGAAGACCGGTAGCGAAAACTCAATGAGCAACGCTTCTGTATCGTTCACCAACGGACTCTACACCGTAGAACCAATCATCGTGAAGGTTGAAGACGGAACAATCACTCTCGGAGCCAAGCTCGAAGTGAACACCAACCTCTGGTGTATCTGGGATAACTTCGTACTCACTTACTACGGAGCCGATGCAACACTCGACCAGGTAGCTGCACAAGCTAACGTAGCTGCATACAAGGCTGCACTCGCTGCTGCCGAGGCTATCGACCAGGAAGCCGCAATGCCTGCTGCCACACTCGCTGCACTACAGACTGCACTCAACGACTATGCTAACGTGCTCGCAGGAGAGTACACTGCCGAGACACTGACTGCTGCTACCGATGCACTCAAGGCTGCCACACAAGCTGCCAACAACGGTATTGCAAACGCTGAGGCTATCGCTGCAATGAAGGCACTCGTTGACAACACCAACGTTTACACTGCAGAAGCTCTCGAAGCATTCCAGGCATACTTCGACAAGTATGAGGCAGGCGAACTCACCGAAATAGTTGTCAACCCTGACAAGGTACAGGGATGGCGCTCTGCAAACATCTACGACGACTTCCTGCTCTCTGCATGGTCAATAGGTGGAAACAAGTGTACTGACTTCAACACATCGCTCTACATCAACACATGGTCAGTAGAGGCCGACGACAAGGAGAACGGCTCAGAGATGCACGTTCCATTCTTCGAGTACTGGACCGGCGATGCCAACTCACTCGATGCCAACAATCTCGTTGCAACCGTGACCGACCTGACTGCCGGCACTTACGATGTTGAGGCTCTCGTGCGCGTACGTATCAAGAATGGTGTGGATGAAGAACCTTACGGAATCACCCTCAACGTAAACGACGGCGAGGCTGTTGACGTAGCTGCCGGAGAGACGTGCGACGACGGTGCACAATTCCGTTACGGCACTTACACCGCAACAGGTGTTGTGGGCGAAGACGGTGTACTGACAATCACATTCAACGTGGCTGAAGACAACAACGTAAGCTGGCTCTCATTCAAGAACGTATATTACACCAAGCAAGCTGGTCAGGAATTAGCAACAGTCGGTGTTCAGGTTGACATCAACTATGCTGACGGCGACTACTATCCTGGTTCAACCGATGCTACTATCGATGTTGCTACGGTTCTTGAGAAACTGGGCGCCGAGTCGCTGGCCGACGTGACTGTATATGCAGTACAGAGCGATGGCACACTCGACCCTAACTTCAAACTCGGCACAACCGACGGATGGCGCGATGCCAACGGCGACTGGACTACATGGGCAACTGCCGACAACATGGTATGTGTGAAGCTCGACGACGCACTTAACATCACATTCATCGGCGGTATGAACTTCCGCAACAACATGGAAACCGACGACGACCTGGCCCTTACTGCAACATACAAGGCAGTGAAGACCGGTGATGAAGACGGCGACTGGGTAACAATCAAGGTGACACTCAACGTAGCTCACGGAGACGAAGAGCCTGCTCCGCTCACCGACTTTGCTCAGCTCAACTACGATGCTACGCTGCCTGTAAACGTCAGCTTCAATATAGGCGACCATTACAATAATGGTTCAAACACGTCAACAACTGTTGACATTGTCGGCATTTGTGCAGTGCTTGGTGTTGAGTCTATTGATGAAGTAACTGTATATGCTATACAGAGCGATGGCACACTCGACAAGAACTACAAACTCGGTACAACCGACGGATGGCGCGATGCCAACGGCGACTGGGCTTCATGGGGCAATGAAGCATCGCAGTTCTTTGTAAAAGCCGACTTCGCACGCGCTGAAAACCAGCTCTACTCAGTCGGTGCACACCCTGACCACAAAGGTGCACACCTCACTGATCCTACCACTTACAGCTGCCGCTATGCATTCGTAGTTGGTGACACTCCAGAAGACAACAATGCCGTTATCCTCAAAGTCAATCTCGTCTTCAGCGCCGAGGCTGAGACTAAGGGTGCAACTGGCATCAACGGCATACTTGCCGGTCAGAAGGTGGAAGGCATCTTCAATGCACAGGGACAGAAGATCAACGAGCTCCAGAAAGGTCTTAACATCGTGAACGGCAAGAAGGTTTACGTGAAGTAAGCATTTTGCAATACACATAAAATCAAAAAAAAGCCTGGGTGTGAGCCCAGGCTTTTTTGCGTGGCACATTCTGCCACATGAGTCATAGTAAATACGTAACCACATGAGTCAAGGCAACACACATGAATCAACTTCCGCAAAATACAGGTACATAACAGATACATAATCCCAAATCGGTCATTAGCGTTTTAACCCAAATCGGTCATTAGCGTTTTAACCCAAATCGGTCATTAGCGTTTAGATGATTTTAAGTTTATCCCAAATCGGTCATTAGACTGTTTCGCGCTTTGAAAACTTTGGAATAATTCAGACGTTTCCTCGCCAAGACAAAATGCAAGCACTTTGCTCTTCTGGCTTAACGAAAACGTTCGAATAAATTCAG